>JBKPOZ010000029.1:0-6561 GCA_046733355.1 Pseudomonadota bacterium | reverse complement strand
CTCTCGGCCCGCCTGTGGGGACCGGTAGTGGCACCGTAAATCGGGCCGGCCAGGCAACCTTAATGGGCGCGGCGAGTCGACGGCCGCCACGTCGGGCGACTGGTTGATTCGATTTTAAACCCGTATCCGAAAACCACGGCGCGGCGTTGGCGGACGGCGTTGGAAGAGGCGATCAACAACTTCGTCATCCATTTTCGCCGAGCGCGGGCGAGCCGCTCGGCCTCGGTCTCATTCTTCACCTGAGGCTTTCGGTCGATGCGGCCGTTGCGGTGCTCGAGCCGCGGTGAATTCGGGGCAGGTCGAAATGGATGAGGTCCGGCAGTAAGTCTGCAAGTTGATACCTCCGCGGGCAGCGTCGGTGCAGATCAGGATGCGCAGCGGCTCCTTCTTCGGATCTGCGTTGAAGGCGGCCGACGGAATCCGCGTCCGCCCACGTTGCGAGGGCTTTTCACCGGGTTTCTGACTACGCCAATGTCTGGTGACGCACAGAGAAGTGCTCGAACACGGCAAGACGGTCGATGGTCGAACAGACTATTGCTACTTCAAGAAAGGCAGCAACGACAATTTCTACATTTTGCGCTTCGACGAGGGCCGTGCGGAGTGGGAGCTGACAATGATAGCTGATGACGGGGCCGCGGCGGGTTTCTGCATGTCTTTTTTCTGCGGGTCTTTGGCGGCGATGCTCGTCAATGGCTCCGTTGGATTCTCAACCCGCCGCGACGATCCTCCAAACTGAGAGTTCTCGTCGATCGACAACGATTTGTGAAAAATATCACCCTCGACCAGCCCACCGTTCTGCAGCCTCACTCGGACGGCACGGCTAGTGCCCTTGACGCGGCCGCAGACTGTCACGTCCTGCGCAATGATGCTGCACTCGACCTGTGCGCCATCGCTGATCAGGAGCTCCGAGGCGCTCAACTGGCCTTCGTTACCACGGTAACTCACAACCCCTCATTAGGTTCAAAAACGGGTGGGATATCCTGCTCAAGGGCGCGTGAGCTCTTCGCATCCGGATGCGCTTTGTCGGGCCGCTCGCGGCACTGGGTCAAGAGGCAAGAATCCGGCGGCACTGGCGGTGAAGCGCGAGGCGGAAGAGGATGGGGCAGAGACACATGGCGATGATAGAAGCCGGCGAGGACGTGCTTATTCTTAAACGCGCATCGGCAAGTCGCTCGTCCTCGTGCTGCCTGCCTGCAATGCCGAACCTATGCAGCTTCAGCTCGATGAGATCCGAAAGGGGCTAAAAGCGCCGAAGTCACCAATTAAATTATCGCTGCACCACAAAGTTATACAATGTTCTCGACGGGCTCGCCATGAACCTCGAGAAGGGATACCGGCCCACCGGCGACTTCATCATCGAAGACACCGATTACCAGCCGGCCGGTATACCAAGCTTGTGTATCGAGGTTTGTCCGACCTTCTATCGTGACTGGACCATCCCTGAATTGGTGATGCCCGTGCACGACATGTCGCGCTCCGTGACCGCGCTGATCGGGGCCCTTGTAGATCTTCCACAACAACTGGTCCGGATCCTGCGCGGCGAGCGGCAGATCGGAATCGACGCCGGCGTGCACGTAGACCCGATGCCTGTCGACGTGCATCAGCGGGAGCTCTTCGATCCAGCGGAGGTGCTGCTCCGGCACGACCTTCACGTTGACGATGTCACCATAATTCTGTCGGTAGGAGAGCAGGGTCGCCCCGCCACCATTATCCATCCACCATCCAGCCTTGATTGGCTGACGGCAGCACTGCCACATGATGTCTTCGTGATTGCCCTTGAGGCAGACCAGTTTCAGGTCGGGCGATCCCCAGTCCATCAGCCTCTCGATCACTTGGCGACTTTTCGGCCCACGATCGACATAGTCGCCGAGGGTAATGATTGTCGCCGGTCGATCCGACTTCGAGTGCTTAACGATCTTCGTTACCGCCTCCGAAAGGAGGTCGTAGCGCCCATGCAGATCGGCAATTGTGTAGGTAAACGGCATCACTTAACCTCGATTACTTGGTGGCAAAGTCCTGCTCCGAAACCAGAGCCTGGCAAGTGGGCTCAGGGAGACTGCACCCACATCACCCGACCCCTCGCGACCATGGACCCCTGAAACTCTCGCGCATCAGGGCGCCCAGCGGACTCGGTGAAATATCAAGATCCCTGTGGTGTTGTAACCGAAGGTCCCGCCAACTGGACCGCTCATTAGGGAGGAAAACATGTCGTTTCTGGGTAGGTTCTCGCCATTGCGATGCTTTCACCCGCGTTCACCGCGTCGGCCGGTGCGCAGGCTCCACAAGTCGAGAAGAACGTTTCGATGAAAATGGCGCTCATGATCATTGAGGGGACCTTGAGCAGTGCACAAAAGATGTTTTCCGTTGTGGTCGTTGATAAGGCTGGCAATGTCGCTGCGTCCGTCCGCGGCGACGGGACCAATCCGCACACCATGGAATTTGGCCGCCTCAAGGCTGATGGCTCGCACTCGCGGCCAGACCTCGCTTGAGTTCAAGAATCTCACCGATAAGCCGGAGAACGCTTTTCTGAAGCAAATCCCGAACGTGATTGCGGTAGGTGGCGGCGTGCCGATCAAAGTTGGAAACGAGGCCATCGGTGCGGTCGGCGTCTCTAGGGCCCCTGGCGGCGAAAGGATGAGGCTCGGGCCAATGCCGGCATTGCCAAGGTGGCTGCGAGCCTGAATTGACCCCGAGCTAGCGAGCCGCGGCCGATCTGCATGCTGCTCGCCCGCGCCGACGAGGTGATCGAGTGATGAGGCGCCGCGACTTCATCACGCTGCTCGGCGGGTGCGGCGGCGGCGTGGCCGCTTGTGCCGCACGTGCGCAACAGCCTCGCATTTTCCGGCGATTTCGACGAGAATGTGCATAAGCTTGTTGTGAAAGCGTGGCCGAACTTCTAAACCCGACAGGGAGGAAGCGGATGAAGGAGTTACTTACGGCGCTATTGTTTTCCTGGTGCGGCTGCGCGCTGGCTCAAGGTGCAAATTGAACTTCGCGCCCCACAACCCAGTGGGCTGATGCCCGAAATACCAGATGACACGCTTGCCGCTGTAGCTCACGAAGAACCGGGGAAACCAGAGATCACCACCCGCGAGCACGCACCACTGCCAGCCAGTCTCGGGCGCAAAGAGATCGTTTCGTTGAACGGTCATCACCGGCGGGCGACCGCGGACGGTGTAGTTCTTGTCCGCCACTCCCGCGACGAACGCACGGAAATTCTGCAGAGGGTTGCGGAGATTCCAGAGCACTGCGCGTTGCCACTGCGGCAGGTCCGAGTTGTACCACTCCGCCTGCGCGAGGTTCTGCTCGGCGTCGTTGAAGAACCACCAGATCGGGTTGAACTTCAACCAGAGCGAGACTTTCACTCGTCCGCTGATCGCGGCGCTTCGCTCGTCCGAGCTTAAAGTTACCACCTCCATCGCCGCGCTCCACCGGCTGTTCTCACGATGGATCGAGCCAATGCGGCGCGGGAGGCACCGCGGTTCTCGAAACCATCAGCGCCGCCGCCCATCAATCCGCCGCCCGAAAAACTCGCGGGCGTTCGCACGAAATTCCTTGCTGGCGAAGTCGAACGGTGCCCTTCCGCATCTGCGGTGGGACGTAAAGGTCGATCTTCGGCTCCAGGCGCTGGCGGCGTTTGTAGCAAGGACGCGCGCATGCCTCCATCGGCGCTTCTGCTTTTCTAGTGGAGCAGGGTTACGGCGTACGTGATGCCCGCGACGAACCCGCCCAAGCAGGTGAGCAGCAGCAGTTCTTCGATTTGCCTGACCATGGACGTCCTCCCCCGGAGAAGGTCCGGAGACTCCAACAACGAGGAGCGAGAACTTGGGTTCCAGGCGCCGGTTGGATTTCATCAAGAAGCGGGGAATTCCACGCGTTGAGCCGTCGATCGCAGGTCCGCTCCGGGGCAAACCGGAACGTTTGCTCATGTCGAGGCTTTCCGCCTCTCAAGCGTGGGAAAGGTGGTATCATCCCCAACGCCTGAATGACCCCAGCCGGACGGTCACATGGCAATCTACATCGCACGACGAAAATTGTTAGCCACGCTTGTCGGCGGCGCGGCCGCGTGGCCGCTCGCGTCGATCGCGCAGCAGCCAAACGTCCCGACCATCGGCGTATTGGTTATTGGCAATATCAGCCCGGAACAGTTTTGGCGAGAGTTCCGGCAGGGATTGCGTGATCTGGGTTATGTCGAGGGGCAAAATATTCGATTTGAGTTTCGATCGGCGGAGGGGCACCTCGACCGGCTTCCCGAATTGGCCGCCGAGCTGGTCCGTCTCAAGGTCGATATAATCGTCACTTGGTTCACGCCCACCGCCCTCGCGGCAAGGCAAGCGACGCACGAAATCCCGATCGTCATGGCGGAGACAGGAGATCCGATCGGTACCGGCCTGATCGCGAGCCTTCCTCGGCCCGGCGGAAACGTCACCGGCTTGGCTTCCGTGACCGCCGAATTGGCTGGCAAATGTGTCCAACTGATCCGCGACATGCTGCCATCGGCGCGCCGCGTGACGGCCCTAGCAAACGCGACCGATCCCTTCTTCAAACCCTTCCTCGAACAGATCCAGCTTGGCGGCGAAGCGACCCGAACCACGATCAGTGCTGTCAGGGTCAAAAGTAGCGAGGAGGCCGCTTTCACCGCCATGGAGAAAGACCGGCCCGATGCCATAATCGTTCAACCCAGCCTGCCGACCCAACGCGCCGCGGAGCTGGCGCTGAAGCAGCGTGTGCCGGCCGTTTCAGTGCCGCGGTGGTTCGCTGAGGAAGGCGGGCTGATGTCCTACTCGGCGGTATATGTCGAGCTTTTTCGCAAGGCTGCCTTGTACGTCGACAAAATCCTGAAAGGCGCCCAACCGGCCGAGCTACCGGTCGAGCAGCTAACCCATTTCGAGTTGGTGATTAATATGAGGACTGCCCAAGCGCTCGGAATTGAAGTGCCGGCGTCATTCCTCGCACGCGCCGACCAAGTGATCGAATAAGTGCGCCCCCCCTCGCCGGTGGCCGTCGTCGCGAATGCCTAGCATTACTTTCGGCCAGAGCGCAGCGGAATGCGGCCGGCCTGTGTGAGGCTGATGTTTGCCGCAGGGCAGGCCGGAAGTCCTTGTGGCGACCGTGAAATCGTCCTCAATCGGCGGGACTCTCCGCTGCCGGTGGAACACGACGGTAAATGCGGGATTGTTCAAGGCGGGCAGAGGGCGCTCGTGGCACTCGCAATCCGACAGCCTATTTTGAGCGATGGTCGACTTTGTGGGAGCCGCATCCGCAATCGTCATTCCTTGCGGTTTTCCTGCTCGCGCTATCTGAAGCCGTTCCTGTGATCGGGACCGTGGTGCCGGGCTCCACGCTGATCCTTCTTATCAGTGCGCTCGCCACGACCGCCGATATCAGCCCCTGGGCGCTACTCGTTGCCGCGGTTTCCGGAGCAATTGCCGGCGACGGCTTCTCCTTTTGGCTCGGACATCGCTATCCCCGGCAGATACTCAGAGGCTGGCCGCTCGATCGCTTCCCTGGCTGATCGAGCGCAGCGCACAATTGATCCGCAAATATGGTGTCACGAGCGTGTTCCTGGCGCGCTTCACGGCAGTGGTGCGCGCCTTTGTCCCCTTGCTGGGCGGCATAATGAGAATGTCCTCCAGCCACTCTATGTGGCCAATGTGCTGTCGGCACTGGTGTGGGCGCCGATGCACGTTTTCCCCGGCGTATTGGTTGGCTTGGCCATTGTGTTCGGAGGTGCGCACGCGCCGCTCCGCAGCCCCGCGTCTGTGGGCGTGCTGATATTGGCTTGGATCGCCTGGAGCATCCTTAAACGCAAGACGGCTGGCGTTATGGCCAGCCAACAGGAGGAGCCCGGAAATCTTCGCCGCGGGCAGTCTCCGAAGGTCCAATCGCCAGCAAGGGTTGAGCGGACTGATGCAAACAGGGGACAAATAGACCAATACAACCTAACTACGAGGTAGGTCATGTGGGCGTAGTCAGTGTGACTGGCAAGGTCAGGGGCACTGTGCTCCCGTAGCGATCCAGGCGTGGATCAGTTCGCCGAGCAGCGCTTGGCTGCCCTGGGCACGGAGTTGACCCATGAACAAGCGGTCGTTTGCCGTCGTCCCCCCTCTCTCCAGTGCTTCTGTCATTGAGTATTGGAACACTCAAAGCGCGCGACGCCGATCTTGCCTCTCGCACCTTCGCGGCCGCTCAGACGGCTAAACGGAAATGCATAAACACCTGCCGTGCACGCTATCGCGACTGTCGTCGTCTGAGCCAGGCGCCATTCGGGATGTTTACCAGGACTGCACCCGATACACTGTACTGGTTTAGGACCGGGATGACCGACGTGTCTTTTGCCGCCGTCAGCGGCGAGCCGCGTATAGCCGGTGCGGCACAGGCTGTTGGCAACCCAAGACGGCCAAGGCAATCCCGCATTTCGTGTTCCTGACGTCTATTCTGCTGCGCGGCCACGAGGTGATTTAAATAGTGGGTTGCTTGCCGCGATTGCGCCGCATAACCAACGTCCGTGCAGAATGCTTGCTGAAGATCCCGGCAGAACCCAGCCCCGAGCTGCGTATC
>JBKPOZ010000028.1:0-71542 GCA_046733355.1 Pseudomonadota bacterium | reverse complement strand
CCATAAACGTAGATGGTATCGCGCAGGAAGCTGCCGATGAGCACGCAGCCCCAGCCCGGCACCGCGTACCACCCCTCCACCTGCCATTGCTGCGCCTCGCGCCTGTGAGCAACCGCGGCAAAGATGCTGGGCGTGCCGCTGATGTTGCACATGGCGAGCTCGAACCGACCTTCCTCGGGCGGCTGTGCGCGACCCGGTTGCAGCAAAACCGCGAGCGTGCCGAGCGCAAGCAGCGCAGCATTTCTGAAATTTGAGCGCCATGCCAATGCTGCGCACTCCCGGCGCTTCCTCCCCCTGAAAGGGGGAGGGTTGGGGTGGGGGTCGAAATTTCGCTCGGCTTCGAAATGTCGGCCAAGGCTGACCCCCACCCGATCGTATTCGCTACGCGAATCCGATCGACCTCACCCTTGCAGGAGGAGGTATGACGGAGTCTGCGGCCAGGTGCGCATCAGCCCCCGGCGCCGCTAGGCAGGAGGAGGAGCGTTTCACCGAATGCCATCGGCTCCACATCCCGCCGTTTGAAATTCACCACCACTTCCCCCTCGCGGCAGGGCGTGCCGGGGGGCGCGCTGAACGCGTCGTTCTTGTTGACGCATTGCCCCGATGCGCCCGGCTCGCCCGCGCGCCCCGCCCAGTCGTCGTCGCTGTCGCCGAAGGCATAGTAATAAAGGCTGCTGCCCGGGAACGCGCCGATGAAACTGCAGCCGTGATCGGGAATCTCGTACCAGCCGTGCACCCGCCAGCCTGGCGCAGACGGAGGCGATTGCCCGTGCGGATCGGCTGCGTCTTTGGTCATCAGCGCCACATAGACATTGCTTACCGGGCTCAGATTGCAGGCCGCGAAGTTGAACGTGGGCTGCTGCTTAAGCTGCTGCTCGCGCAGAAGCTCGGCCTGCGCAGTGGTAAGCTTGAGCCATTCGCGCCCCTGCACCTCTTTCATGGCCTCGCGGTTGATGAACGGCAGAATGGTTGCCGCAAAAGCCTCCTTCACCTGCTGATATTCGGCTTTGCAGCCTGGCGCGCGCACCGCAGGCAGCCAGCCCTGCTCGACAAATTCCCGAAACGTTTCCGCATCGCCCCCATAAGCGAGACAGAGCGTGTTGTAGAAGCGTTGCGATGCGGTGCCGTGCTCGTCCGAGAACTGCCGAAACTCGCCGGGATCGGGGAAGCTCTTCCACTGGTAGGCGATGCCACGGATGACCAGCGGCGCCACGTCTTTGCTGAACTGCAGCGCCAGGAAGGCGGCGACCTGATCGGCTGCGTCCTCCTCGCGCCCCATCACCGGCACGTCGAGCATGTCGAAGGCGGCGTGACCGCATTCATGCAGCACGACCCCCACCAGCGCGCCGACCACCGCCTCTTCATAGGTAAAAGCCGACGTCTCACCCTGTCTCGGGCCCATATGCTCGAGGCCTTCAATGAACTCGTAGCAGACGTCGATGCGCCACCAGAGCGGGGCGTATTGCGCATCAGTTGTGTAGTAGGCGTTGACGAATCCGCATTCGTGCGTGAGCAGCAGGAGCTCGTGCGGCAGCCGCACGGGGGCAAGGAACTCGCTCAATTGCTCGAGCATGCGAAAAGACTGCAACCGGTGCACCAGCGGCAGATATTTGATGCTCCTGGGCGGTTCGTAGAGAATTTCGATGCTGCTGTTGCCGAAAGAAGAAGACGCCTGTGCGCGCGCTGCATTCGCAGTGACAAGCAGCGCGAATGCGAGCACGCCGACACAGCGGCCGGCAGCGATTATCCGCTTCATTTGATGTCGCCGGGCAAAAGCCATTCCGTCGACCTGACCTTGACGAGAAGATCCGGATCGACGAACGGCATCACGCGCAGGTCGAATGCCTTGCGTACTTGCTGATATTCGCCGCGCACGCCGATGCAGCGCACCGCCCGCCTCTCCGGCAGGGCCGGGCGCCGCGTTGCGGCATGACCAGGAAACGGAAAGTCAGCTGATCGCCGCCGAAGGCGATGCACAGATAATTGTAGAAGCGCTGCGCCTCGGGCGACTCGGGCGCTGCGAAATCGCTGCCGGTCCAGGTCTGCCCGGAGAGCTTGAAGAACAGCGTCGTTGCGATGATGGTGGGCTTGTCCCGGCCATCCACGTCTTGATTGCACAACAAAGACGTGGATGCCCGGCAAAGCAGACAAGTTCACGCAGTCTGCGCACGCTTGACTGCGTTGCCGGGCATGACGATCGAGCCTTTCACCTTTGCGCGGCACCTCCTCGAGCCTACATTAGCGGCATGGCAGATGAAGACTATCTCGTCCGGCCCGACCCGCTCGATCCACGCCTGACGGAGCGGGTGCGCGGAGTCGATCAGACGGGCTCCGAGATCGAAACCCGCGTGACCCACGAACGGGCGCTCACGATCTTTCTCAACGGGCAGGAAATCGTGACCGCCATGACGATCAACGATTATCCGGAATATCTGGCGCTAGGCTATCTGCTCAACCAGCACATGCTCATGCCCGACGACACCGTCACGGGGGTCGATTATGACGAGGAGCTGGCGGTCGTCGTGGTGCGCACGAAGCGCAAGACCGATTACGAGAAGAAGCTCAAAAAGAAGGTGCAGACTTCCGGTTGCGCGCAGGGCACCGTTTTCGGCGATCTGATGGAGGCGCTCGAGGGCGTCACCTTGCCGGCCGCCGAGCTGCGCACCTCGTGGCTTTACCGGCTCACCCAGGCGATCAACACCACGCCCTCGCTCTACCTCGAGGCGGGTGCCATTCACGGCTGTGTGCTGGCACAGGCGGACCGGCCGCTCCTCTACATGGAGGACGTAGGCCGCCACAATGCCGTCGACAAGATCGCGGGCTACATGTTCAAGCACCGCATCAGCGCCGCCGACAAGATCTTCTACACCACGGGCCGCCTGACCTCCGAGATGGTGATCAAGACGGTGCGCATGGGCATACCCATCCTGATCTCTCGATCCGGATTCACCGCGTGGGGGGTAGAGCTCGCGCGCAAGGCGCATCTCACGCTCGTCGGCCGCGCACGCGGCAAGCGGTTCATCGCGCTCTCCGGCGAGGACCGCATCGTCTTCGATCAGGACCTGCGTTACGTGGAGGAGGAGAGCGCGAAGCACCGCCGCAAGGCCGCCGTGCACGATGACTGAATGGAGCAGGGACAGCGCGGCAATCGCTGTGTGCTCCCTCTCCCTATGGGAGAGGGAACGCGACTGTGCTTGTGGACAGGCTTGAGCGCAGCATCACATGGATAATGAGAAATCCCAGGTGCTCGGGCTTGTGCTCGCCGGCGGGCTGGCGCGCCGCATGGGCGGAGGCGACAAGGCGCGCCTGCGCATCGGCGGCCAGACAATTCTCGAGCGCGTGCTTGAGCGCTTTGCGCCGCAATGCGCGATGCTCGTTCTCAATGCCAACGGCGACCCAGGGCGTTTTGCCGATACCGGTCTGCCGGTGATCCCCGATACCGTGCCTGGATTCGCAGGGCCGCTCGCCGGCATCCTCGCCGGCCTTGAATGGGCGGCTGCACACGCGCGTGATGTCAGCGACGTGGTAAGCGTGCCGGGAGATTGCCCTTTTTTGCCAACTGATCTGGTCGCGCGCCTTGCAGCCGCGCGTCGCGACGCTGCCACACCGCTTGCCTGCGCCCGTTCGGGCGAACGGCGCCATCCTGTGATCGGTTTGTGGCCCCTCACGCTGCGCGCCGACTTGCAGAACGCGCTGGTCGAGCGCGGCCTGCGCAAGATCGACATGTTTACCGCGCCTTATGGCGTCGCGCTTGCCGATTGGCCGACCGCGCCGGTCGATCCTTTCTTTAACGTCAACACACCGGATGAGGCAGCCGAGGCGAACCGCATCGCCGCCGCATGCGGCACCGCCGGTGCTTGAATTTGCATTCCCACGCGCATAATAGTTTATAACAAACAGAAGGCGTCATGGCCGGACTTGTTAGGCCATCCACGGCGCTCTGGCCCAGGACGTGGATGCCCGCGACAAGCGCGGGCATGACGCAGGAGAAAAATTAGATGCGCGCCTTCTTCGTCGCCTGTGTCGCCGCTGCCGTGATCGCGCTGATCGCGGTTGCCGTTCTCAACCATTTCCAGGAGCCGGTGCAGGTCGCGTTCTCAACGTCAGGCGTGCGACTTTAGGTCGTAAGCGCCGCGTAGGAGAGAAATCCGACCGTCGCACCCGGCTCGATTCTTGTGCTGTCCTCGGGCAGCTCGACCACGCCATCCGTCTCGGTCAGCGAGGTGATCACGCCCGCGCCGTCCTGCGGATGCTTGCGCGCCTCGATCACGCCGTCGCCGAGCGGAGCGAGCTTCACGCGCACATATTCGCGCCGCCCCGACTTCTTCTTATAGGCGAAGCCGGCGCGCACAGGCATGGGGAGAAGCGGGGTGAGTTGCGCGCCCGCAAGGCGCAGGATGAGCGGGCGCACGATGCGGGCGAAAGTCACAAAAACGGCTGCCGGATTGCCCGGCAGGCCGACGAATGCCGCATCATTGCCGGCGGGCGCACCGGGGAGGACGCCCATGGCAACGGGTCGGCCGGGCTTGATGGCGACGCGCCAGAAGACGAGCCGGCCCACCCGCTCGACCGCGCTGCGCACGTGATCGGCTTCGCCGGTCGACACGCCGCCGGAGGTAAGCACGACGTCGTGCTCCTGCGCGGCGGCGGCAATGGCGCTTGCAAGCTTGTCGGGCGCGTCCGGCAAAATTCCGAGATCGGTGGCGATACCGCCCAGGCCTGCGACCAGTCCCGCAAGGAGATAGCGGTTGGCATCGAACAGCGCGGGGGCGGAGCGGCGCGCGCCTGGCTCGACGATTTCGTCGCCCGTCGAGAAGACGGCGACCCGCACACGGCGGCGCACGTCGAGGCGCGTCATGCCAATCGCTGCCGCGAGCGCTACATCCTGGGCCGCCAGCCTTCGTCCCGCCCGCAGCGCCGGGGTGCCGGCGCGCACGTCCTCGCCCGCCAGCCGGCGGTTCGCGCCGGGTTTGAGGCCGGCAGGGACCACCACAGCATTGCCGTCGACGCGGACGTCTTCCTGCATGAAGACTGTATCGGCACCCGCAGGCATTGGCGCGCCGGTGAAAATGCGCGCGGCTTCGCGCGGTGCGAGCGCAGCCCGTGCCGCGTGGCCGGCCAAGACGCGTTCACCGATACGCAGGCGGGTCTCGCCATCGCCCGCCAGATCCGCGTGACGTACCGCGTAGCCGTCGACGGCTGAATTGTCGAACGGCGGCAGATCGATGGGCGCGACGATATCGCTTGCGAGCACGCGACCGCGTGCAGCGGCAAGCACAATGTCCTCGCGCTCGCCGACCGGGCTCACTTTTTCGGCAATGATGCGCTCGGCCTCGGCAACGGGGAGAAGCGGACCCGCAAAAGCGAAGCAGTCGTCGCTCAGCTGCGCCATCCCGGCATGTAGCCCGGATTGAGCGTGAGCGAAATCCGGGGGCGGCGTATCCGGTAACCTACGAGACCCGGATTTCGCTGCGCTCAATCCGGGCTACGGCGACTCGTATGCCGCTACTCCGCGGGCTGCGCCCGAGCGGCGGGCGGCGGCGCGACCCTGCCGCGCGCCTCCTCTCGCTCGAGCCAAAGGCGGTGGTGCTCGCGCGCCCAGTTCTCGTCGACGGTGCCGTCCCACATGCCCTCGAAGGCGCCTTCCATCCCGATCGTGCCGATATAGATGTGTGCGAGCATGATGGCGACGAAGAGAACCGCCGCGGTGCCGTGCACGATTTCGGCGATCTGCATCCCCTTGATGCTCGTTCCGTAGAACGGAAACATGAGCAAATACCCGCTGACAGCGACGGCTCCGCCCCCTAGCACCACGATCCAGTAGATCATCTTCTGTCCGGCATTGAAGCGGTAGGCGGGAGGATGCCGGTGCCCGACGATTCCGCCGCCCTCCCTCAGCCACTGGAAATCCACCCGGCTCGGGAAATTCCAGGCAATCCACATCAGGAATATGAGCACCACACCAATGGTGAAGGGGAAGCTCAGGTAATTGTGGATGTACTTGGCCCATTGCGACCAGGTCGTGAATGCCTCCGGACTCATCAGCGGTAGCAGCAAGGGTTTGCCAAATGTGGTGTTGAGCCCGGTGATGCCGAGCAGAATGAAGCAAGTCGCCGTCATCCAGTGCACGAGGCGTTCGAAGGCGTTGAAGCGCAGCAGCACGCGGCCCGAGCGCCCGGATTCAAGCCGCACCATGCCGCGGATGAGATAGAACGCCACCAGCAGCACGAGCATGCCGAGGATCGAGATGGCGCCGATCCAGCGCAGCGTCACTTCATGGAAGTGACGCCAGTCGCGCCCGGCGGGCTGCTCGATCACGTAGGACTTGGTATCTGGAATGGTGCCGCGTCCTTGGATGCGCTGCAGCTCCTGCAGCAGCTGCTGCTCCTTGACCGAGCTTGCCTGTGGATTCACCGGCTGCTGGGCTCTGGCGGGCGAAGCAACGAAGAGCAATGCGCAGGCGGCCAGCGCGAGAAGAGCCGAGCGGATGCAGGTGACGAGTTTCACCATTTATTTTCTCCCGCGCTCAGGTGCTGATGTTCTCGCGGTAGGCGGTCTGCCAGCCCCAGGCGCCCGAGCCATAGCCGCGCTTGGCCACGCGTTCCTTGTAAATTTGCGCAATGATCTCGCCGTCGCCGGCGAGCAACGATTTGGTGGAGCACATCTCCGCGCACAGCGGCAGCTTGCCTTCGGCGAGCCGGTTCGTGCCGTACTTCTCCCATTCGGCCTGCGAGCCGTCGGCTTCCGGCCCGCCGGCGCAGTAGGTGCATTTGTCCATCTTGCCGCGCGAGCCGAAATTGCCGACGCGCGGGTATTGCGGCGCGCCGAACGGGCACGCGTAGAAGCAGTAGCCGCAGCCGATGCAGAGATCCTTCGAGTGCAGCACCACGCCATCGGCCGTGGTGTAGAAGCAGTTCACGGGGCACACTGCCGCGCACGGCGCGTCGGTGCAGTGCATGCAGGCCATGGAAACCGATCGCTCGCCCGGCTTGCCATCGTTGATGGTCACGACGCGCCGCCGGTTGATGCCCCACGGCACTTCGTGCTCGTTCTTGCAGGCGGTGACGCAGGCATTGCACTCGATGCAACGGTCGGCATCGCAGAGAAATTTCATCCGAGCCATTGTCGAGCCTCCTTACGCCGCCTTGATCTGGCACAGCGTTGCCTTGGGTTCCTGCATGCCGGTGACCGGATCGAACCCATAGGTGGTGATGATGTTCGCGCTCTCGCCGAGCACGATCGGATCGCAACCTTGCGGATACTTGCTGCGCTGATCGACGCTCTGGAACCAGCCGGCAAAATGGAACGGGCTCCAGGCGACGCCCTTGCCCACGCGTTCGGTGACGAGGGCCTTCATGCGGCAGACCTTGCCGCCCGCCATTTCGGGGCCCCAGACGTGCACCCAGGCGCCATCCTTGATGCCGCGCTCGGTAGCATCGGACGGATTGATTTCGATGAACATGTCCTGCTGCAGCTCGGCGAGCCATTTGTTCGAGCGCGTCTCCTCGCCGCCGCCCTCGTATTCGGTAAGGCGCCCTGAGGTAAATACGATGGGGAAGCTCTTGGCGATGCCCTTGTCCACCGCCGTTTTCTGCACCGTGAATCCCACATTGGGGACGCGGAACTGCACCGCATCCGGCAAGGTAGGATATTTGGCCACGAGATCGGGTCGGGGCGTGTAGATCGGCTCGCGGTGCACAGGGATCGGGTCGGGCAGATTCCAGGCGATCGCGCGCGCCTTGCCGTTGCCATAGTGAATGCAGCCATGCTCCATGGCCACGCGCTGGATGCCGCCCGACAGATCGATGGACCACGAGACGCTCTCAGCCTTGTCGCCGCCGATCTGCTCGATGGTGGCCCTCTCGTAATCGGTGAGGTCCTTGTCCCACTCAAGTTTCTTGAGCAGCCCATAGGTGAATTCGGGATAGCCTCCCGGCAGCTGCGCGCCCACCGGCGCATTGGCGGGTCCCTCGGCCAGGAGATTGTCCTTGCGCGTGGTGCCGTCCGGCAGCTTCACCTCGCGCTCGACGCCGAAGCGCGCGCGGAAGGCGCTGCCGCCGTCCTTCACCGGCAGGTTCACGTTATAGAGGATATGCGTGCCCGGATGATTGAATGCCGGCGTGCCCCAGCACGGCCACGGCAGCCCATAGTAATCGCCCTTGCACGGTCCATCTTTCGCCCGCAGGGTGACCACGTCGAAATCCTTCTGGTTTGCCATGTGCTTCTTGAGCCGCTCGGGCGATTGACCGCAGTAGCCCGTCGACCAGCCGCCGCG
This sequence comes from Pseudomonadota bacterium, assembly GCA_046733355.1. Lineage (GTDB taxonomy): Bacteria > Pseudomonadota > Alphaproteobacteria > Rhizobiales > Xanthobacteraceae > VAZQ01. The sequence goes on along the minus strand of JBKPOZ010000028.1, from coordinate 63,267 downwards.
ATTGATCTCGCGCAGGATGTCCTCGGAAGACACCAGGCCATCCACCAGCGCGATGTTCTTGAACATCTCGTCGCCGAAGCCGAGCTTCTTCGCCAGCAAGTACATCGCGTCATAATCGGACTTCGACTCGAAGATCGGCTTGACGATCTGCTCGCCCCACTGCAGCGAGCGATTGGAGCACGTGCGCGATCCCGATGTCTCGAACTGCGTGCAGATCGGCAGCAGGTAGGTGTCGTTTTTGCGCTCGCCCAGCACTGCCCACGTGGTCGGATGCGGATCGCCGACGACCAGCAGATCGAGTTTCTCAATGCCTCTTGCCGCTTCCGGCATGCGCGTGACGGTATTGCCGCCATGGCCGAATACGACCATCGCCTTGACATTGTCCTTCTGCTTCACCTGGTCCTTCGGCAGCAAGGTGGCGTCAAACCAGCGGGTCGAAGGAATGCCTGAGGCTTCCATGATCTCTTTGGAATCGAAGCGCGACCGCATCCAGTCGTACTCGACCTCCCAGACGCGGCACCAATGCTTCCAGGCGCCTTCGGCGAGGCCGTAGTAGAGCGGCAAAGTCACGATATCGAGACCAAGGTCGGTCGCGCCCTGCACGTTGCAGTGGCCGCGGAAGATGTTTGCGCCATTGCCGAAATTGCCCACATTGCCGGTAGCGAGCAGCAAGATGCAGCTGGCGCGCACATTGGCGGTGCCGAATGAGAACTGGGTCTGCCCCATCGCCCAGATCAGGCAGGCAGGCTTCTGTTTGGCGAAGGTCTCCGCGATGCGCTTTAGCTGCGCTTCCGGGATGCCGGTGACGCGCTCGGTTTCAGCGGGCGTCCACTTTTCCACTTCCTTGCGCACCTCGTCCATGCCGTAGACGCGCTGCTGGATGAATTCCTTGTCCTCCCAGCCGTTCTTGAAGATGTGCCAGAGCATGCCGTAAATCGTCGGAATGTGCGTGCCCGGGCGTACCCGCACGTATTCGGTTGCGTGCGCCGCCGTACGGCTCATGCGCGGATCGAAAACGATGAAATTCGCGCGGTTGACCTCCTTGCCTTCCAGTAGATGCTGCAGCGAGACCGGGTGCGCCTCCGCCGGATTGCCGCCCATGAACATGAGCGTCTTGGAATTGCGGATGTCGTTATAGCTGTTGGTCATCGCGCCGTAGCCCCAGGTATTGGCTACTCCCGCGACCGTGGTCGAATGGCAGATGCGCGCCTGGTGATCGACGTTGTTGGTGCCCCAGAAGGCCGCGAGCTTGCGGAACAGATAGGAGCCTTCGTTGGACTGCTTCGCGGAGCCGAGCCAGTAGACCGCATCGGGTCCGGACGCCTCCCGCACCTTCATCAGCTTGTCGCCGATCTCGTCGATTGCCTTTTCCCAACTGATGCGCGTCCACTGCCCGTTGACGAGCTTCATCGGATATTTCAGCCGCCGGTCGCCATGGACGAGCTCGCGCACCGCAGCGCCTTTGACGCAATGCGAGCCGCGGTTGATCGGCGATTCCCAGCCAGGCTCCTGACCGATCCACACGCCGTTGGCGACTTCCCCGATCACCGTGCAGCCGACCGAGCAATGCGTGCAGATGTTTTTACGGATGTTGACTTGTGCGCCGGCATGCGGGGGCGGTCCGGCCTGTGCCTTGCGCACGCTCCTCGGCGGGAGCAGCCCCAAGGCGGCGACGCCGCCACCGATAACTCCCGAGCGGCGCAGGAAAGTGCGGCGATCGAGACGGGCGGCGGATTGCGCGTCCACGGCGCCGGCGAGCGCCGTGCGGCGGGCTTGACGTTCCGTTCTCTTGATCAGCACGGGCGCCTCCTCAGCTCGGATATCTGTTGACCCGGTAGAACGTCTTCACGTGCTCGGTTTCGCGGTAGCGAGACTTGCGTTTCTCGTCGTTCGACTCGCTGTCCGCGCGAGCAGGCACGGCGAGGGGGCCGGCCGTTGCCACTGCGGCCGTTGCGCCCGCTCCCAATGTGCGAAGGAAATCACGGCGGCCGACGCTTCTCTTCGATTCTTTTTTCATTCGCTCACCTCCTCGCGGTACCCGCGTGCGATCGTCACGCGGGCAGCGCAAATGCCTCTTTCTCGATGTCGATGAAAAGCCTGCCCAGCGCGCCTACGGTCCGGTAGAAATCGGCGCGTTGCACGGCAGCGAGATCGCTGAAGAACTGCCCGATCCATGGCGCGAGATGCTGCTCGAAGAACGCGCGGTCCGAGCCGGCAGGCACGGAGAAACGCCCGCTGATCATTTCCGCCATGATCTCGCAAAGAATCGCAGCGTGGTCCTCGGGGTCCGCATTGCCTTCCGATCGCTCGATGCCGAGCCTTGCGAGATGTGCGCGCAAGCGCGCCAGCGGCCGCTCGTGCAGGAAGCCGGTCAGATAATACGAGCCATAGGGAAGGAGCTCGCCGCGCCCAAGACCGATGAAGAGGTCGAAATACTCGCGCTCGACCCCCGTCACATTCGTGAGGCTCGCGGCCTGCGAGAGCGCTGCGTGCGCGAGTCCGAGCGGCGTTGCATCTCCGCGCAACTGCGCGAGGCGCTCGAGAAGCGCGGCATTCGGGGCACGTGCGAGCAAAAGGGAGAGCAGCGCATATTCGTGCGCCCGTGCAAGGTCGACATCATCGGCATCCGCGGAAGGGTTCAACGAAAGTGGAGGCACAGCAGCGCTGCCGCCGATGCGGATCGCCTCATCCGAATCTAATTCCCTCATGGGCAGTTTTTGTTCTTATTGCAATTCCAGAGTGGAAATTACCGTTCGCCGGAACTACCGGTCAATAGTACCAGGTTAACAACACGATGATTTGCGCAGGAGGCGCAGAATTAGGTGGGCAGAGCGCCGCCATGGCGCTTTTGCGGCATCACCAGCTGCGGCTGCTCGGCCTCTTGCGCTGCACCCGTTTCAGGCGCAACACCCGTGCGGATATTCTCCACAGCGTCCGTGGAATTTTCATCTGTCTCCGGGGTTTGTGCCGCGGCAGGTACCGCAGCTTTTGGCGCCTGTGGAGCTGCCTCCTGGGTCCTTTCCGGCTCAAGCGCCCGGCCGACCATTCCGGTGACCTGGCGCCGAAGCTCGTCCGTCATTTGCAACGGGCCGAATCCCGGCACTCCTCCCGGCGCGTTGAAATCCCATGCGTTCTCGGAAAGCCCGACGAAGTCCCGGATTTTTGGATCGGCAGCCCACGCGCGACGAAGCGCCGCACGCGTCAGCTCCGCGGGCACGCCAGGCGCCAGATAGGCGCGGATATCCGTCTGGGCGGTGATCGAGTCGAGCGGCGGGAGCTTGCTGAGATCGAAGGGCAGTTCAGGTTGCGGCATTGGGGGTGGAGCAGCTGCCTTCTCCTGCGGCGGCGTGCTCTCGGGCGCAGCCGGCGCAGCCGGTGCCGCAGCGCGCTTGCGCCTGGACCAGCGATGGAGAAAGGTTTCGCGTTTCGTCATTCCTGTTCTTTCTGAACACGCGCCCGGCGGGCGAGCGATTCCGGATCGGCGCGAACGCGCTGCCGCTTGTAGAAGGGCCGGTCAACGTGATGCTCAGCCACGAAACCTTCGATCTGCGCGCATATGGCCGGGGGCATGGGCACCACATCCACCAGATTGCTGCCCGCCTCGGTCAGCGCCTCGCCTTCCGCCGGATCTGCGGTAACGGCAAAGAGCTCGTAAGGAGGCTCGCCTCCCGTCGGCCGCAGCGCGACCCACAGGCGCGGCGAGCCTGAGTGGAGATTGTCGTCGTAATGCGCGGTTTCGATGCGGTAAAGCTCGAGGTCGACTGCACCCACGTACAACGTGGCGCAGTGCGCGTCCTCGGAGAGGGTGGTCCACGGTGGAGTGTCGGGCTCGCCGACGAGCACGGAAACCGCGCGCCACGTGAAATCGATCCATGGGCTTGCGGCCTTGCGGCGTTCGACAATGACGCCGACCGGAATGGTCGCAAGCGCGGGCGCGACGGTCACGATGCCGGCTCCAGCGCGCGCACGGGCAACCCAGTGACCAGGTTCTGCGGCTTCAGCCGCAGCCTGCGCTCAGCATCCATGGCCATGAGCAGATAGGTGGGCTCTCCACGAGATTTCTCAATGACCAGCTGATCGTCCCGAAATGTCAATGCGTAGAGTCCGACGATGCGCTCGCGCGCGGCCTCGTCGAGCTCCTCGCCGCGCCACAGCGCATCTCCGATCGCGGTCGCCTCGGCATCCAGGCCCACATACCAGTTGAGCTCGACCCCCGTCGCCTCGGTCAGCAGCTGCACATCGACTTCGATGGCGAGAAGATGCGCAACCCAGCGCGCGATCACCTCGCCCAGAGCTGCAAGTGCGCGGCGGCCGGCGGTGAGATCGAGGGCCATGTCGAACGCCTCGCTGCGCTCCCAATAGCCCGCCGAGTTCTCATTGTTCAGGACGTCGATTCCCGGGCCCGCAGAGAGCCCGAGCATGGCAACGAGCGGACTTGTTGGTTGCGGCTGGCTGCTCGTGACGGTCTCCTCGTCGGCGGCAATCAGCGATCCGTTATTCACCGTGAGCCGCTGTGGCCGAAAGAACAGCTCGCCTGCGCGGGCCACAAACGGATCGGTGCAGCCGTGGAGCGCATTGCGCAGGATCACGTGCACGAGTTGATTGGCGAAAAGCGGAGGCACGTCGATGCGCCGGCGTACGATGCCGAGATAGGCTGCTTCGAGTGTCCGGTGCGATATGAGATGATCGCGAAATGCGATCATCACGTTCCAGTTCTCGCGCGCATCGGCATCGGCAATGCGCGCAATCTCGGAAGGCGCAACCGGCCGACGCGGATTGAGCAGCAGCGCGGCATGCAGGCTGCGCTCGGCGATGCATGCTTCGGGCGGTGGAGCGAGCTCCGGCCGCGCCAGATAGGCTTTGAGATACCCGTCGGTGATCAGGAGGCCGCCGCCTGCATCGCGGTCGAGCAGGTGATGCCCACTTGAAACCCAAAAATCTTGCATGCGCTTTTATATGTTACTGCCTGCGTGGGGCGCCGGTTTGAGCATCGAGCCATGATGGACGGGCGAGCGCCGTGCGCAGAGAGCTGCGCCGGGACTTCGTGTTCCCGGCGTCATGTATCAGAAGGTCGCCGTTGTCTGCGATCTCATGCCGGGTGCCCTCCTCTGGCGAGAGGTGCGCCAGATATTCTTTTGCTATCGGCGTGAACCCGTCTTCCTGCCACGTGTCCATCACGCGCATGCAGGACCGGGCAAAGCTTTCCAGCAGGCGACCGGAGCCGAGATCGTCAAAGCCCTCCTCCTCAAGGGCGGTCGAAAGCGGCCGCAGGCCCGGTTCCTCTTCTCCCATGGCGACGGTGCGGATCATGGCGGCAAACACAAGCCAGTCCGGCGGCTCGCTTTCGCGTGCATTTTCCGGCCAGGCGAGCCGGGCGCCGCCGACAAGCCCGCCATCCACCCGAAGCGCATCGGGCCAGTCGAAAGTAATGAGGCGCTGGGGAGGCGCATGCAGCGCAAGCGCTTGGCCGAGCGCGACGAGCCCCGCATAGAGCGCGCGCCGCGCGGCACGCAGCGGCTCCTCCGGTTCCAGCACCAGTGCAAATTCCACGAGATCGAAGCGCCCGACATGCACCAGCGTGCCGGCGCCCTCCTGCGCGGCGATTTTGAGCGCGTGCGCGAATGCATCTCCCACCTCGCGCAAGCTCACGCACCGGAACGGCGGCGGCAGGTCGAGCTTGGGCTCGTTTATACGCAGAGGAGTGCGTTCCCGCAGGACCATTTCTTTTCTTTCAGATTCGCGCTGATGCAGAGTCCTCATTATATAGGCCCCTACGCGCTCAAACCTACACCCGTCATCTGAGGTGCTCGGCGCAAGGCGCTTGCTACGCTCGCTCGCGCCTCAGGATGACGGGTGAGAGAAGTGTTCCTCAATGTCGGAGCAGTCGCGCAAAATTCTCGTTTGCTCGTGCGAGCGCACCATTCCGCTCGACGCGGATGGGGTGAAGCGCGCCTGCCAGGGAACGACCGTCGTCAGCGCAGATGAGCTGTGTCGCGCCGAAGTGGAGAAATTCCGTGCCGCTGCGGCGGAGGATCGGCCGCTCCTCGTCGGCTGCACCCAGGAGGCCCCACTTTTCTCCGAGCTGGCTGAAGGCAGCTCCGCAGAAGTTGCATTCGTCAATATTCGGGAAACTGCCGGCTGGTCGAAGGATGCGCAGACGGCCGGCCCAAAGATCGCCGCGCTTCTCGCCGCCGCTGCCGAGCCGATCCCGGAAGTTCCATTCGTCAGCTTCAACAGCGATGGCGCCATTCTCATCTACGGCCGCGATGAGCAGCCGATCGAAGCAGGCCAGCTGCTCAAGGACCATCTCGACGTCACTGTTCTCATAACGCCTCCGGCAGCTGTCGACCCGCCGAGCGTCGCCGAGTTTCCGATCGTGCGGGGCCGCATCCGCTCGGCGAACGGTCATCTCGGCGCGTTCCGGCTCGTAGTAGACGATTACGCGCAGCCTTCGCCCTCATCGCGCGATGTCATGCGCTTCGGCATCCCGCGCGACGGCGCCACCTCGCAGTGCGACCTGGTGCTCGATCTCTCGGGCGGCCCGCCGCTGTTTCCGGCGAGCGATCTGCGCGACGGCTATTTGCGGGCCGATCCCACAGACCCTGCAGCCGTGCTGCGCGCCGTCCTCAAGGCGCGGGATCTCGTCGGCACTTTCGACAAGCCGCGCTACATCTCGTTCACGGCGGATCTTTGCGCCCATTCCCGCTCGAAGATCGTCGGCTGTACGCGGTGTCTCGATCTATGCCCGACCAGCGCCATTGCGCCTGCGGGCGATCATGTCGCGATCAATGCCCACGTCTGTGCCGGCTGCGGCCAATGCGCGGCGGTCTGCCCGACCGGGGCCGCTTCCTATGCGCTGCCGCCCGTCGACACATTGCTGCGCAAGCTGCGCATTCTGCTCACCACCTATCTGAAGGCCGGCGGCATCAGCCCGGTGCTGCTCATTCACGACTCGGCGCATGGCAGGCCCTTGATCGACGCGCTCGCCCGCTTCGGCAACGGGCTGCCGGCGAATGTGCTGCCCCTTGCGGTGAACGAGGTGACGCAAACAGGCCTTGAGACAATTGCCGGCGCCTTTGCCTACGGTGCCTGCGCGGTACGTTTTCTGCTGCGCAGCAAGGCGCGTTACGACGTCAGCGGGCTTGCCAAAACGATCGCGCTTGCCGAGCCGATTCTGGCGGACCTCGGTTTTGGCACCGGACGCGTTGCGACGCTCGAAACCGACGATCCCGACGCGCTCGGCGGCATGCTGCGTTCCCTCGATCCCGCGCGAGGCGCCTCTGCTCCGGCGAGCTTCATGCCGTCCGGCGCAAAACGGGACTTGCTGCGCCTCGGCCTGCGCGAGCTGCACCGCGTTGCTCCTGCTCCGGTGGATGTCATCGCGCTGCCTCTGGCCGCTCCGTTCGGGTCGGTGGAGCTCAACGCCGACGGCTGCACCCTATGTCTCGCCTGCGTTTCGGCGTGTCCGACGGGAGCCCTGAGCGACAACCCCGAACGGCCGATGCTGCGGTTTACCGAGGATGCGTGCGTGCAGTGCGGGCTGTGCAAGGCGACGTGTCCGGAGAAGGTGATCACGCTGGTGCCGCAGCTCGACTTTCGCGCGGCAACCGCGACCGCGCGGGTTCTCAAAGAAGAGGAGCCGTTTCACTGCATCCGCTGCGGCAAGCCGTTCGGCGTGAAAAGCACGATCGAGCGCATCTCGGGGAAACTCGCGGGCCGGCACTGGATGTTCCAGGAATCCGCGCAGCGCCTGGATGTCCTCAAAATGTGCGAGGACTGCCGCGTGATCGTCATTACCGAGCAGGAATTCGATCCGCACGGCGCGCCGCCGCGTCCGAAGGCGCGCACGACCGAGGATTACCTGCGCGAGCGCGAGGCTGCGGAGCGCAAAAGCGACGTCTGAACGGCCGCCGGCTGCAAACGCTCAGCGACGCGATTGGGAAATCGGAAACGGCGCCGTCCGTGGCATTGCCACGGTCTGGGCGCTTGGCGGGGCCGCGATGGGCAGTGCGCAGCTTTTCCAGGGCGCAATGGTCTCGATGATGATCTTCATGCCCGCCAATGCGCTCTCGATCTCACTTTGCACACGACGGACTTCCGAGTTCAGGAAGCGCTGCAGGTCCTGGAGCTCGGAGGCCAGCCCTTCGAGGCCCTCGATCGAGGTCGACGTCAGGCGCGCGACCGAGGCCCTGATTCGCTCGGCATCGTTCTCGAGCTGCTGCGAGCCCGAAATGTTCTGATTGACCAATTCGGTGAGCTCCGCCTCCATGTCGACCGCAACGGGAACCTCTTTCTCTTCCGCTGCCGAGGATGTTGGGCCACTCATGAGCTTCTCCGATACCTGATTCTGATTTGTTGCGCTGCGGACGCGCACAATATTCCCGTTCGGGTTAACAACTCTTTAGGATTCCCGGGAACCTCAGGCCCTCGCGCTGGGGCGCGCGGTCACCGCCGTATGCCAGCGGCGCAGGTGCGCCATGTGCTCGGGCGGCCTGAGCTTCGCCCAGCCGGCAAAATCGACGGTGACCATCGCGGTAATATCGGCAATGCTGAAATTTGCGCCGCAGACAAATTCGTTCCCGGCAAGCCTTTCATTCATGGAAGTGAAGAAATGCTGGATACGGACGCGCCCGCGCTCGGCCAGCGCAGGGATCTGATCGTACGATTCCGGGCCGGGCAGGGCGCGTCCTTTCAATCCGGGCGTCGAATTGCGAAAAGCCTCCATGACGGCGTAAAAACCATCCCGCTCGATGCGGCGCTGCCAACTTTCGATCACCGCCTTTTCCGCAGGGGTCCGGCCCATCAAACATGGATCGGGATGGAAGCTCCTCGAAATAGCGGCAGATCGCAATGATGTCCGCGATGGCCGTGCCGTCGTCGAGTACGAGCACCGGCACGGTGCAGTCCGCATTGATTGCACGAAACGCGGGCGTGAATTGCTCGCCATTACGCAGATCGACCTGCACGGTCGCCACGCTGATCCCTTTTTCCGCAAGAAAAATACGCACGCGGCGCGGGCTCGGCGCCGTCGTGCAGTCGTAAAGCTTCATTGGCTGTGCCGGGGCTTTCGGAAAAACTTCTCAGCTACGCGATCCATCTGCCATGCTCTTTGATGGCCCGATACATGGCGTCGGGGGCGACGTCCAGAGTCCCCGGCCGGAATGGCCGGTGACGCGGTTCCACAGCCCGCGCGCCGCGGCGGCTCCTTCCTGGCGAATGCGATCCGCGTCGACAAGCACGGGGCGGCCATCCTCGATGACGACGCGGCCGTCCACGATGACCGTGGCGATATCGCGCCCCTGGGCGACATGCACCAGCGTTGCAAGCGGGTTCAGCGCGGGGGTGAGATGCGCCCGGCGGAAATCGAACAGCACGACATCGGCCTTCTTGCCGACCGTGAGGCTGCCCAGGTCGTGCTCGCGGCCCAATGCCTTGGCGGCGCCGAGCGTTCCCATATAGAAAACGTCGCTCGCCTGCCAGAAATCTGTTACCGCCTTCTCCTGCAGCCGGCCCGCCGCCAGCGCCCACCGCATCACCTCCACCATGTCGCCGTGCATGTTGTCGGTCGCCAGCGCGATTTGCGCGCCGGCGCGGCGCAATTGAGACGTCACGGGCAAATAGCCGCCGGTCATATTGACCTTGGGGGCGTGCGCAACGGTAATGTGCGCGCGGCCCGCGCGGGCGATGTCGTCATTGGTCATGACCAGGCAGTGCGCGGCAATCAGCCCATCATCGAGAAGCCCGGCATCTTCCACGGCTTCAGTGGGGGTCATGCCGTCACGCCTCCGCACCTGCTCGACTTCGGTATGGCTCTGCGCGAGATGTGTCATCACGCGCACGCCCATGCGCCTGCGCTCGCGGTCGACCTCGCGTAGAAAATCGCGCGAGCACGTGTCGATCGCGTGCGGCGCCAGCATCACCGTGGCACGGCCGTCAAACGCGCCGTGCCAGCAGTCATAAAGATCGACCGCATAACGCAAGGTCCGGTCGCCGATCGTGGTCTCGTATTTCCACGCGCCCTCGTGTACGCGGGTGAAATCGACGTCGTGGAGCCAGGCCGACGAGGAGATGCGAATCCCCAGCTCGGCGACTGCCGGAAGCGTCGCGTGCGCGTGGATGTAGGTGTCGTTGATCAGCGTCGAGCCGAATGACAGCGCCTCGAGCGCGGTGACGCGCGCCAGCGCGACCGCCTCATCTTCCCGGATGTCATAGGCGTGCGGTACGCCCGCGGTGTAAGCCGGCGCAAAGCCCGCGTCCTCCGTCATCCCGCGCGCGAGCGAGAGCACCGCGTGCGTATGCACATTCACGAAGCCGGGCGTTGCCACATGGCCGCGGGCGTCGATCACGCGCTTGGCCTGCAGCTCTTCCGCCTCGTTGCCTTTTGCAATGAATGCCACCCGATTGCCGCGGACGCCGATCACCGCGTCATCGATGACGGGCTGTGCCGGATCGGAGGTCAGCGCCGTGCAGCCGCGGATGAGAATGTCAAAAGAGTCCGTTTCCTTCATGGCGCTGCTTTCAGATCGGGAAGGTGCAGGTGCTCGAGAAAACGGCGCGTGCGCGCCTCGCGCGGGCAACCGAACAGCTCGCGCGGGGGTCCGCGGTCGACGATCGCGCCTTCATCCATGAACACCACGCATTTTGCCACCTGCAGCGCAAATGACAGCTCGTGGGTGACGATCACCGAGGTCATTCCGCCTGCTGCAAGCATGCGGATGGTGTCGAGTACTTCCCGCACCAGCTCGGGATCAAGCGCCGAGGTCGGCTCGTCAAAAAGGATGATCGCCGGCTGCATGGCGAGCGCGCGGGCAATCGCCACCCGCTGCTGTTGTCCGCCGGAAAGCTCGCTCGGCTTCTTGTGGACATGCTCGGCCAGGAAGACCCGGCGCAGATACTCGGCGGCGCGCTCGCGGGCGAGGCGCTTGGGCAAACCCGAGACCCGGTGCAACCCGATCGCCACATTGTCCAGCGCGCTCAGGTGCGGAAACAGATTGAACCGCTGGAAGACAAAGCCGATTCCCCGGCGCTGCTTCGCGAGCGCGTGCTCGGAGGCATCCTTCCAGCGGCCGCGCCCTGCCGGCACGCGACCGATGAGTCGCCCGTTGAGATAGACCGCACCGCTCGATGGGCGCTCGAGATAGTTGATGCAGCGCAGGAGCGTGGTCTTTCCGGAGCCCGAAGCGCCGATGACGACGACGGTGTCGCCTTTCGCCACATCGAGATCGATGTCGCGCAGCACCGCCTTTGCCCCGAACGTCTTCGACAAGCCCTGCACGCGCAGAGCCGGAGCCGTCCCGGCCGCCGGCATCACAGCCGCGGCATTCTGTTCTCGATCCACCGCGATATCCAGGAAAGCGTCTTGATCAGGGCGTAGTAATAAAGCGCGAGCAGCAGATAAATCTCGAACGGCACGAAATGCACGGAGATGATCGCCTGCCCGGCCCGGGTCAGCTCGTAAACCGAGATGACGGAGAGCAGTGACGAGTTTTTCGTCATGCTGATCAGCTCGTTCGTCAGCGGCGGCACGATCGGCCGCAGCGCCTGGGGCAGGAGGACGTAGGCAAGAATTTGCGGATGCGTCATGCCGATGGATCTGGCCGCCTCGGTCTGTCCGCGTTCGATGCTGCCGACTCCGCCGCGGACCGTCTCGGCGATGTAGGCGCTGGTATTCATCGCGAGCGCGATGATGCCGGCCCAGGTCTCGTCGAAGCGGATGCCGATCACGGGCAGCGCAAAGAAGACGAGGAAGATCTGGATGAGCAGCGGTGTGCCGCGGATGAAATCCACATAGGCGGCGATGATCCAGCGCAGCGCACGCACATGGCTGAGCGCGCAAAGTCCGAGCGTGAAGCCGAGCAGGCAGGCAAGGACGCCGGCGATGAGACTGATCTTCAGCGTCACCAGCGTTCCGCGCGCGAGCAGCGGAATCGCGGTCTCCACGATGCCCCAGTCAATCGTCACGCGGTAAACGCTAATCTGGAACCGTCATCCTGAGGCGCGAGCGAGCGTAGCGAGCGAGCCTCGAAGGATGCGGCCCGTTTGTGGCCGTCCTCCTTCGAGGCTCGGCGCGTTGCGCCGAGCGCCTCAGGATGACGGGGTTGAGCACTGAGGAGCGTAAATCAGCTGAAGGTCGGGATGGTGTCGGAAAGCCGCATGCGAAAGCCGAACCATTTCTCCTGCAACTCGAAGATCTCGCCGCTTTGCTTCATGGCGTTAATGCGCGAGTTGATGAAGTCGGCAAGCTCGGTGTCCTCCTTGCGAAACGCATAGCCGTGCCAGTTGTCACCGCCCACATTGGTGACCATCGCGAAGGCGCCCGGCTTGTCGCGCATGACCACGGCGAGCGTCGGCACCGTATTGAGCACGCCGTCGACGCTGCCTTGCGCCAGCGCCAGATAGGCAGCCGGATGATCGTCATAGGTCTTCACATCCTTGAACCCTGAGCCCCGCTCTGTCTTGAGTTGCTGCTCGAGCTTATTTTTCAAAGTCTCGCCCGGGGAGCCCAGCTTGATGCCCAGGACGCGGCCGGACATATCCGCAATCGTCCTGATCTTGTCCTTGTCGCCCGCGCGGATGAGCAGCGCCTGCGAGGCGTCCGCGTACGGTATGCTGAACAGCACGCGCTCGAGCCGTTCCTTCGTGTAGCTCATGGTCGGCACCATCTCGAAGCGCCCGGCATAAAGAGCGGGAATAACCCCCGACCACTGGGTATCGATGAATTCGGGTTTCACGCCAATGGGTGCCAGATACCGGCCAATGACATCGACATCGAAGCCGACGATCTTTCCCGACGAGTCCCGATAGGTGAAGGGCACATAGGCCGCCTCGCAGCCGACGTGCAGGACCCCCGCCTTCTTGATCTGCTCGATGGTCACCGGTGCGGCGGCGGCCACACGCGGCCAGCAGGCAAGGATTCCGGCAGCCCCGGCACTTCCAAAGAGCTGCAGCAGTTGCCGACGATCGAGGGCGAATTGCGTCATCCAGTCTCTCCTGAAAAAGCGCGAAGCATTGGTCTGCAGAATAATGTACACCGGCGGCTCCGAGGAGGAAAATCACAGCCGAGGAGCGGGGAGGGGAGTTTTGTGAGAAAGACGCTTGTGGGTTGCCTCGCCTTGTTGGGCGACGACGCGCTGCCGAACCCAGCGCCCCATGGACATCGTGATCGATGGACGGCTCATCCACGACATCCGGCCGACCGGCGCCGCAGAGCCCGAAGGAAACGTCATCGATCTCAGGGACCGGCTGCTTACAGCCGGGCTCATCAACGGTCACCACCACAGCCACGAGGGGTATTACAAGGGCCGCAAGGACAATCTGCCGCTCGAGCTATGGATGAACTACGTGCGGCCGCTCAAGCCCATCGAGCTCTCCCCGCGCGAAGTGTACCTGCGCACCATGATCGGTGCGATCGAGGCGGTGCGCAGCGGCACCACCACACTTTGCGACGACACCAATGTGAGCCCGCGCATCGTTCCGGAAAATGTCGATGCGGTGTTCGCAGCCTATGAGGATATCGACATCCGCGCCTATGTGGGCCCAACCTTATTCGACCGGCCGTTCTTTCGCGCCGTGCCCTTCGTTGAGGAGGAGTTTCCGCGCGAGCTCCTCGCGGAGCTCGATAAGGCGTCGATGTACAGCTCGGACGAGCTCCTCGCATTTGTGAAAGGTCTCGCGCGCGCGCGTCATCCAAAGGAGAAGCGGGTCGGCTACATCGCGGCGCCGTCGGCACCCCAGCGCTGCACCGAGCGGTTCATCGGCGCCGTGCGCCGCATGGCGGACGATTTCGACCTGCCGGTGATCATGCACGTGCAGGAAACGCGCATGCAGGTCGTCACCGGCCAGCTCTGGTACGGCTCGACCATGATCGAATATCTCAATCGCATCGGCTTCATGAAGCCGAACACCACCTTCATTCACGCGGTGCGGCTCAACCCGCGCGAGATCGAGATTCTCGCGCGCACGGGGGTCACCGTGCAGCACAACTCCACGTCCAACCTCAAGGTCGGCTCCGGTCTTGCTCCCATCCGCGCGCTGCTCGATGGCGGTGTCAACGTCAGCATGGGTACCGACGGATGCGGCTCGATCGAGGGCACGGACATGCAGAACTCGCTCTATCTTGCGGCCATGCTCAACAAGCTGCGCGGCGATCACGGCCACTGGTTTGGCGCGCCGAAGGTGCTGCGCGCCGCCACGCTGGGCGGAGCCAAGGCACTCGGCCGGGCGCAGGAGCTTGGCGCCATCGCAAAAGGACGCATCGCGGATCTCGTGGCTTATCGCCTGCGCAGCATTCCGTTCACGCCGCTCAACAACGTGGTCAACCAGCTCGTCTACGCGGCGAACCGCAACGAAGTCGATTTCGTGATGGTCGACGGCGAGCCGATTCTTGCGGACGGCAGGCTCACGCGGGTCGACGAGGAGCGCCTGCTTGACGAAATTGCCGAGGCGCACGCAAGCATTGCGCCCCTGATCGCGCAATCGGAGAAGGATGTCGAGCGCCTGCGCCCGCCTTATGAGCGGATCTACCGCCGCTGCCAGGCCATCGAGATCGCCGCCGACACCTACCCCGCGCGCTTCTCACAGTGATATCTGCGCTGAGTTGCAGAGCTGAGGTAGAATGTTTGGTGACATTGATCAGGGTGGCGGAACTGGACGCGCTTGTCGTAGTTTCGCACATCGAAAACACGAGTAGGGTTATGGCTGAGTTCGATCTTGCAATCCGCGGCGGCACGATCATCACCGCGAGCGATACGTACCGCGGCGATGTCGGCATTCGCGGCGGGCGCATCACGGCGATCAGCGACCATGTCGAAGGCGCCGCGCGCACCATCGACGCGTCGGGGCTGCTCGTCCTGCCGGGGGGCATCGACAGTCACGTGCACCTGTCGCAGCCCGCCTTTGGCGGCCCGAAAATGGCGGACGATTTCACGACCGGCACCCGATCTGCGATCGCCGGCGGCAACACGACGGTGCTGCCCTTCGCGCTGCAGCCGCGCGGCGCCAGCCTGCGCGCCTGTGTGATGGAGTACCACAAGGAAGCGGACGGCCGATCCTTCGCCGACTACGGCTTCCATCTGATCATTGCCAATCCTTCACCAAGCGTGCTTGGCCAGGAACTGCCGGCGCTGGTCGGCGACGGCTACACCTCTTTCAAGGTATTCATGACCTATGACGATCTCGTGCTCAATGATCGCCAATTGCTTGAAGTATTCGAATGCGCGCGCGGTTGCGGCGCGCTGGTCATGGTGCATGCCGAGGGCTACGACGCCATCAAATTCATGACCGAGCGGCTCGAGCGCGCCGACAAGACCGCGCCCTATTATCACGCAGTGTCGCGACCTCCGAGCGTGGAGCGCGAGGCCACCCATCGTGCCATCAGTCACGCGGAGCTGCTCGACGTGCCGATCATGATCGTGCACGTCTCGAGCCGCGATGGCATGGAGCAGATCCGTTGGGCGCAGCAGCGCGGACTGAAAGTTTACGGAGAAACCTGCCCGCAATACATCGCGCTCACGGCCGATGATCTCAAAGGCCTCAACATGGACGAGAGCGGCGGCAAATATGTCTGCTCGCCGCCGCCGCGTGACCATGCCAGCTGGGAAGCGATCTGGGAAGGAATCGAGCAGGGCGTGTTTTCGACCTTCTCGTCCGATCACTGCCCCTTCTATTACGAAGGGCCGCACGGAAAGAACAATCCGAAGGCGCGCACCTCGTTTCGCTGGGTGCCGAACGGCATTCCGGGCGTGGAGACGCGGCTGCAGATTTTATGGAGCAAGGGGGTCGCCGAGGGACGCATCACACCGAATGAGTTCGTGGCGCTGACCTCGACCAATCACGCCAAAATGTACGGCATGTACCCGAAGAAGGGCTCAATCGGCATCGGCTTCGATGCCGACATCGTGCTTTGGGATCCCAACCGCAAGGAAACGATTCGCCAGGAGTTGATGCACCACGGCCCGGACTACACGCCGTACGAAGGGCTTGCGGTCACCGGCTGGCCGGTGATGACCGTCCTGCGCGGCAAGGTGGTCGCCGAGGAGGGCAAGATTCTCGGCGAGCCTGGCGACGGCACGTTTCTCAAACGCGAACTCTCGCCCTACGCTAAGGCAGCTTAAGCGAAGCAGCTGGCGAGCAAGCCCGCCGAATCTACGACGCATCAGCCGGCGCGCCAGCGATTTCGCGCGAGGCGGGACTTGCTTCGACATCTAACAAGCGGCACGCTCGCTGTTTGCCCAGGCGGGCAAGCAATGAGGAGGGCGCATCATGTCGGGTCAAAGCATTCTGGTTATACTGTTAGTTGGCCTCATTGCCGGATGGCTGGCTGGGAAGATTGTTCGTGGAACGGGCTATGGCCTTGTTGCCGATATCTGCATCGGCATTGTTGGTGCTTTAATCGGCAGTTGGCTGCTTGCCCAGTTGGGCGTTCATATCGGTACTGGAATTGTTGCTGCCATCATTTCCGCCACCATCGGCGCCGTGGTGCTTTTGCTTATTCTCAGGCTGTTTAGGCGCGGCGGACGATGGTGATCATTTCACTTTGGTCCGCGTCTCCGCGAAGGAGTTATCCATGTTCGCGGGTCAGCTGGCGCTAGTGCTGGCCGCTGCGTTTGCAGGGGCGGCTTTCTACATCAATTTCGCCGAGCATCCCGCGCGATTGGCGCTGGATGACAAGAATCTGCTGAAGCAGTGGAAGCCAAGCTATGACGCGGGCTACACGATGCAGGCAAGCTTGGCTGCCGCATCAGCAGTGCTGGGCTTGCTTGCGGCGTGGCTCACATGGGATTGGCGCTGGCTGATCGGGGCAGCTTTTATGTTCGCGAACTGGCCCTATACCCTGATTGGCATCATGCCGACAAACCTACAAATTGAAAGCAATGTCGGACACTGACGCCGGTCCAACGTCCCGTGCCCTGCTTCTGGCATCGGGCCGGCTGCATGGCGTTCGGACGGTGCTGGGGATTGTGGGCACCCTTGCATATCTCTGGGCGATGCACTGACCAGCTCACCAGACGTTTATGTCGACTTCTCTGAGATTACGGCGCAGGTTTTTCAAGTTAAGCACGGCAGGACTGTCCCACGGTAACGTAACCTGATTGCGAAGGCATTTCGCGCTGGCACGCGCGCCTGCGCCGTTCGAGGCCGGGGTTGAGATCGGCCTCGCCGCAACGGGTGCGCACGTAATCAGCGCTCCCAGCCCCACCATTCGGGGTGCAGCCTGCGCCACTCGGCATGCCGGGCGCGGTTCTCACCCAGCATTATCCCAAAACGTATGCACGCCCTGCGATCACCACGCTCGCAGAGCTGATGATAGCCAATCATTTCCGCATCTCGGGCGTGTTGTGCCCGAGCAGGAAAATTAAACGATAGAGTAGCAACCGCTGCCGTCATAATGACCGCGGCAGTCAGAAGCGATTTCAGATGCATAGCCTCTCCTTGCTGATCGAATCGGCCGGAGCATGTAGGGACCCAACTGGACGGCTTTGTGGCAGATCGCGCTGAATGCAATTAGAGCAGGCGGACTCCAATGCGCGGAATAGTAGCTTCACTGCACCGAAGCATATCCCGGAAACGTGGCAAGGCCGTATGTGTTCGGCTGAGATGTGGCCCAGTTTCTCCGCTCCGCTCGTGACGCATGCGTGTCGGGTGCTTTCCTGGGCCGCTGTGCGGCGTGTCGCGTCACCGCTCGCGCGTCCACGTTGCTTTTCACTTCGGGGGCCGGCTCGGCAGCGATCGGGGCTGCGGTGACCAGGCGCTCGACCGCGCGCCCCGTCGTTTCGTCGGGCATGTTGGTTTCGACAGACGTCTCGACCCGTGCACGTTCACTATAGGGCATGCGCGCTATGCTCGGATACTTGATTACGGTTGCCGGTGGCGGGGAGTATGCGGCCAGTCCATCGTTCGGAATGTAACGCGGACTGAACATGCTGTAGAAGCCGAACGCCAAGAGTCCGAAGACAGACATACAGAAAAGAAGGTGCAGCGCAATAGCTGCTCCACTCGCCTCCGTTTGCCGGTAATCCACGCGCATAGCCAGCACGCAACGGAGATGCCACAGAAGTTGTTCCGCAACATTTCACGTTGTGGGTCAGAACGCCGCAATGTCATGGGTTCCCACGAAGAGCGTGCGGCCTCACTTCGGTTTCGTTGCGCGTTCCAGACAAGCGCGGCGCGGTCCTCGGCTGAGCCGATGCGCTGCTCCGGCATTTTCGTGCCGGGCGTGTAGGTCCCATCTGGGCCTTCTCCGTTTGTGTTCCTGGGCGAGACGAGGGAGAGTTGGCTCGCGCGCAATCACGATATTCTCAAAGACGCCGCCGAGGACCGGGGATCCGGCGCGCAGATCTACCAGCAGTATTGCTCGTAATATGTGGCGCGCGCAGCCCTAGCGACTTCAGGAGGCCGCCTTCACGGCCGCCAAAATGGCTTCCGACCTTCTGCTTCCACTTCGGCCCTCGTCCAGCGAATATCACGCAGATCGCTGTCGCTGAGCGCGAGCAGCTCGCGCCGCAGGCGACTCCGCCGACGCCACGCGGCTGCAACCGAATCCACATTCATCAATGTGCCGGCAGCGTGCGCGGCGAAGGTGCGAAACGCACGCTTGCCCGCGCTCTCGACAACGGCATTGTCTGGGCCCGCGGCAGGCGTTGTGACCGGGCGCAAGTGCGCCCGCCGCTGCGCCAGTCCGCGCCGCCAGAACTGTATCGTGTCCTGATGGCGGTCAATTTCGCGCTGGGCCGACCAGATACGTGCCTGGTAGAGCGTGCTCACGAGCCGTTGCCACAGCGTTTGATCATGCTGCCCGTCGAATGCAATCGGGCACGGTTCGGCCTGTTTTAGGCTTCCAGGCTGTGCCGGAGGCGCGATGTCGGCATCTGCGCTCCGGCTCTCGTCAATGGCGAGCTGATTTTGGAAAGATGTTTGCATGGGGTGTGTACCTTCACAATGCGGGTTTCACGGGCCTGCGGGAAGGCTGCAGGGCAGGCAGTTCCGATGCGAAGAACCAAACCAGTGCGAGGAGCTGGAACAAGACTATGATCGCGAGAACGATCTGATAGGCGGCCGCCGGATAGTGGCCTGCCTGGCTGCCCCAAATGTCGATGCCGATGCCGATGGCATATTGCAGAATGAACGCGCCGCCGATGTGCAGAATGTTCAGGGCGGCATTCGCCTGTCCGGCGATTTCGCTCGGAAAGTACTCGGCGAGAATCGTAAAGCTGAGAACCGTGCCTGCGCCCACAGTTCCTACCGTCGCCCAGACCATGTAGGTGGGCACCGGCAGGCGCAGGATGAGCGCGAGCTCGGCTGCGATGAACAGCACGCCAAGCGCAATCAGCACGGCCTGTATGCGGATTCCGTGCCGGCCTAGCCGTTGAGTGAGGAGGCCGAGCAGGAAGGCTCCCGCGCAGAGTGCGACGGCCATGACCAGGAGATGACGTACGATCGCAGGCCGCTCCAGCTTGTCGACATCCGCCAACCATGGACTTGCCCATAATCCTTGCAGAGCCCAGGCGGTGCTGATGCACATCATCGACAGCGGCGCGAGCGCCCAAAAGCGGTCATTCGTATAAATCTGCTTCAGGCCGGCGAGGTTGAGCGGCATTGGTGCACTCGCGCGGACAGGCTCGGGCGACAGCACCGCAATAAGAACGGCGCAGGCGGCCGTCACTGCCGCGAGCGCCGTGAACAACACCCGCCATCCGATCGTCGCGACGAGCAGCTCCGCTGGGGCGGTCGCGGCCACGGAGCCCAAGGTCCCCAGCATGATGAAGCATCCGTTGAGCAACGGCAGCCGCTCCTTCGCAAACGATAGGCGGATGGACTTGAGTCCGCTGATCAGGGATCCGGCGACACCGAGCCCGATCAGCGCGCGGCCGAGGGCAAGGCCTGCTGCAGAGTGCGCAGCGCCGAACACCGCGGCGCCGACTGCGGCGGCGAGCAGCAACACGCCCTGCACCCGGCGAGGGCCATAGCGGTCGAGCGCAACGCCGACCGGCAACTGCATGGCCGCGAAGGAGAGAAAGTAGATTGCGGTCAGGAAGCCGAGCTGGGACGCCGGCAGATGCATGCTCGTGGAAAGCTCGGCCGCAATGACGGCGTTGATCGTGCGGAAGAAGTAGGACAGAAAATAGCCGCCCGCGAACGGGAGCAACACCACAACGATCAGGCGCCGATATCGCATGCCGTCCTGCGCGGGACGCTGAAGAAAGGTCACGGGTAAATTCCGGATTGCTGAAAAATCTGCATGCGCCGATCGGTCGACAAAGCGAGGTCGGATGTCAGCGCGACGATGGCAAATATTTCGTGCAGCAAAACGAACAGAACCGTAGGCCAAAACGCGAGTGGATGATTCGCGCCCTCACCCTGGAATTTGCTCGGTGCCAAGCTCGTGTAGAGCGTTATCAGTCGATGCATCGTTACCTCTGTCAGCTTGAAGGATCGCAAAGCATCGGCATGATCTTTGGTCGATCGAACTTTTAGGCGATCGGTTCAAGACAGAACGTGAGCTGCGTCACAGTTCGGCCGCGAATTTGCATGGCGCGGCCGAAACTCAGACTGCACGGCGGTATTCCGATAGCCGGTTCCAACGCTGGACTGTCGCCCTAACCGAGTGCGCCTGAGCGGTTGGCGGATTGCGCAATCCATTCGGGCAACGCCATGTTGGGTCTTGCCAGGCGCAAAACTATTCGGGCTAAAGGCAGCGGTCTTCCTATGAACGCATGAAAAATCGCGAGCGGATATTCGCTAGGCTGTGATTTGGGCTAAGTTCTTCCTGGAGCCTCAGGCATGGCGACGGCTGACGAGCAAGTCCTGCTGAGCGTTATCGATCGCATCTATGAAGCGACCGAGCAGCCGGAGCTTTGGCCGAAAACGATTTACGCGATCGGCGAACTCATCGGCAGCCGGCGCAACTTCTGGGGTTCGGACGAGAGCGCGGGCGCGTCATTTCTTGGGCCGGCCTGCAACGCAGATCCGCGTGAGGCGGGGTGCGGCAGCACCTTCTTTCTCTCCAAGATGGACTTAAAAGCTCTTGATCAGTATGTCGAACAATTCGGCGAGCTGATCATCCGTTTTCTGAAAATTGTTTTTCTCAGCATACTTCGCTCGCACACCGAATTGAGCGCCCGTGAGTCGCTCGGCCTGAAAATGGCGCAGAGATATCTGGAGGCATTTGCAGCCGGGGTGACCAGTTCGGGCTCGGGCAGCTCAAAGGCAGCAGGACGGAAGCTGATTGCAGAGCTTTGGCAGGAGGGGCGCATCTTCGGCCACGACAATTTGCGTTACATGTGCCTGCTCATCCCGCATCTCGATCGCGCTTTGCGCCTGGAGATGCGCTTGAACTCCGCCGATCTGCATACGAGATTGATATCGGGTGCTCTGGACTACCTTACGTATGGTGTGGTGCTGGTCGACTGCTGCGGCAAACCCCTCTTCTTCAACAAGCGCGCGGAGGAAATCATAAAACAATCGGATGCTTTGCGCCTTTGCGGCGCGGGCCTCAACGGCCGACGCCCCCTGGATACGCGCTCAGTCCGTGACCTCATCAACGAGGCGGTCTCAGCTGGGACACAAGGGGTTCTCGCGGTCAACCGCGGCAATGATCTCAGACCGCTCTTGCTCATCGCCGCTCCGCTCACCCCTATGGGCAAACTGGAAGCTACCAATCAGCCGGTGGGCGGCGTCGTCTTTATCAGCGATCCGGAGCGCAATGACAATCCCACGGTCGAGTCGCTGCGCCGGGCTTTTGACCTCACCTATCGCGAAGCGCAAATCGCGATCGCCATCTCGGACGGCCACGGCCTGCAAGCTGCTGCCGAGTCGATGGGCGTCGCGCTGACCACCGCGCGCAGTCAGCTTCAGCAAGCGTTTGCCAAGACCGGCACCAGCCATCAAGCCGAGCTTGCAGCGCTCGTACACCGAACGCTCACGCATGTCCGCTACATCTAGCTTTTATCGACAAGCCTATTTGCGCGTCGTTGTCCGTTCCAGGAAGTGGACCAGCGCGGCGCGGTCCTCGGCTGAGCCGATGCGCTGCTCCGGCATTTTCGTGCCGGGCGTGTAGGTCATGGGGCCGATCTCGAACAGCCTGGAAATGGTCTCCGGCGTCCAGACGATGTCGAGGTGCTTGAGCGCCTCGGAAAAATTGTAGCCGGGCAGCGTCGCGATCCTGCGGCCGAAGATTCCCGCAAGTGTCGGGCCGGCGCGCATGCCCTCCACGGGATTGAGCGTGTGGCAGGCAACGCAGGCGCGAAACACCTCGGCGCCGTGATCGCCCACGTATTGGGCGAGCGGATCTTCCGGAGCGCCGGCGACGATGTCGCCGATCTGCTCGCCGGTTTCGGTATTCCAGCGCCTGATCGTGCGGTCGGTGCCGCCGCTGAGCAGCGTCCGGTCATCTTTGAGAAACACAAGCGACCACACCGGCAGCCCCGGACCGACCAGAGTGCGCAACATCTTGCGCGAAGTGCGCTCGATGATGGCGACGGAGCCGCGAATGCCGGCTGCAGCCACAAGCCGGCCGTCGTGCGAGAGAGCGACCGCGATGATCGGCGCCTGGGCTGCGGCAACCTCGCCGGTGAGCGCTGCGGCCGAATTTAGAAAATAGACCTTGCCGTCGGCACCGGCCGTGACGATCTCGCCATCCGCGGCTACGGCAACGCTGTTCAGCGGCGTGGGCAGTGTCGCAACGAGTGCCGATCCTTCCCCGGTGGTGGGCGTAAGGCGGATCGTCGCGTCATACCCGGCGCTCACGAGCGCGCGTCCCTCGGGAGTGAAAGCAACCGCGTTCACTCCCTGCGCATGGCCTTCGATCACCATTGGGCTAGCTCCCGATCGGAGCGGCCAGACGCGCGCGGTGTGATCCCAGCTTGCGGAAGCGAGGGCGGTACCATCCGGCGACACGGACAGCCCAACGACGGGCGCGGTGTGCCCCTCCAGCACGCGCGAGGGTGTGTCCCGTCCCCTCTCCCAGAGCGCGACCCGTGCATCCTCGCCGCTGGTGGCGAGCCGACCGTCAGGAAAAAACGTGACGGCATTCACCGCGCCCGCATGGAAGCGCAGCACCTGCTTTGCGGTGTTGCTTACAAGCGACCAGCGAATGACTGCGGTATCGAAACTGCCGGATGCGGCTTCACTGCCGTCCGGCGAAATGGCGAGCGCGCGAACCGGCCCTCCATGCCCGCGCAACTGCGCCGCTGCAGGCCCACTCACGGCGATGAACATCACAAGCACAAAAAAGCGAAGCATCGGTCGCAAATTCAGTCGGCAAAGCTCATGCATAGAGCGCGGATTTTCTCCCGCACTGCCGCGTGCTCCAGCGCGGCCAGGAAGGCTTGTACGCCGCGCCGCTCGCGCCGGCTCTCGCGCAAGAGAAAATCATATTCCTCGGGTGCAATCGGAAGAAAGCCTAGTCCATAGAGTCGGGCAACCGTCTCGATCGCAATGCTCCAGTCGGCTCGCTCCTGCGCCAGCGCGGCCGCCACCGCATTATGCGATCGCGGCTGGTTGCTGTAACCGGGCGGCCGTAGTCCGCCGAGCAGTTCATCGATCAGAACGCGGGTACCGGAGCCCGCGTTGCGATTCACCATGATGCACTCGGGATCGCGCATCGCGGCCTGCACTGCTTCGCGCGCGCTCATGCAGGAAAAACGCGCATCGCCTGTCCGGTAAACGAATCCCTGCATGCGCCTCCAGCCTCTGATCAGGCAAAGGCCTTCATGCAGCAGATGGGTATTGTAGATGCCGCTCTTTGCATCAAGGAGGTGCACGGGAGCAAGATCGCATTCGCCACGCTCGACTGCGGCGACACCGCCGAGACTGCCCACTGCGAGCGTACGTGAGCTGATGCCCTGCTCGGCGACCTCGCCAAGCACGACATCAAGGGCAACGTCATGGCTTCCGATCAGCACAAGGTCCGGTATCTCTGCGGAAGGCGCAAGCAGCGTCACTTGCGCGCGCGTGCCGGGCGTCACCGCAGTTGCGAGTGCATCGACTTCCACGAAGCCGTCCGATTGCGAGAAGCTGGTCACCGCGCCGGAGCCCTTGTGCGCCGGAAATGCAATGGGCCCTCTCTCACCTTCAACCAGCGCCACCAGCACGAATTCCTTGCGCCCGAGCTCGGACGGAACAGGGAGGGGGATTTCCGCCTCGATGGTCCGCGATCGGAGAGCCGCAACGCCGGCGCGGGCGCGGACGATCGGCGCGACGAAGCTGTGAAACGTAAAAATTGCGGAGGTCGGAAAGCCGGGGAGCACGGCCACCGGCTTGCCGTTGAGAACCGCGAGGCAGAGCGGCTTGCCGGGCTTGAGCGCGACGCCATGAACGAGAATTCCCGGCTCGCCCAGGCGCGAAGCGACCCGGTGTGACAGATCCCCCGCGCCTTTCGACGTGCCGCCAGACACCACGACCATATCGCAAACGGCAAGCGCCTCGCGCATGGCCCGCTCGAGCGTCGTCTCATTGTCCGGAAACGCTCCGAAAGGAATCGGCTCTCCACCGGCTTCAGCAATGGCAGCAGCGATAATGGCGCCATTGCTGTCGAAGAGCTGCGCGGGGCCCAGTGTGCCCCCGGGTGCGACCAGCTCGTCGCCCGTCGAGAGCACGCCGACGCGCGGCCTGCGCACTACGTCAACTTCGGCGATGCCGCAGGCCGCGAGCATTCCGATTTCACGCGAGGAAAGGAGAGTCTTGCGCCGGAGCACCGTCTCCCCGCGCGCGATATCGGATCCGGCAAAGGCAATGAACTGGCCCGGCCGCGCGGGCTGACGCACATCGAGCGCGGCATGGTCGCCGGAGTCATGCAGCTCGGTGTGTTCAACCATCACCACGGCATCCGCTCCGCGCGGAATGACACCGCCGGTGGCGATGACGGTGGCCGTTCCCGTGCGCACTTCCACTTGCGGAGCATGTCCGCAGACAATCACTTCGTCGTTGAGTTCCACTCGCCGGGGGGACGCATCGGTGGCGCCGATCGTGTCAGCCGAGCGCACAGCGAAGCCGTCCACATTTGCACGGTCGAACGGCGGTACGTCTATGGACGCCGTCACATCACGCGCGAGGACACGTCCGAGGGCTGCAGAGAGCGCAACAGGCTCGCTTTCCAGAGGAGACAGATCGAGGTGCTGGCCAAATCGGCGGCGCGCCTCTTCTTCGGACACTACCTGTAAAAACTGTTCCTGCCGGGCAGCGTGCCGAATCGCATGCAGCAGACCGGCAGCACTGGTTGCACTTCCAGCAGCTTCCGTCACGGCCAGCGTCTTACGGCGACTTCGCTGTTCGCCGGGTAGCCCTCGCTGTCGGCAGCGATGAGAATCCATCCATTCGCCTGGGCCAGAATCGCGGCCGGCACATAGCTCGAACCAAGCGGCGTCGCAGCCGTGCCCTCGCAGCGCACCGGCACCAGCTCGGCAATGCCGGCCGCTGAAGCCACCTTGTGCGTCAGCCTTGCCGCCGCACTGACGAGCGGCTCAGTGCTGCCGGCGAGCTTCTCCAGCATTGCATGTCCCAGCATGTGCCAAGCGGCAAGCGCCGCATCAAGCCGGCCCGGGAGCACCAGCACAGGGCGGCTCTCGATCAACCCGAAGGCGGCAGTCTCTCCGGGAACGAGACCGATCCCATGCACGACAAGCTCCCCGATGGATGCAAGCGTGCGCACCACCCGGTCGGCGCGTCCGCTCCCGGAGCCGCCGACGACAATAATGGCATCGCTGCCGGGATCGGCGAATGCCTGCTCGAAGTGTTGATCAGGATGGCTTGTTAGCACCACCGCGCCCTTGCAATGAATCGCATCCGCTATGCATGCGAGTGCCGTATCGATGACCCAATCGGCCCGTTTGCGGGCACGGGCAAGCCGTAGGCGGGGAATTCGGACACATACGTTTTCGATGCCAGCAGCCTGAAGCAGCGCGAGTTGCACGCGGTTGAGGCGGCGCCCAGCCGGCAGCGTGCCGGCATTGCGTGGTAGATCGCCGCCGGCTGGCAAAACGCCGTCGCCAGCGGCGACGGGCGCGACTGCCTGCACGAGTCCCGCTCGCGCGCTGGTGGCGTCAATCGCAAGCACCGCATCCTGTTCCGGCGACAGCGCGTCGCCGGCTTCCATCCAGGTTGCCATGGGAATGGGGACCGGTGCGTAAGGGCTGGCGTCGGCCGTAAGCTCGGATTTGACGGCCCATCCGTCGCGCAATGCAATCGCTGCGGGCGGCCTGCAAACATCGATGGCGATGCCTTCAGCGAGCGTGCAGCCAAGCGCGGCCACGGCCTCGATACGCTGTATTGCCACGCCGCCGACGCGGCCAGCAAGGCGCGCAAGCGCGTCGGTCAATGGTGTGAATTGCGCTATTCTTTGAAACCCTTGCGTTCGATCATCCCGCATCGGATGCATTCATCGGCCTGATTGGAATGACGGAAAGAATAGTCGATCTGCGTGGGCTTAAATGTCCGTTGCCGGCCTTGCGCGTGCGCAAGGCGCTCACCTCGATGAAAAGCGGCGATATCCTGGTTGCGGAATGCACGGATCCGCTCGCGGCCATCGATATCCCGAACCTGCTCAATCAGACGGGGGACAAGCTCGAAGCGAGCTCCCGCGACAATGACGTGCTCGTGTTCCGTATCCGCAAACGCTGACCCTAACCACGTCATGCCCGGCCATGACGAAGGAGCACTTGTGAACCAGCAGCCGTAGCTCGCTAAAATCAGAGCTGGCGTTCCACCATCAGGCGCCGGATCTCGGCAATGGCTTTTGCCGGATTGAGATGCTTGGGGCAGGCCTTGGCGCAGTTCATGATGGTGTGACAGCGGTAAAGCCGGAACGGATCTTCGAGATTGTCGAGGCGGTCGCCGGTAGCTTCGTCGCGGCTGTCGTTGATCCAGCGAAAGGCCTGCAGCAGCGCGGCGGGTCCGAGAAAGCGCTCGCTGTTCCACCAGTAGCTCGGACACGCAGTGGAGCAGCACGCGCATAAAATGCACTCGTAAAGGCCGTCAAGTTTGTGGCGGTCCTCGTGACTCTGCCGCCATTCTTTCGGCGGCGTCGGCGAGCTCGTGTGCAGCCAAGGCTCGACCGACGCATGCTGG
This sequence comes from Pseudomonadota bacterium, assembly GCA_046733355.1. Lineage (GTDB taxonomy): Bacteria > Pseudomonadota > Alphaproteobacteria > Rhizobiales > Xanthobacteraceae > VAZQ01. The sequence goes on along the minus strand of JBKPOZ010000028.1, from coordinate 36,207 downwards.
GCATAGAAATTGCTCAAGTCGGGGACGAGGTCTTTGACTACAGGCTGGTGCGGAAGCGGGTAGATCTTTACGGTCCCGTTGATGTCGCTCATCGCCTTGAGACAGGCGAGCGTGTTGGTGCCGTCGATGTTCATGGCGCATGAGCCGCATACGCCCTCCCGACACGAGCGCCGAAAGGTCAGCGTCGAATCTACCTTGTTTTTGATCCAGATGAGCGCGTCGAGAATCATCGGCCCGCAATCGTCGGTATCGACGTAATAGGTGTCGAGGCGCGGATTGCGTCCGTCGTCCGGGTTCCAGCGGTAGATGCGGAATTCGCGCAGGCTGTGGGCCTCGTGCGGGTAGGGCCAGATCTTGCCTTCCGTGATTTTCGAATTTCTTGGCAGCGTGAATTGCACCATCAGTACACCCGCGCCTTCGGCTCGATGTAGGAAACCTCGTTTGTGAGCGTGTAGCTATGCACCGGCCGGTAACGGATACGCACCTTGCCGGCAGGATCAAGCCAGGCGAGCGTGTGCTTCATCCAGTTCTTGTCGTCGCGCTCGGGAAAATCCTCGCGCGCATGCGCGCCGCGGCTTTCCTCGCGGTTGACTGCCGAGTCGATGGTGACGATTGCCTGCACGATGAGGTTGTCGAATTCCAGCGTTTCGATCAGATCGGAGTTCCAGATCAGCGAGCGATCCACGACCTTGATGTCATCCACGCCGCCATGCACCTCGCGAATGAGATTATGGCCCTCCTGCAGCACCTCGCCCGTGCGAAACACGGCGCAATTGTTCTGCATCACCTTTTGCATACGCAGCCGAAGCTGCGCGGTAGGCGTACCGCCGCCGGCGTAACGGAACTTGTCGAGGCGCGAGAGGGCGAGCTCGGCAGAATCCTTCGGCAGGTCCGGGTGCTTGTCACGGGGCTGCAGGATCTCGGCGCATCGTTGGCCGGCCGCGCGCCCGAACACCACCAGATCGATCAACGAATTGGAGCCGAGGCGGTTTGCACCATGCACCGACACACATGCGGCTTCGCCCAGTGCCATGAGGCCCGGCACCACATGGTCATCGGCACCGTTCTTCTTGGTGACGGTCTCGCCGTGATAGTTGGTGGGAATTCCTCCCATATTGTAGTGCACCGTGGGCACGATCGGGATCGGGTCGCGCGTGATATCAACTCCGGCAAAGATCCGCGCCAATTCCGCAATCCCGGGCAGGCGCTCCTCCAGCACCGCCGGATCGAGATGATCGAGGTGCAGGTAGATGTGGTCCTTGAGCTTGCCCACGCCGCGGCCTTCGCGGATTTCGATGGTCATCGCGCGTGAGACCACGTCGCGTGATGCAAGGTCCTTGGCGGAAGGCGCGTAGCGCTCCATGAAGCGCTCGCCTTCCGAGTTGACGAGATAGCCGCCTTCGCCGCGAGACCCTTCGGTGATGAGGCAGCCCGCCCCATAAATTCCGGTGGGGTGAAACTGGACGAATTCCATATCCTGCAGCGGCAGGCCGGCGCGCAGCACCATGGCGTTGCCATCGCCGGTGCAGATATGCGCCGACGTGCAGGAGAAATAAGCGCGGCCATATCCGCCGGTGGCCAGAATCGTCATATGCGCGCCGAAGCGATGGATCGTGCCGTCGTCGAGCTTCAGCGCCACCACACCGCGGCAGCGGCCTTCCTCGTCCATGATGAGGTCGATGGCGAAGTACTCGATAAAGAACTCGGCGGAATGGTGCAGCGCCTGGCCATACATCGTGTGCAGCATTGCGTGGCCGGTACGATCGGCAGCCGCACACGTGCGTTGCGCGGTGCCCTGGCCGTAGTGCGTGGTCATGCCGCCGAATGGCCGCTGATAGATTTTGCCGTCCTCGCGCCGAGAGAACGGCAGCCCCCAATGCTCGAGCTCGTAGACCGCGTCGGGCGCATTGCGGCAGAGATACTCGATGGCATCCTGATCGCCGAGCCAATCCGCCCCTTTCACCGTGTCGTACATGTGCCAGCGCCAGTCGTCCTCGCCCATGTTTCCGAGCGCGGCCGCGATGCCGCCTTGCGCCGACACCGTATGCGAGCGGGTGGGAAAAACCTTGGTGATGCACGCCGTCTTCAGTCCCGCTTCGCTGCAGCCGACCACCGCGCGCAAACCGGCGCCTCCCGCTCCGACCACCACGACGTCGTAGCGATGATCTTCAATCGGATAGGCGCGACCGTTAAAGGCCGGTGCCCTGTCGTTCGCGGCGGCGGGATCGGCCACTGGTCACACCACCTTGAAGCTGAGCATAAGCAAGGCGAAGCCGCTGGCCAGCGCCACCGCTATGGCAAAAAACGTGTTTGCGATTAACAGCGCGAGCTTGGTCCCCTCGCCATGCACGTAGTCCTCAATGATGACCTGCATGCCGATGCGCATATGCAGGGTCACCGAGAAAATGAACAGGAGCATGATTACGGCAACGAGCGGTGACGCAAGGGTCTGGATTGCAGCCGGATGACTGCGTCCCAGCAGCGCGATGAGGATAAACACAAACGCGATGGTAAGCGGCACATTGGCAATCGCAGTCAGTCGTTGACGCCAAAAATGCCCGGTGCCCGACCTCGCCGGTCCGAGCCCGCGCACGCGGGCAAGCGGTGTGCTCATGCTGCCGATGCCCATCAGCGCGGCCCTCCAACGAAGAGATAGCCAATGATCCAGATGACAATCGTCAAGCTGATTGATCCCACGAGGGTTGCGAGCGCGAGCCATTCGCGCTCATACGCGCCAAATCCGCGCCCTGTGTCCCATATAAGGTGCCGAATGCCACCGAGCATGTGGTGCATCAGCGCCCAGGTGTAGCCAAACAGAATCAGCCGGCCGAACCAGGAGTTGAAAAACGAGCCAACGCCGCCATAGGCGTTCGGGCCGGACGCCGCTGCGAGAAGCCACCAGGCAATCAACAGAGTGCCGAAATAGAGAGCAAAGCCGGTGATGCGATGGGCGATCGACATCATCATCGTGAGCATCGGCCTGTAGATGGAAAGATGCGGTGAGAGGGGCCGCTCGACCGGGCTGCGCGCGTCAACCATTCATCGTCCTTGCCTGCGGCGTGCGCGCGCATCCTGCGCGACGCTGCTCCTCATGAATATGGCTTGACCATAATCTGCCGGCAATGCGTATTCAACGCAGGTCGGCGGCTGATGCATACCTAGTGCTCAAAGCAAAAATTCGCGCGCGCATGATGATGCACTCCAGGTACTGTCGGGTGCATGCATTTACCCTGAACAAACTCCGCGATAGGATATGAACAGAGAAATTGAGGAGGACCATTCCATGAAATGTCTGGTATCCGTCTCCGCAGTGGCTTTGTTGGTTGCCGGCGGTTTCGCGTTCGCGGGCGAACTGCAAGCTCCGATGAGACTCGCGCAGGCGGCCAAGCAGGCGCCGGCGGCGGCGCCCAGTGCGGCAGCGGAGCTCAAATCAGCGGACGGCAAGGACGTCGGCAAGGTAACCCTCACTCAAACGAAAGCGGGCGTTCGGCTGCAATTGGCGCTGAACGGCCTGCCGGCGGGCGAGCACGCGTTCCACGTGCACGCGGTGGGTAAATGCGAACCGCCCTTCACGTCTGCTGGTCCGCACTTCAACCCCGGTCAGAAGAAGCACGGCAAAGAGAACCCGGAAGGACACCACGCGGGCGATATGGACAACATCACGGTGCCGGCAAACGGGAAGCTCAACGCGACCGTGGTGAACAACGATATCACCCTGGAAAAAGGCAAGCCTAATTCCGTGTTTCAGGAGGGCGGCACCGCCCTGGTCATTCATGCCAAGCAGGATGACTACAAGAGCGATCCCGCGGGCAATGCGGGCGATCGCATCGCCTGCGGTGTCATCACCGAGGCGCATGCCGGGCACTAGGAGTTCGTCAGCTTAGGAGTTCGTCAAGCCGGGCCCTTCAGGGACGCCTCGTCCGCGCATAAGCGGGGACCCAGATCTTCTGGATTCCCGCTTTCGCGGGAATGAGCGGCGGAGAGGTACGAGTTTCATCCACCTTTCAGCGCGGCATGACCACCCAGTAATCGAGGTCGAGCAGCACCGCCGGGTGATCCGCCTCGGTCGTGCGTAACGGGAAGTCCCCACAGGGGTGGTCCTTGGTGGCGACCGTGCGCAGGCGCAATGCGCCGACGTCACCACGTCCGTTCAACTCGGCTTTGTCGAGCACTTGCGACCAGGCGAAGACGGTCATGCCGGCAAAGAGCGGCGAGACGTGCCGCCCGCCGTTGATGGCCGCCACATGAAATGCATTGGCAAGCCCGTTGAATGAAAGCGCGCGGGCGAGCGAGATTACGTGCCCGCCATATATAAGACGCCGGCCGAAGCGGCTCTTCGCCTCCGTGAACTGGTTGAAATGCACCCGCGCCGTGTTCTGATAAAGCCGGGTCGCGATCTGGTGCTCGGCTTCTTCGATGGTGATGCCGTCGACGTGGTCGATCTTCTCGCCGACGGCGTAGTCCGCGAAACGATACCGACTGCCCGCAAGCGCGAACTCATATGCTGCAACGTGAATCCGCGGGCAGCTCTCCGCGAGCAAAGTCGCGGCGACACTCTCCGCAAGCTGTGGGACGTGCTCGGCTGGCGCAGGTGCCTTGTCGTCACGCTTGCGTACCATAACCCAGCGTACGTATTCCAGAACTGGCGTTCCGTCCTGCTTGCGGCCTATGGTGCGCACGTACACGATGCCGGTCTTGCGACTGGAATTTTCCTTGAGTCCGATCACCTCCGATACGGCGCTCAGCGTGTCGTTGGGGTAGACAGGCGCAAGAAAACGCCCCTCCGCGTAACCGAGATTGGCAACGGCGTTGAGCGAGATATCCGGAACGGTCTTGCCGAACACCACATGAAAGACCAGAAGATCGTCGAGTGGTGCGCGGTTGTAGCCGATGGCCTGCGCGAACGCGTCCGATGACTGCACCGCAAATCGCGGGGCAAACAGACCTTGATACAGTGCCACGTCGCCCACGGTCACTGTGCGCGGCGTGGCATGCGGGATCACCTGCCCGAGCCGGAAGTCCTCGAAGAAGTTGCCGCTGCTGGTTTTCGTCACCTTGATTTCCTATTTTGAGTTCATGTCCACCCATGCCCTGCCGTCCGCCGAGGTACAATTTGAGTCCGCAGTCGTTCATCCATTGTGGGTGCGCCTGACCCACTGGATCAATGTCCTCGCTGTGGCCCTCATGATCGGCTCCGGTTGGGAAATCTATAATGCATCGCCGCTTTTCTCATTCGTCTTCCCGCCTTCGATCACGCTGGGCGGGTGGCTTGCCGGCGCGCTGCTCTGGCATTTTGCCGCCATGTGGCTGTTTGGAATTAATGGGCTTCTCTATGTTCTATATGGGATCGCGACGGGCCGCTTCCGGCGCAGGCTCCTTCCCATCCGCGCAGCAAACGTGCTTGCTGACCTGCGCGCCGCGCTTCGCGGCAGGCTCTCCCATGCAGACCTTTCGGCATATAATGCGGTGCAGAAGCTCTTCTATGTGGGCGTTCTCATTGCCGGTCTCGTGCTCGTACTTTCCGGGCTCGCCATCTGGAAGCCGGTCCAGTTTCAGGAGCTGACGGCATTATTTGGAGGCTATGATACTGCGCGCTACGTGCATTTTTTCGCGATGGCGACCATCGTGGGCTTTCTCGTCATTCACGTGGGCATGGCATTGCTGGTGCCAACAAGCCTGCGCGCCATGATCACGGGCCGCTGAGGCCAGCAAAACGCATGCTATTCCGGCGCAATCTTTTATCTGCTTCTGATGCGACGCTTCTGGTTCGCGATGCGGCCAAGCTGATGCCCGATCCCGTGCGTCGCCGCTTCCTGCGCGCGGGGGCGGGCCTCGGCGCCCTCGCGTTCCTGACCGGCTGCGATATGCGCGACAGTGATGCGGCAGACAGAGTGCTGAGGAAGATTTCACGGTTCAATGACGAGGTGCAGGGCTGGCTCTTCCGTCCCGACAAGCTCGCGCCGACTTACCCGGAAAGCGCAATCATGCGGCCGTTCCGATTCAACGGCTATTATCCCGAAGAGGAGGCGCCCGAAGTCGACAAGGAAGACTACAAGCTGCTCGTCGGCGGACTGGTCGACGACAAGAAGTCCTGGACCCTCGACGAGCTCTATGCCTTGCCGCAGGAAACCCAGATTACGCGTCTTGTCTGCGTCGAGGGCTGGAGCGCCATCGGCAAATGGACGGGAACCCCGCTGCGTGAGTTCCTGCGCCGCATTGGCGCTGATACGCGCGCCAAATATGTGTGGTTCCGTTGTGCCGAGGGTTATTCCACCTCGATCGACATGGCCACCGCGCTGCATCCGCAGACGCAAATGACGTTCCAGTTCGACGGACAGATTCTGCCGCGGAAGTACGGCTTTCCCATGCGGGTGCGCATCCCCACGAAGCTCGGGTTCAAGAACCCGAAATATGTGATGGAGCTGGCCGTGACCAACAAATACCTTGGCGGCTACTGGGAGGACCAGGGCTACAACTGGTTCAGCGGCATCTGAACGGAACGCGAGAAGTGATGGGCAATTACAGGCTCCTGCTGTTGCCGGGCGATGGCATCGGCCCCGAGGTCATGGGCGAGGTGAAAAAGCTCATCGCGTGGATGAACAAGAACGGAAAGGTTCGTTTTGACGTAGAGGAGGCGCTGGTCGGGGGCCGCTGTTACGACGCTCACCGTGTGTCCGTAACAGATGAAACCGTAGCCAAGGCGAAAAACGCGGACGCCATTATTTTCGGTGCGGTGGGCGGTCCAAAGTGGGACAAGGTGCCTTACGAGGTGAGGCCTGAAGGGGGGCTGCTGCGCCTGCGCAAGGACCTCGGTCTGTTTGCCAATATCCGGCCGGCGGTGTGCTACCCGGCACTTGCCGAGTCATCAAGCCTGAAACGCGAGGTGGTCGACGGTCTCGATATCATTATTCTGCGCGAGCTCACCGGCGGAGTTTATTTCGGCGAGCCGAAGACGATCACCGATCTCGGCAACGGGCAGAAGCGTGCGGTCGACACGCAGGTGTACGAGACGTACGAGATCGAGCGCATCGGCCGGGTGGCCTTCGAGCTGGCGCGCAAGCGGCGCAATAAGGTCACCTCAATGGAGAAGCGCAACGTCATGAAGACGGGCGTGCTGTGGCACGAGGTCATCGAGCAGCTGCATGGCCGCGAGTTCAGCGACGTCACCCTCGAGCACCAGCTCGCAGATGCCGGCGCCATGCAGCTCGTGCGCTGGCCCAAGCAGTTCGATGTCATCGTCGCCGACAACCTTTTCGGTGACGTGCTCTCCGACATCGCCGCTACCCTGACCGGCTCGCTCGGGATGCTGCCTTCCGCCTCACTGGGCGAAGTCGATTCGCAGACAAAGAAGCGCAGGGCGCTTTATGAGCCGGTGCACGGGTCGGCCCCTGATATCGCCGGCAAGGGCATCGCCAATCCCATCGCCATGCTGGCTTCGTTCGCGATGGCGCTGCGCTATTCGTTCGGCATGGGGGCGGAGGCCGACTTGGTCGAGTGCGCTATCGCCGGCGTGCTTGCAAGGGGGTTGCGGACCGCGGATATCAAATCGGAAGGCGCCAAGGTCGTCACGACCTCGCAGATGGGAAGCGCGATCATCGAGGAGCTGGATCGACTCGCGGCGTGATGGATCGCGTTCTCTCGCCTGTCATACCCGCGAAAGCGGGTATCCAGTACGCGTCGATTCTTCTATTGCGGATGATTATTGGATCGCCCGCCTGCGCGGGCGATGACATGCCGGGATGTGACGCTTACCAGCCGAAAGGATTGCGGTTGCTCGGCAGATCGAACGGGCCGGGCAGGGGAGAACGGTGCCAGCCGACACGCCCGCCCGTATTGGTCACCACGTCGAGAGGCTGGTGGGTCGGCGGGTAGGCGTAGTCCGTGAACTTGCGGTCGCCCGGGAGCACTTCCGTGCCCGCATCGAGGAAGGAGCGCGGAACCACAACGATGCGCGAGCGAGCGCGATTGGCGGAGTATGCCCGCTTTTTGATGTAGACCACGCGCGGCTCGTTCTGTGCGAAAGCCGGAGCCGGCGCTGCTATGGCGTAAGCGATGGCGAATGCGCCCAACAGGGTCGCCCATTTTGCAGCTACCATCGCCGAAACTCCTGGTTCTTGCACCGACTCACGAGTTTGCAGCCGGAATATGTCTGAAGTCTCTATGCGGGGTCATGGTCTTGCTGATTTATGTGTTGTGTTGCACGCGGGAAACAGCATTAGCTGTTCCACTTAATCAACGTTGTCAGCCGATGCTTTCTCGCCTAGAAGCGCTCCCGTGCCATAGCGGGAAATGCCAGGCTTTTCGGAGTTAACGATGGGTTACAAGGTCGCGGTGGTGGGTGCTACCGGCAATGTCGGGCGCGAGATGCTCTCGGTCCTCGCCGAGCGTTCCTTTGCGGCAGACGAGGTTGTGGCGCTTGCTTCCCGCCGCAGCCTCGGCACCGAGGTTTCCTATGGCGACCGCACGCTCAAGAGCAAGGCACTCGAGCATTTCGATTTTTCAGATACCGACATCTGCCTCATGTCGGCAGGGTCCGCGGTTTCCAAGGAATGGTCGCCCAGGATCGCGGCGGCCGGCGCCGTGGTCATCGATAACTCCTCGTGCTGGCGCTACGACCCTGATGTTCCGCTCGTCGTGCCGGAGGTCAACGGCGCCGCCGCCGCATCCTTTCGCAAGAAGGGCATCATCGCCAATCCGAACTGCTCGACCGCGCAGCTTGTCGTTGCGCTCAAGCCGCTGCACGACCGGGCTCGCATCACGCGCGTCGTAGTTGCGACCTATCAATCGGTGTCCGGCGCCGGCAAGGACGCCATGGACGAGCTCTTCGCGCAGACGAAATCCGTGTACACGCTCGACGAGGTCGCCGCGAAGAAATTCACGAAGCGCATTGCCTTCAATGTGATCCCGCACATCGATGTCTTCATGGACGACGGCTTCACCAAGGAAGAATGGAAGATGGTGGCGGAGACCAAGAAGATTCTCGACCCGAAGATCAAGGTGGTTGCCACCTGCGTGCGGGTCCCCGTCTTCGTCGGACATTCCGAGGCGGTAAACATCGAGTTCGCGAATCCGATCACCGCAGACGAGGCACGCGAAGTGCTGCGCACTGCACCGGGCTGCCTCGTCATCGACAAGCGCGAGGCCGGCGGTTATGCGACGCCCTACGAGGCCGCCGGCGAGGACGCGACCTACATCAGCCGCATCCGCGAGGATCCGACCGTTGAGCATGGTCTCGTGCTGTGGTGCGTATCCGACAACCTGCGGAAGGGCGCAGCGCTCAATGCGGTGCAGATCGCGGAGAGCCTGATCAACCGCAATCTGATAACGGCGAAACGCAAGGCCGCCTGACCAGGTATCAGGAATCAGGTGTCAGGAATCAGTTTGGCTGGCGCGATGCATACTGCGATTCCTGATGCCTGATCCCTGATTACTGATATCTGACAATGCGTCCGCACCGGAGCGTTCTCTACATGCCGGGCGCGAATGCGCGTGCGATTGCGAAAGCGCGCGCGCTGCCGGTCGATGCCGTGATTCTCGATCTCGAAGACTCCGTTGCGCCGGAGGCAAAGGCCGCCGCGCGCAAGCAGGTTTGCGAGGAGGTGACTGCCGGCGGGTTCGGCGCGCGCGAGGTGATCGTGCGCATCAACGGTCTCGAGAGCCCGTGGTGGCTCGAGGACATCAATGCAGTCGCGAAGGTCAAACCGGACGCGGTGCTGGTGCCCAAAATCTCCGATCCGCGGCACCTGCAGGATGTCGCAGACCGGCTCGTCGACATCAGCGCCGAGCATCGCATCCGCGTCTGGGCCATGATGGAGACGCCGCTCGCTATGCTCAACGCCCCGAAAATCGCGGCAGCCGCAGAGGACGTGGAAACGCGGCTCGCCGCGTTTGTCATGGGCACCAACGATCTGGCCAAGGATACGCGCGCGCGGATCACGCCCGGACGCGCACCCATGCTGCCCTGGCTCATGACTTGCCTCGCGGCCGCGCGCGCATTCGGTCTCGATATCATCGATGGCGTGTACAACAACCTCGGCGATGCCGAAGGCTTTGCGCGCGAATGCAAGCAGGGGCGTGAGATGGGCTTCGACGGCAAGACCCTGATTCATCCCAGCCAGATCGGCCCCTGCAATACCGCTTTCTCGCCGACCACCCAGGAGATCGAGGAGGCAAGCAAGCTGATCGCCGTCTTCGATCTGCCCGAGAACCGCAACAAGGGGGTGGTGCAGATCGAAGGCCGCATGGTCGAGCGGCTGCATGCGGATATGGCGCGCCGCACGCTTGCCATTGCACGTGCGGTTGCGGAACGGGAGAGAGACACCCCCGCCGCCAGCTGAGCTTGAATCAGAAACTTGGATGTTAGATTTCGCTGGGCTCAACTCATTCAGCGCTTAAGCAAATCCCGGATTTCGGCGAGAAGCTGCACTTCCGGGTTGACGCTCGGTGGCGGTGGCTCCTGCAGATGCAGCTTGTTGATGCCCTTGATTGCCAGGAAAAGCACCCAGGCAACGATGAAGAAGTTGAGGGCGACGGTGAGGAACTGTCCCCAGCCCAGCACCGCACCCTGCTTCTTTGCGTCCGCATAGGACAGGCCTTTCTCCACATGCGAGCTCAGCGGCAGGTAATAATTCGAGAAATCAAGCCCACCGGTGATGGCACCGATGATGGGCATGATCAGGTCATTGACGAGCGAGGAGACAATGCCGCCGAAGGCCGCGCCAATAATGACGCCGACGGCGAGATCCACCACATTGCCGCGCATCGCAAATTTCTTGAATTCCTGCCACATTGCGCTCACCCATCGCAGCATTCAAACCACATCCTAAACCAACTCGAGCCAAAACTTGTCATCCCCGGACACGCAACGCTAACCTGATCCAACCGAAAACGCGCGCGCGAGTCCCATTGATGTCCGAGATCGTGCTCACAGGCGTATCGAAACGCTGGGGGGCCGCGCGCGCCGTCGAGGACATCAACCTGAACGCGGCCGCCGGTGAACTGCTCGTCCTGCTCGGCCCCTCCGGCTGCGGGAAGTCGACAACGCTGCGGCTGATTGCGGGCCTCGAACAGGCGGATACGGGCAAAATCACGATTGCGGGCCGGGACGTGACGCATTTGCCGCCTGGCGAGCGGCGCATCGCCATGGTGTTCCAGTCCTATGCGCTCTTCCCACATCTCACGGTCGCGGAGAACATCATCTTCGGCTTGCGCGCGCGGCGCGTTCCGCGCGCAGAATGCCGGGCTCGGCTTAAGCGGGTTGCCGACATTGTCGGCCTCGAAGGGCTCCTGGAACGAAAACCCGCGCAGCTCTCCGGCGGGCAACGCCAGCGCGTTGCGCTCGGCCGGGCGATCATTGCGGAAGCCCCGGTTTGTTTGATGGACGAGCCGTTATCCAATCTCGACGCGAAGCTACGGCACGAGATGCGCGCGGAAATCCGCGCCCTGCAGCAGCGACTCGGCATGACCATGATCTATGTCACCCATGATCAGACCGAGGCGATGACCATGGCGGACCGGATTGTGCTCATGCGCGATGGCAAGATCGAGCAAAACGGGCCTCCGCAGGAGTTGTACAACCGGCCTGCCACCGCCTTTGCAGCGCGGTTCATCGGCACGCCGCCCATGAATCTGCTGCCGGACGAGAACGACGCGCTGCTTGGCATTCGGCCCGAGCATCTCCGTGTTGTGCCGCATGGGGGCATTCCGGCAAAGGTCACAGCGGTGGAGCATCTCGGTGCCGAAAGCATCGTGCTGTGCGACGTCGAGGGCCGCCCTGCGGCATTTCGTCAGGCGGGATTCAGCCCCTACCGCACCGGCAGCATGGTAGAGCTGGACTGGTCGCCGGAGCACGTGCACCGGTTCGACAAAAAAACCGGCGCGCGGCTCGATGACGGCACGGTGACCGTAGTCGCGCTCGCTGCGGCGCGACCCTGATGCGGTAACGTGAAGGAAGAGACGCAATGACCGCCCATACCTGCAGGTTTCTTTCCGTTGGCGCATTGACTGCGGCTGCCATGCTTTGCACGAGCCCTGCGCCTGCCGTCGACCTGACGATGTATTATCCGGTAGCGGTCGGCGGCCCGATCCCGAAGATCATCGACGACCTGGTGGCGCGTTTTCACAAGGACAATCCGGACATCAACGTGCAGGCGGTGTACTCGGGCAACTACACCGACACCATGACCAAGGCGATGACGGCGATGAAGGGCGGCCAGCCGCCGCAGCTGAGCGTGCTCCTCTCCACGGACGCGTTCACACTCATGGACGAGAACGCGATCGTGCCGTTCGACGACATGATTGCCGACAAGAGCTGGTTGGCAAGCTTCTATCCTGCGTTCATGGAGAATGGCCGTATCGGCGGCAAGACCTGGAGCATTCCGTTCCAGCGCTCCACCATCGTGCTCTATTGGAACAAGGAGGCGTTCGCGGATGCGGGTCTCGACCGCGACAAGCCACCGGGCACCTGGGAGGAGATGCGCGAGTTCGGCAAAAAGCTCGTCAAGAAAGACGGCGTGGGCAATGTCACCCGCTGGGGAGTGGAAATCCCGACCACGGGCTATGCCTACTGGATGCTGCAGGCGCTTGCGATCCAGAACGGGCAGAAGCTGATGAACGAAGCCGGCAACGAGGTCTATCTCGGTGCCAAGAAAACCGTCGAGGCGCTCGGCTACTGGGTCGATCTTTCGCGCAAGGATGTGGTGATGCCCACCGGCACCATCGACTGGGCGACCCTGCGGACGGATTTTCTCGAAGGCAAGACTGCGATGATGTGGCACACCACGGGGAATCTCACGGCCGTGAAGGACGGCGCCAGATTCGATTTTGGCGTCGCCATGCTGCCTGCCAAGGAGCGCCGTGGCTCGCCCACCGGCGGCGGCAATTTCTACATTTTCAAGGGGGCCTCGCCGGAGCAGCAGCGCGCCGCGCTGAAATTCATCCAGTGGATCACGACGCCGGAACGGGCGGCCGAATGGAGCATCAAGACCGGCTATGTCGCGGTGACGCCTGCCGCCTACGAGACACCCGCGATGCAGGAATATGTGAAGGGTTTTCCGCAGGCCGTCGTTGCGCGCGATCAGCTGCAACACGCGGTGGCCGAGCTCTCCGTGCACGAGAACGGGCGCATCTACAAGATCGTAAACGATGCGGTACAGGCCGCGATCACAGGCCAGCAGAAGCCCGACGAGGCGCTCAACTCGGCGCAGGTGCAGGCCGAGCGCGTTCTGCGGCCGTACAAGTGAGAGTGCCGATTTTAGGGTCGGCAAAGGCGTGCACGCAGACAAGTTTACGCTACGCAGTCTGCGCAAGCTTGACTGCGCCACGCCGTGCCCACGCGTTATCGAACCGAGCCTCCGCGTGGGCACGGCGCGTACTATGCCTTGGCCGCATCGCAAGGCGTGAGATACGGGCCTTTGCCCACCCTACGGATTACGCGCCGCACGGGGCCTCTCTGGACATCGGTGTATCCGTGGCTGCTGCTCTTGCCCGCTGTCGTGCTGCTCGCAACCTTCACTCATTACCCGATCCTCGCAACGATCTACGAGACACTCTTTATCACGCGACGTAATGGGCAGGCAGTCTTTGTCGGCCTCGATAACTATCGCGCCATGCTGGAGGACCCGGTGTTCTGGCAGGTGCTGCACAATAATGCGGTGTTCGCGCTTGGCACTATCCCCACCTCGATAGCGCTGGCGCTGCTCATGGCGATGTGGGTCAACCGCAGGATGCGCGGCCGCGGCTTTGTCCGCCTCGCCTATTTCACGCCCACGATCCTGCCCATGATCGCGGTCGCGAATATCTGGCTCTTCTTCTACACGCCGGATTACGGACTGCTCGATCAATTGCGGGGGCTGTTCGGTTTGCCGGGGCACAACTGGTTGGGCGACCAGCATACGGTGATGGCCTGCCTGGTCGTCATGGTGATTTGGAAGGAGGCCGGTTTCTTCATGATTTTCTACCTCGCCGCTCTGCAGCAGATGCCGCCCGAGCTCGGCGAGGCTGCCGCGGTCGAGGGCGCGGGCAATTGGCATTTCTTCCGCCGCGTGACGTTTCCGCTGCTCATGCCGACCACGCTGTTCGTCGCCATCAACGCGGTGATCAACTCGTTCAAGCTGGTCGACCATCTGGTGATCATGACCAAGGGCGGGCCAAGCAACGCAAGCTCCCTCCTGCTCTACTATATCTACGAGGTCGCCTTCACCTTCCAGGATCGCCCCTACGCCGCCACGCTGACGGTGACGCTGCTCGTTATCCTCGTGCTCGCGGCGCTCGTCAAATTCGGTTACCTCGATCGGCGGATTCATTATCAATGAGCCGAGCGGATGACACGCTTGTGACGGCTGCCGCCTGGCTGCTTGCGTTGGTGTGGCTCACGCCGCTTGCCTACGCCTTCTGGAGCGCGCTTCATCCCGCCGCTTACGCAACTTCATTCAATCCATTGGCCCCGCTCACCGTTGAGAACTTCGTTCGTGCCTGGCGGCAGGCGCCGTTCGCGCGCTATTACCTGAATACTGTGATGCTGGTGAGTCTCATTCTTGCCGCGCAGCTCGTGATTTGCACGCTTGCTGCCTATGCGTTTGCACGCTTCACCTTCCGCGGACGCGATGTCGCGTTCTTTCTCGTCCTGCTGCAGCTCATGATCATGCCCGACGTGCTGATCGTGGAGAACTACCGCGTGGTGAGCGCGCTGGGCGTCCTCGATACCATTCCAGCGATCGCGCTGCCTTACATGGCGAGCGCATTCGGCATCTTCCTGCTGCGGCAGACCTTCAAGAGCGTACCCAACGAGCTCGTGGATGCGGCGCGGGTGGAAGGTGCCTCCGCTATGCAAATTCTCTGGCGGGTGTTTGTCCCACTCGGAAAATCCACCTATGTCGCGTTCGGGCTCGTCTCCGTGAGCTACCACTGGAATAATTTTCTGTGGCCGCTGATCGTGACGAATTCGGTGAACAGCAGGCCGCTCACCGTCGGCCTTGCGGTGTTCGGCGCGCCCGAAACCGGGGTGGATTGGTCGGTGATCACCGCTGCGACAGTGATGACCATGCTGCCGCTCCTGGTCGCATTCTTGCTGTTCCAGCGGCAATTCGTTCAGTCATTCATGCGCGCCGGCATTCGCTGACACACCTCCTCTTCGTTCGTCCCCGCGAAAGCGGGGATCCAGTTTGTGCTCCTGGATTCCCGCTTGCGCGGGAATGAACGATAACAATCTCAAACTGCGGTGTATCCGCCGTCGATGAGCAGATCCGCGCCCGTCATGAACGCGGACTCCTCGCTGGCAAGAAACACGGCAGCCGCCGCGATTTCGTCCGGCATGCCGAGGCGTCCGGTGAGCGTATGGTGCGAGGCGCGCGCGGCTTCGAGCGTTGCGAAATTGCGCAGATAGCGTTTGGTCTCGATGGGCCCTGGTGAGAGGCTGTTCACCCGGATGTTCTCGGCCGCGTGGTCCAGCGCCATGGCCTTGGCCAGCTGGATGAGTGCGCCCTTCGCGGCGCAGTACCAGGTACGCAGCGGCCGCGCCACGCGTCCGAGCTGAGAGGCAATGAGGATGATCGAGCCGCCACCCCGCTCGGCCATGGCCGGAATCGCATGCTTCGAAAACAGGAACGCGCTGTCGAGATTGACCGAAAACGTGCGCCGCCAATCGGCAAGGGAAAGCCTCGTGACCGGCGCAAGGGGAACATCGGTGACGGCGTTGCAGACCAGAATGTCGAGGCGGCCAAACTCGCTCGCCGCGCGGCTCACCGCAGCCCTCGCCGTGTCCTCTTCGGCCACGTCCGCGCAGAGTGTCGAGGCGCGCGCTCCCCCCGCGCGCAAGGATTCGCCAAGGGCAGTCAACGACTGAGCGTCGACGTCGATGCCCACGACCGAAGCGCCTTCACGCGCAAATGCCTGGCTGATGGCAGAGCCGATGCCGCCTGCAGCGCCCGTCACGATCGCGACCTTATTCTTCAGGCGCGCCATGCTCCCCCTCCCTTGACCGAATGCGGTGCGGCACAGTCCAACCTTATCTGTCATGGTGGTGCCCGTCATGGCCGGGCTTGTCCCGGCCATCACGTCTGATTGGGCACCAAAGACATGGATGCGCGGAACAAGTCTGCGTATGACGCCGAATTAGTAAGACAGGGGTGGCTCGATGCAAATCGCAATGGTCGGCAGCGGCTATGTCGGCCTGGTCTCGGGCGCCTGCTTAGCGGACTTTGGCCACACGGTTGTTTGCGTCGACCGGGATGCAGAAAAAATTGCCGCGCTCAAGAGCGGCCAATGCCCGATTTTCGAGCCTGGGCTCGACATTCTGATCGCACGTAACATGCACGAAGGTCGACTTGCGTTTACGACCGACCTTGGCGCATGCGTACCGCAGGCGGAGGCGGTGTTCATCTCGGTGGGGACGCCCTCGCGCCGTGGCGACGGACATGCCGATCTCTCTTACGTGTATGCCGTCGCGCGAGAGATTGCCGCAGCGCTGCGCGGCTTCACCGTCGTCATCACCAAGTCGACCGTTCCCGTGGGCACGGGCGACGAGGTTGCGCGCATCATTGCGCAGGCGCGGCCCGACGCGAATGTCGCCGTCGTCGCAAATCCGGAATTTTTGCGCGAAGGCGCCGCCATCCAGGATTTCAAGCATCCGGACCGCATCGTCGTGGGTGCCGAGGACGAGGGCGCGTGCCAGGTCATGGCGGAAATCTATCGCCCGCTGTATCTCAACCGCGCGCCTATTCTCTACACAAGTCGCCGCAGTGCCGAGCTCATCAAATATGCGGCCAATGCATTCCTCGCGACCAAGGTAGCCTTCATCAACGAGATGGCGGATCTCGCCGAAGAAGTCGGGGCCGACATTCAGGACGTCGCGCGCGGCATGGGCCTCGATAATCGTATCGGAGCGAAGTTTCTGCACGCCGGACCCGGCTTCGGGGGCTCATGTTTTCCGAAAGATGCGCGCGCTCTCCTGCAAACCGCGCACGACCATGAAGTGCCGCTGCGCATTGTCGAAGCGATGATTGCCGGAAACGACATTCGCAAGCGTGCCATGGCGCGCAAGGTTGCGGCGGCGTGTGGGGGCTCGCTGCGCGGAAAGACCATTGCCGTGCTCGGGCTCACCTTCAAGCCCAATACGGACGACATGCGCGAGGCTCCCTCGATCCCGCTCATCATCGCACTGCATGACATGGGCGCCTGCGTGCGCGCGTTCGATCCTGCCGGCATGGCGCAGGCAAAGCCGCTTGTCCCGGACGTCGTCTACTGCGATGGCCCTTATGCGTGTGCCGAGGGAGCACACGCGCTCGTGATCGTTACCGAATGGGAGCAGTTTCGCGCACTCGATCTTGATGAGATAAAGCGGCGCATGGCCTCGCCGCTTCTGATTGATCTCAGAAATATCTATGCGCGCGCCGACGTGGAGCGCCGGGGCTTTGTTTACTTTGCTATTGGGCGCCCGGCACCCGCGCCTCGCTTCTGCGCGGGGAGAGACGCATGAAGCGCGCGGTCAGTCCTGGTTTCCTCCTTTCTTTGACATTCGCTCAGCCTCTGCGGCGCAGTTGAGCCACGCCTCCGCGATTGCGAGCAGCGCCTTGCGGTCCTTCTCGCTTCCTGCGGTCTGCGCGAGCCTCTTACATTGCTCCGCATACTCCCTGAACTTCGCCGGGTTCTGCATGGCACAGCCGAAGCGAGTTGATCTTCGATTGCGAACCCGGGTGCAGTGTCGAAAGTTCCGCAGCCCGGAACCAGGAAGTTAGGGAACCAACTGACGGTGAATGCGTTTACAGGACGTGAGCCCTACCGTCGGCTACGACGGCGGGTTGCTGTTGCCCCGGTTGTCCGCCTGCTCGGCGAGGCGTAGCCAAGTGTCGGCCATCGCCAGGAGCAACGACTTGTCCTTCGCATCTGGGGTCTGTTGAGCGAGCCGCACACATTCGCCCGCATGGCGGCGGTACTCTTCACTGGAGGCCATCTGCCTCTCCCCCTCCTGAAGCTCGCCAGCGCCCAATTCCCCGCATCACTGGAGGCCATCTGCCTCTCCCCCTCCTGAAGCTCGCCAGCGCCCAATTCCCCGCAAGGTTGAATGGTTCCCGCAGAATGTCTGTGTGGTAGAGCGCGCGCGCAGGAGAGGCCGCTCGGCCCGTGGCTAACGAGGAATTAATCGCTTGGGGGCGTCCCTCAAGCCTGATGGGGCGATTGGCCTCTGGTCATCAAGCAACAGCCGTGCCGCTCCGGCGCGGCTGAACCTCGCCACATAGGTGGGCAGAAGCAACGGATGGCGCAGCGCAAAAGGCGCATCGTTCTCCACCAGCTGGCGAATGACGACATCGGGATCGGGGCGCGCAACGGCCTGAACTGCGGATTCCATAAACCAGGGTCGTCTGCTTCAGGATGGAATCTGGCGATCATGATGCCGCGTAGCAGGCAGTAGAGATTCAGTTGCTTTTGCACCTTCTTCAGCGCCGCAAGCCCGCTCGCATCGTTTATGTTGGGGAAACCAACGATCACGGCTCTAAAATGGCGCATCGATTGCCGGCAGGGAATCGCCGCAAATTCCCGAAGAGCGCGCCGCATGGCAGCTTTTAGAACAGAAATATCCACGCTCGTCGCGGCACACATGCTGATGCGCACAGTGTCGAGGCGAACCGCCTGCGTGGTGAAAGGGCAAACATCTCCGGAGCGGCCGAGATCCGGATGCTCGCGCATCAGGAACGTGCGTACCCAGTCCGCAATTATTTGGTAACTACGGATGAGTCCCGCAGGCGCCACAGCTGTGAAGCCTGCATCGCACAACTGCTGCATCGTCAGGAACGGGAGCCCCTTCGAAGGGCATTCATAATTTTCGCGTATCTTGTCTCTCCATGATGCCAGCGCAATCAGACTTGATAGCCACTGTTTAGTGAACAAAGCTTTACTTCGATGGTCGCGCCGGCAATGCAATTGCTACCTCAAGCTCGACCAACACCGCATTTCCCAAGCTCGGCGGGCGCGAGTGCGTCCGGGTTGCACGCATTGCCGGCCGAGGTTGCGCTGATCTCGAGCAAATCCGAGTTCGACGCGCTTGAGCTGGAGTGGAACGCACTGTTTGAGTGTGCAGGCCGGCCGTGCCAGATCTTTCAGAGCTATGACTGGCTGCGGCATTGGGCCAATCACTACTTTGACGGCCGCACCCGGATGTGCATCGTCGTCGGTCGAAGAGGTGGTCGCCTCGTTCTCATATGGCCGCTCGTGTGTGCGCGCGCGGGCGGCATCAGACGCATCGCCTGGATGGGCGAACCACTCCTGCAGTATGGCGATGTCCTGATCGAGAACGGTGAACTCGACTTTCTACGTGACAGCTGGGATTTCATACAAAGCCTCGGTGCCGATGTTATCGATCTGCGCAAGATCCGCAGCGATGCAGCCGTTCACTCATTGCTCTCTGCAGTGGGCGCGTTCGCGACCGGCTCTTCCGCAGCGCCGTATGTCGAGCTAGCCGGCGCAAAAGACGGCAGAACATTCCAGGAGCGCTACTCGGCGAAGAGCCGGTCGAATTGGCGGCGCCATTTGCGTCGTTTGCAGGAGTTGGGAACGATTACATTCGAGCAGCACGGCTGCGGGACCGCAGCGCATGATCTCGTCGAGCATGCGCTGGCGCTCAAGCGCGCATGGCTTGCTCACCGCGGCCTTATTTCGCCCACTCTGCAGGATGCCCGCCTCGACCGCTTCCTGCAGGCCGTTGCCCTTGCTCCCGCGCGCTCTCCCAGCATGCGCGTTTCAGCCATGCGCTGCAACGGCAGGCCGATCGCCATCGATATCTCTTTCGTGTGCAAGGATCATGTGTTCGGTGACATCATTGCGTACACGGTCGAGCTGGAAAAGTGCGGGGCCGGCGTTCTGCTGGCCGAATATTCCATCCGTACTGCGCACGAAAATGGATTTGCGAGATTTGATCTGCTGGCCCCCGCCGATGCGTACAAGCTGGCCTGGGCCGACGACCTCGCCGAAGTCGCGGATTGGGCAGTACCTCTGAGCCGTGCCGGCGGATTGTACTTGCGGCTCTGGGTTGCGTCGGGCCGGCTGTGGGCGAAACGGGTGGGGCGCAATTTGCCACGCCCGCTCGCAGGGCTTGCATCAGTTTTCTGGCGCCGGCGGCGCTTCGTTTCCGTGCCGAACGTGGATCAGCAGCGCTGCGCTACGATGTAGACCCAACAGTCCTGTTCATCGAAACCAGGCGTCTCCTGTGTGTTGCCGATCGTCGCCAGCGTGGAAAAGCCGGCCCGCTCCAGGGCGCCTATCTGCCGGTTGATATCGACGTACGTGGTGAGCACGGAAAATCGGTGCGCCGGATCGTTGACATAGGCGAACCCTGCTTCCCGATGTTCACGCTGCCGCCAGAAATTGATGCCGCGTCCGCGCAGGATGTCTGCCGACCTCTTGTCGAGCCGCAGAGGGCGCATTTCTTCCACGAGAAAGTTGTTGATCCAGGCTGCAGTCCGTTCGTGGCGCAGGTTGTGCGTAGAGAAAATGAACAGGCCGCCCGAGTGCAGCGCTGTGCAAATGCGCTTGAGCACCAGCTCGCGTTGCTCGCAGGGCATATAGTCGATCCCGTTGTACGAAAAAAACACGCAATCGAATGCATCGGTGACGTCGAGTCTTCTTGCGTCCAGCACGCGTAGATCATGGCCAGGAAACCGGCGAAGCGCCTCGTCGATCATGGGCCCTGAATAGTCAATCCCGGTATAGCGCCGGAACATCCGCGCAAGCGGCCGCAGCGTGCGCCCTGCGCCAATGCCGAT
Organism: Pseudomonadota bacterium; assembly: GCA_046733355.1. GTDB lineage: Bacteria > Pseudomonadota > Alphaproteobacteria > Rhizobiales > Xanthobacteraceae > VAZQ01. Next base: position 15,454 of record JBKPOZ010000028.1, on the reverse strand, counting down.
GTCGAGCACGGAGCCGCGTTGCGCCTCCGGCACGCAAGCTACACAAAGTTTTTCCTGCGGCGTCAGCTCGCTATCGGCGGCGAGCGCATATTCCCTGACGACCCGTTCTGCCTGATAAACCGATCGATTGGTGTCTAGCAGCGCACAATCCTGATGGTTTTTTCCGACCCCTCTTTCCAGGGCAACTCGATTTGCGTATCGCAGCCGGGCCGATAGGGGATCACATTGATCACCTTGATCTCGGCAGCCGGCTCCGAGGGCGGGTATGCGTGCGGCTGATAAACCGGCGCAGCCCCCTCGGAAGGCAAGTACGGCGGCTCGGCATACGGAGCCGTATAGCTCTCCGGAGGATAATACCCGTCGTATGAGGGCCACAGCCCGAAACCAGAGCCCCGATGTCGCAGCCGATGTGGATGCAGGTGGCCGCCGGACCGGGCGTGCAATCCCGCGCGCGGCGCGACCGTAACAGGTCGCGGCACGCCAACGGCTGGATGGAACGGCATGGCCCGGTTCCCGGCAAACGGACGTCCGCTACTGTCACTCACCGAGGGGAGGACGCCCATACGTGTGATGGCAAGAAAAATGGCCGCAGTTCGCATCATCGCGCGTACTCCTGCGCTGTAGCGGCCGCATCTGCTCCAACTTAACGCAACCGCGCAGGATTTCATTAACCCTGATGATTTCGTGCTTAACTCGCGCCGCCGGCGGCGTTGCGCTCGATCGCGCTCGCCAGCACGCTTTCGAAGCGATCCGCGATGCTGCGGATATCGAAATTCCGCTCGGCATAGGCGCGTCCATTGCGGCCGGCACCCGCGCGCGCCTCGGCGTCGGCGAGATAGGCCTGCACCGCTGCAATAAAGCCGTCCGCATCGTTCGGGGCTACTGCAATTCCGGCGCCGGATTTCGACAACGTTCGAGACGCCAGGTTCTCGGGCGGCGCGGAGAGCACGATCGGCCGTCCTGCGCAGAGATAGCTCAGGATCTTGGAGGGGACGGAAAAGCGCCCCGCCTCCGGTTGCAGCATCGCGATCAGCACATCGGCGCTGCCCAGCACATCGGCGTAGCGCTCGAACGGCTGAAACGGGAGCACGCGCAGATTGTGAAGACCGATCTTCTCGGCCTCGCGCGCCAGCCAATCGGCGGAGGGCCCTTCGGAAGCGACGACGATGATCGCATTCGGCCTCGATCGCAGGGCTCGCGCAAGCGCAAGGATGCGGCCCCGATCATGCTTCAGGCCGAGGGTGCCGGTATAGAGTACAACCTTCTTGTCGGCGAGTTGCTGTGCAACTGCCCACGCGTTTGCTTTCGGCCGCTGGCTGATTTCCGCAAGCGGAGCCCAGTTCTCGATGACATGAACGTTGCCCGTGCCCAGCCGGAAATCGCGCGCAATGGCACCGAGAAAGTCGTCTGCGATCACGATCACGGCAGCGCTCGCGGAAAGCGCGCTTCGCTCCATGCGCCGATAGTAGAGACCCACTGTGCGCCCGAGGATGCCGAATTTGCGGCCGAGCAGCTCGACGATTGCGGTGGAATAGATGTCCTGCTGCCAGAATACGAATGGCGTTTTTGCGGACCTGCAGGCCGCAAGAACCTGGGCAAGGGCGACCAGCGGCAGATTGCCGAGAACAACATCGGGCGTGAATTCTAGGACGCGTGCGCCAATGCGCTTGCCAATCTCGATTTCCTGACGGCGACGAGCAATGAAAGAGTACTTGGCGAACGGCCTGCCAAGGGACACGGGTACGATTTCGAGCGCCTCGGGATCGTCTGCGCGCAGACGCAGCTCCCCTTTCGGGGCCTGGAACTCGGCAAAATGCAGGTGCCGAACCGAATGACCGCGTCGCGCGAACTCGCGACTCAACTGCACCGCATAGGCATGCCCCGCATAGTCACACACCGCGATGCGCATGCAAATTCCCACAGAACCGTGCAGGCAGCTATCGCGCCGGCGTGGCGAAATTCAGTGCGCAGATGCACGTCGCGCGCCGCACTCACGGGCGACCGATATGACACGAAGGACCAGTCCGGATAAGCTCACGTCCTCGCAACACAGGGCCGCACGATGGTCATCAGTTTCCGGGGTCTTCCGCCGCATGACTTGGGTTTGGCCGAAACCGGCTCGGCGCGCGCCGCCAACGGTATGGTCGAGGTGATGCTGCAAGCTCTCGATGACTGGCATTCCCCACCCGGCAATCTGGTCCGATTGCGCATGTCCGCTTCGTTAGCGCGTTCGCTGGCGCGGAGCCTGAACGCGGCGGCCGAAGACGCCGAACCGAATGGTGCGAGTCCCGGCAGCGATTAGCCCGAGCCTCACGGCCTCTTGTGGGGCGGCGTGTCCGGGACGGTTACGACATCGGTCGGCACCAGCGAGGGCAGCGACGGGACCGGGGGAGTCGGGGTGCCTCGCACCATGAATGTCAGCTCCCGCACCCCGAGAATCAGCAGCGATATTGCAAACGGCACGACGTAGTAGAGCAACCGGAACAGCAAAAGGCCGGCGAGCAGTTCTTCACGATCGAACTGCCACAGGCCTACAAGCATTGCCGCGTCGAACACGCCAATGCCGCCGGGCGCATGGCTGGCAAACCCGAGCAGTGTGGCCGTGACAAAGATCACGGCCAGCGCCACGAAGCTGATATTCGGCTCCTCGGGGAGCAGCATGTACATTGCGAGGGCGCAGAAGCTCAGATCGAGGATGCCGATACCGATCTGCAGCAGCGTCAGTGGCCCGCCGGGCAGCGTAACGCTCCAGCCGCTCCGGCCAACGACGCGGGGCCGCTGCCACACCCATCCCACATAAAATGTGAGCAGCACGAGATCGACAACGGCGGCGGCCCGGTTGAGCCAGGCCGGCAGCTGATCGATCGCGCTCGCAGCGAGCGGAGCGAAAAGAATGCCGAGGCCCAGCACAGCTGCGTTGCCGAGCCAGAAGGTCAGCCCGGCGACAAAACACAGCTTGGCGACCTCAATCGCGTTCAGGCCCCAGCTGGAATAGACGCGGTAGCGAACGGCGCCGCCTGTAAACACGCTCGCTCCCACATTGTGTCCTACGGAATAGCTGGTGAAGCCGGCCAGCGCGGCTGCCCAGTACGGCACTTCGCCCCTTCCAATCGTGCGCAGGGCAAACAGATCGTAGAATGTCAGCGTGAGATATCCGCCGGCGACGAACAAAGCAGCCAGCCAGAAATCGCGCCAATCCGTCAATTTCAGCGCGTCCACCACCTCCTGCACATCGATGGTGCGCAAGATCCGGTAGAGCACCCATGCGGCAACCACAATCAACGTGACGCTGAGCGCAACACCAATTCGATTGAAACCAATTCTTTGGTCGAGGAAGAGAGCCGCACGATGCAAGGCATCCAGTATCTTCGCCTCTCCGTTCGACTGCATCGTCCCTTCCGTCAAGCAACTCTCCGCGCGTTTACTGATTGCCGGCCGCTCCGCGCGTCGCACCTTTCACGCCTACCAGAACGCGCGTCCTCCGACGAGTGATCCATCCTGCGACATAAACAGCTTCACGCCAAGCAGACGGCAAAACCTGTCCTGATCGCTTGCTCCGGCAGATTGCGGCCAATGAATACGATGCGAATTTCGCGCTTCGCCCTGTGTCTCGGCAGGCAAGCAGGACGCGCTATCCTGCCCCGCGAAGTGGAGCGAAGCGACACGAAGCGCAAGTCGAGCTTGCCCGATTTGCGCACTTAAAGTGCCGATCCCGGGTAAACCCGGGATCGCTGGAGGGGGCGTGCAGAAAACAGTATGGCGGACGGCGCCTAAGAGCCTGGCCAACCCCGCAGAACCAATTGTGTGACTCCCGCCGACGCCAACCTGTAACCCCCTCCACCACCACTCGCTCGCTACACTCGCTCGGGTGGTCCCCTCTAGCCCAGCAGCGCGCCGGCAAGCTGCTTCACGTTATACCGAACGAGATCGATATAGGTCGGCGCATCACCGTCGGCATCTGTCAGCGCATCCGAGTACAGGATGCCGCCGATCTTCGCGCCGGTTTCGCTCGCGATCTGGCGCATGAGCCGGGCATCACTGACATTCTCCAGAAATACGGCCGGGATGCTCTGTTTCCTGATCTGGCTGATGATCAACCCGACATCCCTGGCCGAGGCCTCGGATTCCGTGGAGACGCCTTGCGGCGCGATGAAATGGATGCCGTAGGCAGCCTCAAAATATCCGAAAGCATCGTGGGTGCTGATGACGCGCCGCCGGGCGCCCGGTATCTTGGCAATCTCCGCTTTCACCTCGCCCTCCAACGCATCGAGCAGTGCCGTGTAGCGCGCCGCATTCGCATCGTAGACGCCGCTTGATGCCGGATCCGTGGCGACCAGCGCATTACGGATATTCGAGACGTAAATCCTGGCATTGGCGACCGATTGCCAGGCATGGGGATCGGCCTTGCCATGCTCGTGATCATTTGCATTGGTGCGCTCCAGCGCCTTGACCCCGCTGCTCGCGACCACGATAGCGGCTTTCGTTCCTGACGCCTTGACGAGTCGATTAAGCCAGCCTTCGAAGCCAAGACCGTTGACGAAAACGAGACGCGCGTCGGCGACCTTGCGGGCGTCAGCCGGTGGCGGCGCATACACATGAGCATTGCCGTTCGGACCGACCAGAGCCGTGCTTGCAATACGCTCGCCACCGACATTTTTTACAAAATCTTCCAGGATGGAAAAGCTGGCGATGACATTGAGCTTGGCTTGCGCCGCATCTTCTGCGCGCGGGCAGCCGGCAGAAACGGCCGCAAGGGCACCGCCGAGGAGAACTCTACGGTTAAGCATGGCCGCTCTCCTCCAGCCGTTCAGGCTTCGAGATGCCTGCCCGGAAAGAGCTGGCGCACCAGGCCGCCGGCAGGACCGAACACGAGCGAGACAACGTAGAGCAACCCGGTCACCAGAATGATGGCAGGACCCGATGCAAGCCCGGTGTGAAACGAGAGCAGCAAACCGGCATAGCCACCGATAATCCCGCTCGCGGTCGCGAGCAGAAGGATTATGTTGATGTCGCGCGACCAGAACCGGCCGATAGCCGCCGGCAGCATCATCATTCCCACGGCCAACAGAGTACCGAGCGCGTGAAAACCGCTCACCAGCGTGAGAACAACGAGAGCCAGGAAAGCGAGATGGGCCGCTCCGCCGCTGCGGCTCACCGCGCGGATAAAGCCCGGATCGACGCATTCCATGACCAGCGGCCGATAGATCAGCGCCAGACTGAGGAGTGTGCCCGTCGCGTTGCAGGCGATGAGCAGCAAGGTTTGATCGTCAAGCGCCAGCACGTTCCCGAACAGGAAATGCAGGAGATCGATATTCGTGCCTTTGACCGAGATGATAGCGACGCCGAGTGCAAGCGAGAGCAGATAAAAGGTGGCGAGCGCTGCGTCTTCCTTCAGCTCGGTGGTCCGCGCGACAAGGCCGGTCAGGAGCGCCACGATAAATCCGGCAATGAGCCCGCCGGCCGTCATGGCAAACAGGTTCAGGCCGAAAAGGAGAAAACCAAGGGCTGCGCCGGGCAGGATGGCGTGCGCCATAGCGTCACCTACGAGGCTCATGCGGCGCAGCATCAGCAGTACGCCGATCGGACCCGCAGCGAGCGCGAGCGACGACACGCCGGCAAGCGCCCGGCGCATGAACTCGAAATCAGTAAATGGCGCTATCAGGAGGTTGCGCAGCATTTGGGCTTCAGGCTGCGTCGACGACGCATTCCGCCGCGTGCTCATCGAAGGCCTCGCACATGCGGCGGGCAGTCAGCAGATTCTCAGCCGTCAGCACTGCTGCCGTGGCTCCCCAGGCAACCGGCTCACGCGCAAGCAGCAGGGTCTCGGGGAAATGCGTTTTCACGAAATCGATATCGTGCAAGGCGGTGAGCACGGTGCGCCGCTCGCCATGCCAACGCTGCACAAGCGCAAAGAGATCGGCCGAGGTCTTTGCGTCGACAGCATTGAAAGGTTCATCGAGCACAATCACGCGCGCATCCTGCAGGAGGAGCCGGGCAAACAGCATGCGCTGCATCTGCCCTCCCGAAAGGGTGGCAATGGCCCGATCCTCGAAGCCGGTGAGACCTACGGCGGCAAGGGCCTGTTCCACGTCAGCGCGGCGCTTGTAACCAATGCCGCCGAAGGAGCCGGCGCGGCGCCAAAGCCCCATGGCGACGAAGTCGTACACATTGATCGGGAAGGAACGATCGATTTCCGCCGCCTGGGGCAGATAGCCAATGTCCTGCGGCAGGAGTCCGTCGCATTCGATGCGACCGGCAAGTGGCTTGAGCGCGCCAACGATGCCTTTGAATAATGTGGACTTGCCGGCCCCGTTCGGACCGACGACTGCCATCAGCGCGCCGGTTTCGATGGCGCCATCAAGATGATGCACCGCGGGATGGCGATCATAGCCCAAGGTCAAATCGCGGAAGCGCAGGGCACAGGCCATCGAGCAATCCCGATCAGGAGCCCTTCATCGCCCACAGCACCGCACCCCACAGCATCGCGATCAAGATCCCGGAAAGCCCGAGGCGCTCGACGAGGGACATGCGCAGTAGCGACGGCCGTACAGGGGCGGGCGGATGCCCTCTGCCGGGATGCCTGTGCTGGGGGTGGTGAGGCAGATGGGTCGGCATGGCGGGTTTTCGAATTGTAACATTATAACATTTTCGCTGGCCGCCTGCCAGCAGGCCGGACGGGCCGATTTCATGGCGGGTGCGCCCGCGCTAGGCTGTCGCATGGCTGAGCAGCAGGCGCGCGTCGTGACCGTCGGCGAACTGATCGTCGAGCTTGTGCGGGGCGGCGACGGCCGTTTCGGCCTGGGATGTGCCGGCGACACCTTCAACGTTGCCGTGTACCTGGCCCGAGCAGGCGTCCCGTCTGCCTTTGCAACCGCACTCGGCGATGACGTCTACTCGGACGCTCTGCTGGCGCTTGCGGCCGTGGAAGGCGTCGCCACCGACCTGATTCTGCGCTTGCGCGCGCGACTCCCTGGTTTGGCTGTGGTCGACACCGACGCCGCAGGCGCGCGCCACTCCTACGAGTGGCGCGGGCAATCGCCTGCGCGCGAGCTCTTTGAATTGCCGGAGTGGGGCCGCATCGCCGAAAGCATAAGCCAGGCGAAGCTGGTCTACTTCTCCGGCATCACGTTGTCGCTCTATTCGAATGTGGGGCTTGGACGTTTCCTGGCGCTCATGGAGAGCATCCGGCAACGCAGCGTAAAGATCGCCTTCGACCCCAACTTTCGGCCGCGCGGATGGCGCGGAGACCTCTCGCGCACGCGAACCGTATTCATGGAAGCGCTCAAGCGGGTGGACATCGCGGTTCCAGCCTACGATGACGAGGCCGTGCTCTGGGGAGATCCCAGCCCTGAGGCGACGGTGCAGCGCCTGCAGGCATTTGGAATCCCTGAAATCGTGGTCAAGAACGGTCCCAACAGCGCGCTCGTCGCAGCCGCAGGACACAACGCCTTTGTGCCCGTGCCGCAGGTGATGGTCCCGGTCGACCCGACCGCCGCAGGCGACGGGTTCAACGCGGCGTATATCGCAGCGCGCCTTTCCGGGCAGCCGCCAAACGAAGCTGCAGGCGCAGCGCACGTCCTTGCCGCACAGGTCATTGCGCACCGCGGCGCGCTCATGCCGCGGCCCGCAGCGGCGGTGCACTAACCTGCAGAAACAGGGGCCATTATGCCGCGCTATCGCTGTGCTGTTCTTGATGACTATCAGAATGTCGCAACGAACATGGCGGACTGGTCGCTGCTCGCCGATGAGATCGATGTTGCCGTTTTCAACGAGCACCTCGGCGACGCAGCCAGCGTGATCGCGGCGCTCGCGGAATTCGAGATCGTCTGCGCCATGCGCGAGCGCACTCCGTTTCCGCGCGCGGTGCTCGAAAAGCTGCCAAAACTCAGGCTTTTGATCACGACAGGCATGCGCAACGCTTCGATCGACGTGGCCGCCGCGAAGCAGCGCAGCATTACGTTCTGCGGAACGCCTACGACCGGCAATCCAACCTCGGCGATCGCCTTTGCGCTCATGCTCGAGCTCGCGCGGCACGTGGGTTACGAAAGCGCGCGCATGCGCGCGGGCGTCCGCTGGCAGAGCACTGTCGGCCTCGATCTCGAAGGGCTCACGCTCGGGGTTTTGGGTCTTGGAAAGCTCGGCACGCGCACGGCACAGATCGCAAAAGCCTTCGGCATGAACGTGATTGCGTGGAGCCAGAACCTCACTGCAGAAAAATGCGCCGAGCTCGGCGTCGGCTACGTGAGCAAGGACGATCTCTTTCGCCAGTCGGACTGCATCAGCATGCATCTGGTGCTCTCACCCCGTACGCGCGGACTCGTGAGCGCAAGCGAGCTGGCGCAGATGAAGGCTTCCGCGTTCTTGATCAACACGTCGCGCGGCCCAATCGTGCAGGAAAGCGCACTCATCGCCGCATTACGCGACAAAAGGATCGCGGGCGCGGGGCTCGATGTATTCGACGTCGAGCCGCTGCCCCTCGATCATCCGTTCCGCGCCATGGAGAACGTCGTGATCACACCGCACCTCGGCTACGTGTCGGTGCAGAATTATCGCACCTTCTATGGTGGAATCGTCGAAGACATCCGCGCCTGGCTCGACGGCAAGCCGGTGCGTGTTTTGTAGGCGCGCAGCGCCGTAACCCACCAAGCGGAGTTAGGCGGTGGGTTTCGCTTCCCGCTCAACCCACCCTGCGAATCACCGCGCCAGGGCGCTGGGAGGCGGCGGAAGAGGCGTGATAGCGATCGACGCCGCCCCTCCGGGTACGGGTGCGGGGGGCACCGCACCGGCCGGTACCGGGCCGGGCGGCGGGGCCGCCGCAGCGGCCTGCGGCAGAATAGCATGCGGATTGGCCGGAGCATGGCCCGGCAGCACCACCACGCGCGTGCCGACTTTCACGCGTGAAAAGAGATCCATCACATCCGCATTGGTGAGGCGGATGCATCCCGAGGAGACGAAGGTGCCAATGGTTGAAGGCTGGTTGGTACCATGGATCCGGTACACGGTGCTCCCGAGATACATGGCGCGCGCGCCGAGCGGATTGGTTTCGCCACCCGCCATGAAGCGCGGCAGATAGGGCTGGCGCTCGATCATCTCTTCCGGCGGGGTCCAGTCCGGCCATTCCGCCATGCGGGTTATCTTTTGTGTGCCGCTCCAGGTGAAGCCTTCACGGCCGACACCGACGCCGTACCGCATGGCCTTGCCGCCGCCGAGCACCAGGTAGAGATACGTGTTGGATGTGTCGATCACGATGGTGCCGGCAGGCTCCTTCGTCTTGTAGTCCACCATGGTCCGCTGGAATCTGGGCGGCAGCGTCTTCGCCGGGCCAGTCTCAGGGCGTACGTCCGGAGGCAGCGAAGCGAAGCGCGCGTCGCCGTGCGCGGTGGCGGCTGGTGCTCCTTCGCCCGAGAGTGTTGGGCCAACCGGCATGGGCGGGCGTACGCCGTCGGGGCCGACGGGTGCAACGGCAGGGGGCGGATATGCGGGATATGCGCCGCCGGGCGGCACCTCCCGCGCTATGTAGCCCGGCACGCGCGGGGTGGCTTCCTCATCGTGCTGGCCCGGAGGAACGGCTCCGGGGGGCGGCGGCAGTGGGCGGCTTTGCACGACGGGAGGATCGTAGAACGGATCATCCGCGTCATCCGCAGGAATGACCGGCAACTGCTGGGCGTGCGGCGGATAGCCGGGATACGCCGGATAATATTGGGCGTGAGCCAATCCGCTCACTGCCAACAGGCCAAAGAGAAGCGGTGCACCCGCTGTGCGAAAAAGCATCCCCCAAACCCCCTGCAAATGCAGCCTTTACGTTACGGTTGAATGGGCCACGAACAAGGCGCATTCAAGACCATAGCGGCCAAAAATGGTGACCAACCGGTTGACGCACCGGCTGGGAACGTTTGCGGGATCAATGGTTTGCCGCGCAGGATTTGCCGCGGCCGTGTCTATCGCACGACGATCGTGTTCAGGCCATCGTCGCGCGCGACCGGCGTCTCAGTTCAGCAACACGGTTCTGATCTGCGGGGTTGCGCAAAGCGCCTTTTTGTGATGGCCATCACAGCCTCGAGCCGCAAGATGAGGCATATGGCTCGGTTTTATGCCGGGCTCCAATCGTGATGGGTGTATGAAAACGGTCCCGCAGCTGGCGTCGGATTCACTTAGCTCGTTTCTCGAGCATCATATGCAGCGCAGCTTTGGCTCGTCTGGTGCGCGGCTGACAGAAATTGTTTGCGGAATGGCCCAGCTTGCCCTCGGATGCCTCGGCAAAAGCGACGCGCTCTATCACAATGTAGAGCACACCATGCTGGTCACGATCGCGGGCCATCAAATTCTGCAGGGGCGCGCACTTTATTCGCACGTATCGGCGGAGGAATATGCGCATTTTATCATTGCGTGCCTGATGCACGACATTGGCTTTGTTCGCGGAATCCTGCAAGCAGACGGCCAGGATGGCTATGTTGTCGACGGTACCGGCCGCAAAATCACTTTGCCGAGGGGGGCATCGGATGCCGCGCTGTTTCGGTATCATGTTGATCGCTCCAAGCTGTTCGCGCTGCAGTGCCTCACGCCTATAAAGGCGATCGACGAACAGCGGGTGGCGCGAGGCATTGAGTACACCCGGTTTCCAATTACGATTTCACCGACAGAGGATGCACCCGACGACGCAATCCGACTGGTGCGCGCAGCCGACTACATTGGACAACTCGGGGATCCGAACTACATCGCCAAGGCAAATGCACTCTATTACGAGTTCGAGGAAGTGGGCCTGAATAGGGACTTCGCATATACTTCCCCGGCAGACATCGTGAGCTCGTATCCGCAATTCTTTTGGAAGAGTGTGTACCCGCACATCCAGACTGCGATCGATTACCTCAACGTTACTCCAATCGGCCGCCAATGGATCGCAAATCTGCATAGTAATCTGTTTCGCGCGGAATCCGAAGTCGAACTGTCTGGTCCGCAAATGAGCAGCCCAAGGCTGGACCCAGTGCAAAAGTCCATGCGTTCCTAGCCCAACTGCCGAGCGCCAGGTCAGCACTACGTCCATTTCATGTTGCGCACGCATTCACAGAGGCGTGTTTAAGTATAACATCTGGCCGGCCGGCAGCATCCTTGAACATCCTCACATGCATCGGTAAACTGCGGCTTTGTGGCGTCCATTATTTAGGCCAACGCGATTCTAACTGCGGCGAAACGAACTCGCAGGCGGACGCAAATGTAGGTGTTTGCCGCGCTCACGATTCGGGCACGGTTGATCGGCAGCGTCGATTCGATCCGCTCAAAGAGAACCCTCCCATCGATGGCTCAGCCGCCGCGCAAACGTTCGCTGTTTCCACAACGCTCGGAGGTTGCGGCTGCGCTCGCCTCCTGCCGCGGCGCCTTTGTGGCTACCGGACTGATCAGCGCTATGAGCAACCTGCTCATGCTCACAGGCGCGATATTCATGCTGCAGATCTATGACCGGGTGCTGCCCAGTCGCAGCGTACCGACGCTGATCGGGCTTGCCGGGCTCGCCGGCGGGCTTTACGTCGCGCAGGGGCTGCTCGATCTCATCCGCGGACGCATTCTGGCGCGCATCGGCCTTGCCCTCGATGAAAGGCTCAACGAGCGCGTGTATCACAGCATCGTACGGCTTCCATCGATCATCGGCGCACGCAATGAGGGGACTGGCCCCATGCGCGACCTCGACAGCGTGCGCACTTTTCTGGGCAGCGCCGGTCCGGTAGCCCTCTTCGACCTGCCCTGGATCCCGGTTTATCTCGGCATCTGCTTTGCCTTCCATTTCCTGATCGGCATCACCGCCGTGATCGGCGGGTTTATTCTTGTAATGCTTACGCTGCTCACGGAATGGCTCGCGCACAGTCCGACAATGCAGGCCGCCAAGCTCGGCACCGCACGCACCCAGTTGCTCGAGTCAAGCCGGCGCAACGCCGAAGCGCTGGTTGCAATGGGCATGGTTGGGAACGTGATCGGGCGCTGGAACGCCGTCAATGCAGATTACCTGGCCAGCAACAGGCGCGCGAGCGACGTGGCCGGTGGATTGGGCGCGATGTCGAAAGTGCTCAGACTCATGCTGCAGTCCGCGGTGCTCGGCGTGGGCGCGTATCTTGTGATCTATCAGGAGGCCTCCGCCGGCATCATCATCGCGGGGTCGATCTTGACTGCACGCGCACTGGCGCCTGTCGATGTCGCAATCGCCCATTGGCGCGGCTGGCTGGCAGCGCGCCAGAGCTGGGACCGGCTGCGCAGCTTACTGGCAACGATTCCATCGGACGTACAGCCAATGGAGCTCGACCCGCCGCACCTGACGCTGGTGGTCGAGAATGTAAGCGTGGTACCTCCAGGAGCCGAGAAGCAGGTCGTGGTGGTACGCGAGCTTTCGCTGAAGCTTCAACGCGGCAGCGCGCTCGGGGTAATCGGTCCCAGTGCCTCTGGCAAATCTTCTCTTGCCCGCGTGCTGGTCGGATATTGGGCGCCGCGTCAAGGAAAGGTTTGCCTGGACGGAGCAGCACTCGAGCAATGGGCCCCCCACATGCTGGGGCGCTACATTGGCTATCTGCCCCAGCATGTCGAGCTGCTCAGCGGTACCGTCGCGCAGAACATCAGCCGCTTCGAGCCCAATCCCGATGCGAAGGCGATAAGAGAGGCCGCGGCAGCAGCGGGCGTGCACGAGATGATCGTCTCTCTGCCTGATGGTTATGATACACAGATCGGCGAGCATTCAGGCGTGCTCTCGGCGGGGCAGGCACAGCGGATCGCGCTCGCGCGCGCTCTCTACCGCGACCCTTTCCTGGTGGTTCTCGATGAGCCCAACTCCAATCTCGACGCGGAGGGAGAGGCCGCCCTGACCAAGGCTATCCTCGGCATTCGCGCGCGCGGCGGCATAGCCATCGTCATCGCGCATCGGCCGAGTGCGATTGCCGGTGTCGATCTCCTGTTGGCCATGAAAGAGGGCCGCGCTGTTGCTTTCGGGCCCAAGGATGAGGTCATAGCGAAAGTGCTGCATCGCGAGCCGCAGCCGCGACCGCTCAAAATCGTTCCGGAAGCAGGGAGTGCTTAATTTGCCGGAGAATCTCTCACCCACGCGCCGATCAATTCGACGCAATGCGCTTGCCGGCCTCGCTGTATTCGTTCTGCTTGCGGGCGGGGTCGGTGGTTGGGCAGGAACAACCGCGCTTTCCGGTGCGCTTATCGCCCCCGGCAAGGTCGTCGTCGATTCCAACGTCAAGAAGGTTCAGCACCCGACGGGAGGAATAGTAGGAGAGCTGCGCGTCCGCGACGGTACGCGCGTGAAGAGTGGCGATATCGTGATCCGCCTCGATGAGACCGTAACGCGCGCGAATTTGGCAATCATCACCAGGAGCCTTGAAGAATTGTGGGCGCGCAAAGCGCGGCTGGCAAGCGAGCGCGATACCGCAGATGTAATCGTCTTTCCTGCCGAGCTTCTCAACCGGTCCAATGATCCCGATGTGGCTCAGATCATCGAGGGCGAACGTAAACTGTTCGCGCTGCGTCATACCGCGCGTTCCGGCCAGAAAGCGCAGCTGCGCCAGCAAATCGAGCAGCTGAATGAAGAAATCGTGGGCATGACAGCTCAGCAGAAGGCAAAGAAAAAGGAGCTTGAGCTTATCACGCACGAGCTCGAGGGCGTGCGGGATCTCTACAAGAAGAACCTGGTCCCGCTTACGCGGCTCACTCAGCTGGAGCGGGAATCCGCCAGGATTGAGGGCGAGCAGGCGCAGCTCGTGGCTTCAGTGGCGCAGAGCAAAGGCAAGGTCGCTGAAATCCAGCTCAAGATCATCCAGATCGACCAGGATCTCAGCAGCGAAGTGGCGAAAGAGATGCGCGAGATCGATGGCAAGATCGGCGAGTTCGTCGAGCGCAAAGTCGCCGCTGAAGATCAGCTGCGGCGGGTGGATATCCGCGCTCCGCAGGACGGCACGGTCTTTCAGCTGACCGTGCACACGATCGGCGGTGTGATCCAGGCGGGCGAGGCCGTGATGCTCATTGTTCCCAATGCGGATAGCCTTACTGTCGAGGCCAAAGTCAATCCGCAGGACATCGAGCAGGTGCAGCTGCAACAGAAAGCTCTGCTGCGCTTTTCGGCATTTAACGCGGCCACCACTCCGCAGATCGATGGTACGGTTTCCTTAATCTCTGCCGATATCACCTCGGAGGAGCGGACCGGCCAGAGCTACTACATTGTCCGTATCTCGATCGCTGCGGAGGAGCTGGCGCGCCTGGGCGGGGTCAAGCTCGTTCCAGGTATGCCGGTTGAATGTTTCATCCAAACCGGCGAGCGCACGGTTATCTCTTACTTGCTCAAGCCGCTGCGCGACCAGCTGATGCGTACTTTCCGGGAACGGGGATGATCGGGGGCAACGGTGCTGGCCCGCTCGTTTCTCCAGCAAGCTGCCCGAATAGCTGCTATGAGACGCCCTGCAGGCGCATTTGCCGCTCCTGCGCCAGCTTTTCTTCCACTAGCTTAAGGTCGTGCAGCAGCCGTTCGCCGACAAGTCGCAGAAAATAAAATCCGAACTCGGGATTCTCAAAGTATAGTTCGCGTACCTGGTCATAGTTGATAGTCAGGGCCTGTCCATGTTCGATGCACTCGACGGAGGCGGTCCGGTGCGACCCTGATGTGAGTAGGCCCATCTCCCCGAAGATCTGACCCGGCCGCAGCTCGATGCCCAGCTCCGAAACCACGAACTTTCCTTTTTCCACCAGAAACATTTCATCCGCGAGATCACCTTTGCGGAACAGGACCTCGCCCCTGCGGAACCGCCGGCGGCGCATGAATGGCTGCAGCCAATCCATGCTCAGATCGCTGCTCGCCGCAGCGCGCACCTTCTTGATCAGCTCCAGCATTTGATACAGGCGGAACATGTTAAGCGGCAGCAAAAGGGAATACAGGAAAATCGGCGCGAAGGAGCGCGCGAGCACCCCAGAGCACAGAAACGCGAATGCGCTGCCGATGCCCGCGATGCGCAGGGGGATGACAGTCTTCATCGAAATAGATGCGATGTAGAGAAATCCCCCAATCACTGCAAAGATGTTCGCAGCTGTGAGCAAGCTCAACAAGAACTCCAGGCTCAGATAGGTACTAAGCTGCATCTTGCTCTCCACATGGCCTTGCGGCGCCGCGGACTTTAAAGCTGATTCCACTCATCTCCATTCCGTCCAAGCGGCGGGTGTCTGCTTCTCGTAGGCATGCATAGGTTCATGCGCTCACCCGATGATAACCGCCACATCGGCGGGCGCCTCGTCTTCCCGTCCAGGTGCGCAGGTCACTCGAACGCCAGTTCCGAAGTGTAAAAAATCTTCAACGAGCCTTTCGGCCGGATCCGGATGACACCTTCGGCCTTGCCCTTTGCCACCACAAACACGGCCATTCCCGGTGCTAGCGAGATGCAGGTGCCGGACAGGAGTGCCCCTTCCGTAAATGCGTGCAAGCCTACGT
>JBKPOZ010000027.1:0-11499 GCA_046733355.1 Pseudomonadota bacterium | reverse complement strand
TGCGAGAAGATGCGCCGCGGCACCTCTACGCCGGCTGAAATCAGAAAAGCCGGCCAGTACACTGCATGGAAGCGCACGATGTCCTTTCCGATCACGTGCAGGTCGGCGGGCCAATAGCGGCGAAACCGCGCGCTCTCCGTGTCCGGATATTCGACCGCGGTGATGTAGTTCGTCAGCGCGTCGACCCACACGTACATGACATGATTGCGGTTGTCCGGCACCCGTACGCCCCAATCGAAAGTGGTGCGCGAGATGGAAAGGTCCTGCAGCCCGCGTTTCACAAAGCTCACGACCTCGTTCAGCCGCTCTCTCGGCAGCACGAAATCGGGGCAGCGGGCGTAAAGCTCGAGCAGCTTGTCCTGATAGGCCGAGAGCCGAAAAAAAAAGCTTTCCTCCTCGACCCATTCGACGGGCGAGCCTTGCGGCCCTACCCGCTCCCCGCGCTCGCTGAGTTTCGTCTCATGCTCGTCGTAATAGGCCTCGTCGCGTACCGAGTACCAACCTGCATATTTTCCCAAATAGATGTCGCCCGCTGCGGCCATGCGCTGCCACAGCCCAATCGACGCGCGATGATGCCGCGGCTCGGTTGTGCGTATGAAATCGTCATTCGAGCAATTGAAGCGTTCGACCATGGCCTGAAAGCGTGGCACATTGCGGGCAATGAGTTGCTCGGGCGTGAGCTTCTCTTTGCTTGCGGTCTGCAGCATTTTGATGCCGTGCTCATCGGTTCCGGTCAGAAACAGGACGTCGTACCCGTCGAGCCGCATGAAGCGGGCGATCGCGTCCGTGGCAATGGCCTCATAGGCGTGCCCGATGTGCGGCGCGCCGTTTGGATAAGCGATTGCCGTCGTGACGTAATAACGTGGACTTTCCGGCATGTGTCAGCTCGGTCCGGCGCCTAGCATAGCGTCAGGTGTGCGGTAGCGCTGAGATGGCCGCCGCATGCACGCAACCGGACGGAGCGGGCAGGCCGGCTCCGCTGGCTAGCACGCGCGGCATGCATCGGCGAGCGCCGTGATCACGTTGAAAACCAAAGGCTTGCGGTCAAGATTGAAAGTTTCCGTATCACGCGAGGACTGATTGAATTCCTGCCAGATGCGTGCAAGGCGATCGAGGCTTGGCGGCCGTTGATGTGGACTTTTCAGGCGCCCGGCAACCCAGCCGTTAACGACATCGACGAACGCCTCGAGGCTTGCCTGCTCAGTGCCGTAAAGGCGGTCGCCCAGGGCATGGAGCGCCTCCTTGTTCACGTTCGGCAAGCTGTCCAGCACCGCAAGAATCTGTCGACGCAGTTCGACCGCATCCTCTGAGATGAATGCCAGCGCGCGGCGCACACTGCCCTCTGCCAGCCCAGCAGCGGCTGTGATCTCGGGATCAGCTTCGTCTCGCCCAAGTGCAGCGGCTGCAGCACGTGCAACGTCATCCGCCGCGAGACTCCGCAGGACCAAGGAACGACAGCGCGAGCGTATGGTGGGCAGAATGCGGGCCGCAGAATGGCTCACCAAAAGCAGCAGCGCTTTCCGCGGAGGCTCCTCGAGTATTTTTAATAGCGCGTTGGCGCCCTGCTCGTTGAGCTCGTCAACGGAATCGACGATCGCGATCCTCCATCCCCCCTGCCCCGGCGTCGATCCGAAGAAAGTTACGGACTTTCGCACGTCCTCAACCGCAATGTCCTGGCGGAGCTTGCCGGTTTTTTCATTGATCGTGCGCTCGAGCACAAGCAGATCGGGCTGCGCCTGGGCGGCGATGCGCCGCGCCACCGGATGATCGGCCGCTACGTGCAGCGTCCTTGCCGACTGCACCTCCGGAGCTGACGCATCGGGGTGCGCAAGGATGAAGCGCGCGATGCGATAGGCAAGTGTTGCCTTGCCGATCCCGCGTGGCCCGGAAATGAGCAAAGAATGAGCGAGGCGGCGAGAGCTATAAGCCTCGAGCACGGCCCGCTCGGCGGCTGCGTGCCCGAAGAGGACGGTCGTGTCGCGCGGATCTCCCGTCTCGTCCTCTGTCGTTTCGGTTCTGCGCCTCACGATGCGATCCCGGCCGCCGTGAGCGGTGCCGTCGCCGGCGAAAGGCGATCGGTGACGGTGCGCCAGATACGGTCGGCCACGACCGGTTTCGCCTCGGTCGCGTCCAGCAGGATGCAGCGCTGCGGTTCGGCAACCGCAAGCAGGCGATAGGCCTCCCGCAGAGCCTCGTGGCTGGCCAGAGATTCGTCCTCGAACCGGTCGGCGCTCTCACTGCCCCGCCGCTTTTTGGCGCGTGCAAGTCCCACTTCGGCGGGCACATCGAGAATAAAGGTGATATCCGGTCTGAGCTCGCCCAATGTAATGCGCTCGAGCGCGCGGATGAACTTCTCGTCCAGATGTCCAAGCGTGCCCTGGTAGACCCTCGTTGAATCGAGGAACCGGTCCGAGATGACCCACGCACCGCGGGCGAGTGCCGGCTCGATCGTACTGCGCACGTGGTCGTCGCGTGCAGCTGCGAAAAGAAGCGCCTCCGCCGCGGCGCCAAGGGGCTTTGCTGCCCCCGAGAGCAGAACGTATCGAATCGCCTCGGCGCCGGGCGAACCTCCTGGTTCGCGCGTGAGCACCACTTCGATCCCCAAGCTCCTGAGCCGGTCGGCCAATAAAGCTGCATGGGTGGATTTACCGGTGCCCTCCCCGCCTTCGATGGTGATGAATTTTCCGCGCATGGCATCGTGACGCGAATGCAAGATCAAGGACTCGGGAAGCTCGGCGAGCCAATCTGGGCCGTTGTACTTCAGGGCTGCTTTGCGCGTCTGGTTACGCGAACATGATCATGTTCTAAAGGCGTTGCAGCCCCGCGCGGAATACGCCCAGCACCATTTCAGTTGCCGCGTCAAACGCCTTGCGGGACATCGAACCTGTTCCTACTGCCTCTGCGGCCTGCACGGGCACCTCGAGGACGAGGAAGTCGCCGCGCCAGACTTTCAGCGTACCGATCTGCTGGCCCTCCTGAACCGGGGCGCGGACAGGTCCTGAGTACACCATGCGCGCAATGATCTTTTCGCGGACACCGCGCGGCACCATCAAATTCACGGCTTTCCCGGCGACCACGGGCACGGAGCCTTTCGCGCCTCCGTAAACCTTTGCATAGGCGATCTCCTGGCCTTCCGCGAAGAGCAGGGTCGATTGGAAATTGTGAAAGCCCCATTCGAGCAGCTTTTTCCCCTCGTCTGCCCGCTCTTTATCGGACCGCAAGCCGTTGACCACTACAATGAGGCGCAACCCGTTTTGCACCGCTGAGCCGACGAGCCCGTAGCCGGCCTCCTTCGTGAAGCCGGTCTTGAGCCCGTCGGCACCGATATTCATCGCCAGCAATGGATTGCGGTTGTACTGGCGAATCTTGTTCCAGGTAAACTCACGCTCCCCGTAATATTTGTAGTACTCCGGATAGGTCCGAATGATATGACGCGCGAGCTTCGCAAGCTCGCGGGCGGTCATCAGCTGCCGCGGATCCGGGAGCCCCGTCGAGTTGCCAAATGTCGACTTGGTAAGGCCGATCTCGCGCGCCCGCTTGATCATCAGCTCGGCGAATGCGGATTCTGTGCCGGAAATGCCCTCGGCAAGCGTGATGCACGCGTCGTTGCCCGACTGAATGATCACCCCGTGCAGAAGATCGTCGATCGCGGCTCGGCTGTGGATGGGCAAAAACATGCTGGACGTATGCGAGGGCGCCCCGCCCCGCCGCCAGGCGTTGGTGCTGACGATGAATTCGGTCGTGGGCTGAAAGCGCTGCTTGCGCAGTTCGTTAAACACGACCTCCGCTGTCATCAGTTTCGAGAGACTGGCCGGCGGGATGAGATCGTCGGCTGCCTTCTCGAACAGCACGCTGCCGCTTTCTGCGTCAATCAGGATTGCGTGTGCCGCCGCGGTCTGGAAACCCTCGTGCGCCTTGCTGGGTCCGGAAACCGGGTTGGGCGCCGCGAACGCCGATGCCGCTCCGACGAGACAAACCACCGCAAAACTGGCTCGCCGCAACGCAGAAAACAATTGGTACATATGGTTCATCTGGATTTCTGGTTCATCTGGATTTCGGCATGTGCCTCATCGGCTGCACGCTTTAACAACGAAAGTACGTCAAAATCAACGCTGTGAGGGCAATTTGATGGCGAACACTGTTTGCGTCATGCCTTCAGTAAAGGCCGCGACCGCTCATGAGACCGAGCAAAGGGGGCGCGGGCTCGGGTTCACCGACCATCTGCGGTATTTCGTCGGGCCGAGGATCCGCAGAGGCTGATTTGGTCCGTGATGGCATGCGCGCCGAAGGCGCCGTGGCAATCACCGCCTGTTTACGGCCCGGACCCGGGTCAACGGCCGCAGATGCAGGAGGCTTTGCTTGCTCCGCGTTGGGCAGGAAAGGCTTGGCGGAAGCGATCATGACCTTCGATGGCGCGGGAGCAGGGCTGCCTTCGCGCAGGGTGGCAATCAACATGGCATCGTCGCTGCCTTCCAGCGGAGCCGGCCCGACATATTCCACCCGAACGCGCGCGAGTCCCTTGCCGTAGAACTCCAGTGCCTTCGCCGTTCCAATCGAGACATCAATGATGCGATTGCGCGCGTATGGCCCGCGGTCATTGACGCGTACAACAATTGAGCGGCCGTTTTCCAGATTAGTCACTCGCGCATAGCTCGGCAGCGGCATGGTCGTATGCGCTGCTGAAATGCTGTGCATGTCATAAACCTCTCCGTTGGCCGTCAACCGGCCGTGGAAGTCGCGCCCGTACCAGGATGCGACGCCTTCGGCGCGGTATTTGGGGTTTTCGTGCGGCACGTAGGTGCGGCCGTTAATGTTGTACGCCTGGCCGACCTTATAGGTCCCGCCGCCCTTGGGGACCGGCTCCCCTTCGTCGATGACACGGGGGCCGTATTTGGGCCAGGAGCAGTGAGCCAGCGCCAGGCAGGCAAGTGCGGCGGCGGCAAGCCGCGCCGTCTGCGCCAACCCCCTCCCCGCGAGCCCTCGCTCCATGCACTCCCCGCCGACAATCGAGCATCGCCGCAGCCGCGCCGAACGGAGTATCCGCTGCAGCGACGGAGCAGTGATGCTGGTTTTGCGGTGCGATCCCCCGACCGCGAGCAGCCTTATTCCTTAATACTCTTGCATGCCGATATGGCGGTCCGAAGGCGGCGGGAATGGGGCTATCATGCGGCAAACTCCCAGCCGCAATCGGGGCCGCGAGCTCCACTGGAAATGGGCTTACCCTGCACGGTTGCGCAGCACCATGCAGGCACCGCCGGCGCGGCGAATATTTGCACAGAGCATATTGGCGCTCTCGCGCGTCTGTTCTCCAACGCGCACCTGATAAAACGTGCGGGTGCCCCGACTGCGCAGGAGAGAGCTCAGAATGGTCGGATCGCGGCCGGAGAGGACTTTGGCGAAGCGTGAGGCGATGGTCGAATAAGCGGCGAGCGTTTGCTCGCGGGAAAATCCCGCGCTGAGCTGAACGCCCCAGGGGCTGTCCGCGGTGAGCTTCACCCGCTCCTGCAGCTTTTCGAAATATGGATTTGGCCCCCGTTGCAGGAGAGCCATCATGTCCTTGCAGTTCGGCGGCAGCGTACGTTCAGGCTCCCGGTTCCCTGATCGTGCCCATTCATCGGGCGAGATGCCGGTAATCGCAGCCACGTAATGCCTCGTCTCGGCCGGCAAAGTGCGCGCACCCGCAAGCCAGCCGCGGACTCGCGCCGGGCCCGCGTTATACGCGGCTGCCGCGAGTCCAAGGTTGCCGAACTGATCGCGCAACTCGCGCAGGAATTCCGCGGATTTTGGAAGCGCCTGGACCGGGTCAAAGGGATCGAGGAGCCCTCGCTCGGCAGCGGTCCGCGGCATGAATTGGGCAATCCCTTGTGCGTTCTCACCGCTGCGCGTGCGTGGTCCCACTGCTTCGGGATGAAACCGGCTTTCCTGCCAAATAACGCGGGCAAAGAACTCGACGGGAAGATCGTGCGAACGCGCGGCCGCTTCAATCATGAGGCAGATGGATTCGCGCACGTCTGCGCGCACCGCGGGTGTGACCGGCGGTTCGCGCGTGCGCGCATCCTCTCCACCATCCTGTTGTGCAGTGGCGGACAACGCGCTCAACACAATTGCAAGCAGAGCGAAGGAGCAGCTGCGCGGCATAATAATGCTCGACCGCAAACACGGGTCTCAGATGCTGGCCCCACGGGCGCTGATCGGCCACAGCGTCTCGACACGGCTATTGCGCACCCCGACATACCAGTCGTGCAGGTTGATTGTCGGATCGCAGTGGCCCGGGATAAGCCAGATCTTTTCGCCCAAGTGCAGCGATTGCGCATGCGCGCCCAGCGTGAGCTTGCCGTGCTCATCGGAGACACCGGTGACCTCGAGGCCGTCCCGCCCATGCACCCAGGGCAGTCCTTTTTCGGCGCTGTAGGATTTAAGCCCCGCATCCACGATGGCTCGATCGCGGGCCGGGACGCTCATCACCGAGGCGAGCACGAAGAGGCTGTGCTCGAACTCGGCATAGCGGCCGCCGGCGCGGGCGCCGATGCGCGCGTATTCGGTATCCATGAACGCGTATGAGCCGACCTGAAGCTCGTTGTAAACCCCGCTCGCCGCCTCGAACTCGAACGTGCCCGTTCCCCCTCCGGAAATGATTTCGCATTCCAGATTTTCGGCGGCGAGGGCGCGCTGCGTCTCGTGCACGGCATCGATTGCAAACGCGATCGCCTGCGCGCGCTCCTGCCACGACGGCAAGTGCTGCGCGCGGCCATGGTAGGCCTGAAGGCCGCGAAACTTCAGGTTGGGCGCGTTCGCGATGTGCCGCGCGAGCGATGCGGCAGGGCGGCCCGGGGCGATGCCGCAGCGCTCCATGCCAACCTCGATTTCGACAAGTGCGCCCAGTTCGACATCAAAGTCGCGCGCCACGAACGACGCCGCGTCAACCTGCTCGGACGCGTCGAAGCAGAGCGTGATCGTTGCATTTTTGGCAAGCGAGGCGAGGCGGCGCAGCTTGCGCTCGCCAACCACTTGGTTACTCACCAGCACATCCTTGATGCCGCCGCGCACGAGCACTTCCGCTTCGCCTACCTTCTGCACGCACTGTCCCACGGCACCGTTTGCGATCTGGTGCAGCGCAACCGCCGGTGACTTGTGGCATTTCGCATGCGGCCGCAGGCGCACGCCAGCGCGGGCAGCAAACTCGGCCATCTTTACGATATTGCGGTCGAATGCATCGAGATCGAGCACGAGCGCGGGGGTCTCGATCTCCGTAACCGGCGCACCGATTTCCGCAGGTTGCGGGTTCATCGGGAGCGTACCACGCAAAAGCGCAGCCTGGTGCCCCAGATTGCAAAATGGCCGAACACGCTGGCGCTATTCCCCTTCAGTGCTGTGAGTGTCCGGCAGAGTAGCATCTTTCCGGCCTTACAGCTGGCGACCGTCCGGAGCGAAAAAGGGATAGGGCCCTAGGAAGTCGCCGATCGGGACGAAATGGGTGACCAGCGTTTTCTTCAAGCGGTCCCAGGCGTGCAGGTGCAGACCTGGCGGCTCAACTTTCAGGGAAGGCGGCAACGTGCCGGATAGGTCCAAGGCGACGGCATGATTCGGCGCGGGACAGATACTGGCCGGGACGCCTGCAAAGATCGTGTGCGTCGAGCGATGGACATGGCCAGCGGCGATCAGCCGCGCGCGCCGATGCCGCTGTACTACCCTGCCGAATTCATCCGCATTATGCAGATTCTGGCGGTCCATGTGCTCGATCCCGGTCAGGAACGGCGGATGATGCATGAAGAGCAATGCTGGTCGATCCGGATCGCGCCTCAGCGTTGCATCCAGCCATAGGAGAGTTTCTTCGGTTAGCTCCCCATAGTCAGTGCCCGGCACGCTCGAATCCATCAGCATGAGATCGATGTCCTCGAGGCGGATCGAGAGGTCGAGCGCGCCCTCAGCTCGCACGTAGGGCTGCCCGGGAAATGTCGCGCGCAGGGAAGCGCGGGCATCGTGATTTCCCGGAATGACTGCGAGCGGCAGCTCGAGCGGCGCGAGCAACCGCGCAAGATGCTCGTACTCCTCGGGCGCCGGCGTATCGACGAGATCGCCAGAAACCACGACGAGCTGCGGGCGCGGCTGCAAAGCATGCAGCGTATCAATGCAGCGCGTGAGCGCCGCAGCTGTGTCGACCTTCTGGTAAGCGAGCTCTCCCAGCTTTTTGATGTGCAGGTCGGATACTTGGGCGACCAGCTCCCAGCGGGAGTTCACCGATCTTCTCCAGGCAGTATTCGGATCGCCTGCGGAGATACGGCGAGCCCGACCTGCTCGCCAACCTTTACGTCGATCGAATTCGCAATCTCGGCGGTGAGCGGTCGTGCCGCGGCGCCGCTGATAATCAATCTTTGTCGGTCGCCCATGAAGCTGATCGTCTGCACGACACCGCGGCACGATGCGGAGTGCGGAGCGACGATGCCGATGGCTTCGGGTCGGATCATCGCCGTCACGGGCCCGGACACATTTTGTTCGATAACTGTCAGCTCGCCTCCTGGAAGCGAAAGGCGTCCCTGCGCCGCAATTGCCTCCACGATATTTGCCGCTCCGACGAATTCGGCGACGAAGCGATTCACAGGTTTGAAATAGATTTCCTTGGGCGTGCCGATCTGGGCAATCGCGCCCCTGCTCATCACCACGATACGGTCGCCCAGGGTCATCGCCTCCGCCTGGTCGTGCGTGACATACACGGCGGTAATACGGAGGGTGCGCAGGAGCCGGTTGAGCTCGCCACGCAGCCGCTCGCGCAGGGCCGCATCGAGTGCGGTGAGCGGCTCATCGAGCAGTAGAACGCGTGGATGGATGGCAACCGCGCGCGCCAGGGCGACACGCTGGCGCTGGCCGCCCGATAGCTGATCGATACGACGGTGCTCAAGCCCCTCGATGCCGGTGAGTGCGACCACCTCGGACACGCGGGCTGTGCGCTCCGCCGCGTGCACGCCCCTGATCTTAAGCCCATAGCCGATATTTTGGGCCACATTCATATTCGGAAACAACGCGTAGGACTGAAACACCATGCCCACGTTGCGCCGCTCAATGGGAATGGGGGTGACGTCCTCACCGGCGAACAGCACGCGGCCTCCAGGGTCGGGCTGTTCGAGGCCGGCGATGATGCGCAGGGTCGTCGTCTTGCCGCAGCCCGAAGGGCCGAGCAGCACGACCGTTTCTCCCTCGGCGACGTCAAGTGAGACGGGCTCGAGCGCGCGGGTGCCATCGGCAAATGTCTTTCCGCAGCGCTCGAGGCGAACGCCTGCGGTCACGCTTTGGCCCGCGGCGCACCGGCGCGTGTTGCACGATCGGCAAAGAGCTGCATGGCGACGAGAAGGGGAATGATCATGACAAAAAAGACGAGCGTGTAGGCGGACGCGACTTCCAGACGCATTGAGGCATAGCTGTCCGCGAGTCCCACCGGAAGCGTTTTTGTCAGAGGCGTGTGCAGCATCCAGGTGAGATTGAACTCACCAAGCGAGAGCGTAATCACCATCAGAGAGCCGGCGAGAATGCCGGGCGTGGCATTGGGCACGATGACGTCGCGAAAGCGCCGCCACGGCGTCGCGCCGAGGGACCCTGCACCTTCGTCGAGCGTCTTCACATCGATGCTGGCAAACACCGCCATGACCGAGCGCACCATGAAGGGGAGCGTGAACACCACATGCCCCACGAGGATGAACAGCGGGGAGAGGCGAAACGCGCTGATCCCGCCATATGACAGCAGCAGCGCGAGCGCGATTGCGAGGCCCGGAATGGCAAGCGGCAGCGTGATAATCTCCTCGATGAGCCGCGTCGCACGCCCGCCGCGTACATGCAACGCATAGGCTGCCGGTACGCCGATCACGAGCGTAGCCGAAAGCGTGCCAAAAGCGATCAGCAGCGAGCGGGCAATCGTGTCGGCGTAGAGCTGCCAGACTGCAATCACCCACTGCAACGTGAGCCCCGAGGCAATGCCGCGGAAATAATTCACGGTCACGCCGGCGAGCATGGAGAGGAGCGCCGGCACGATGAGAAAGGCTGCAATCAGCAGCGTGAAGGCAAGCTGCGCAAAAAACAGGAGACGATCGCGCATGAGTCGGGAGTCACTTATCCCGAGACGAACTCGACGGAGTTCCCTCTCCCTGTGGGAGAGGGTGAGGGGTTAGAATCTCGAGGATCTTGCCCCCCTCACCCCACCCCTCTCCCCGGCGGCGGGGAGAGGGAGCGCGCATGCGTTTGCCGCACCGCATGGTAATCAGCCCGCCGCAGCCACGGGGCCGCCGCTCAAGGAACGTGCAAGCGCGAGAATGGCCCAGGCGATCAAACCCAGTCCGACAGAGAGTGCTGCGGCCATGGCGATATTCGCCGAGAGCGTGAACTCGGTGTAGATCAGCATCGCCAGGACATCGATATTGGTGGCAAGGGTAAACGCGGTGCCGAATGCGCCCATGGCAGTGGCAAATGCGATGGCCCCGGAGGCAACGAACGCGGGGCGCAGGGCCGGCAGAATGACGTCACGGTGCACGGCCCAGCGGCCCGCCCCGAGAGCACGCGCGGCTTCCTCGAGCGCCGGATCGAGCTTCTCGATCGTCGCCATAACGGTGAGGATCACGCGCGGGATGGAGAAATAGAGATACCCGAGAAAGAGGCCCTGGATCGAATAGGCGAAGACGATTTTCTCGCCGAACAGGTGCGCGGAAACCTCGCCGATGAGACCCTGTCTGCCGGCGAGCAGAATGATCATGAAACCGACAACAACCCCTGGAAACGCAAGCGGGAACGTGAGCATGGAAATGAGTACAGCGCGCCCAAAGAACCGGTTGCGCTGCAGAAACAGGCCGACAACGGTCGCGATCACGAGCGTCACGACCGTGGTCGCGGCGGAGAGCACAACGGTGTTGATGAGCGTCGCCCGGTAGCGCGGCTCCGTGAGGATCGCCGCATAGGCCGCAATACCCGCGGGGCCGCTGCCGCCAGTGATCATCAAACGCGCCATGGGCACGAGAAAGAAGGCCGTGATCGCAAGCGCAAGCGGCAAGAGACACAAGCGGACGAACGCGCTGTGAGCCATCGCCGATTATCCGCAGGGGCGGGTTTCAAACTCGCCCGCTGGCCGCAGAGATCCCTTCTGCATCTGCAATTTCACGGTGTTTGTTGGACCAGGGCGGGTTAGAAACCCGCCCCTACATACGGCGCCATCCGTGAGCAATGTTTCGGTGCTGTTACCGCACCTCGGCGAGGTAGCGGTCGGTGAATGATTTTTGTGCCTGCTCCATCTCGCCCCAGTCGACGCTTTTGGCACGGGCGTATTCGCTGTCGGGCAGGAATTTGCGTTTCACTTCCTCCGGTAGAGGAATGGGACGGGCGGGGCGCAGATAGGCATTCGTCCAGATTTTCTGGCCCTTGTCGGACAACAAATAGTCAAACACCTTCTCGGCCTTGTCCTTGTGCGGGGCACCTTTCACCAACCCCTCCACCTGTCTCTTATACACATCTCCGAGCCCACGA
>JBKPOZ010000026.1:0-10239 GCA_046733355.1 Pseudomonadota bacterium | reverse complement strand
GGGTACTGGATCGGAGCACTCTTCGCGCGCCAAGGTCATATGACGGCCGCAGTGAATGCCATCGTCCCCTTCGCATTCGGGACGCTGAGGCTTCACCGCATCGAAGCCGCCTGCATTCCCGCCAATGTTGCGTCGGTCCGGCTCCTGGAGAAAACGGGTTTCGGGCGCGAGGGTTTTGCCCGCCAATACCTGTGCATCGATGGCATCTGGCAGGATCACCTGCTGTTCGCCCGTCTTAAGGACGATTAGCCGCGTCCCGCCGGCCTTGGGACCGCCATGAATTGGTGGAAATAAGCTTCGAAAAAGCCGGGTGTTTTGTCGAAAAGCCGAGCGATTTCAATGGGGCGGGGAAATGACCGAGAGCAAGCACGCGGGCTGCGCGGCGTCGCGGCGCTGATCACGACTGCCGCACTGCTGTCCGGCTGCTCGCTTGCCTCGAGCGTGGGCTCGTCCGACGACTCGCCCTCGTTTACCAGCCGGTTCGCGAACCTTTTCTCCAGTGCGACGCCAGGCGTCACTCAGCCGCATTCGCCGACGCCGACCGCACCCGAAATCGAATGCCCCGGAGTCGATATTCGCACCGGCGCTTCGACCATGAATGTCGCCGCCAAGACCACCGACGCGACCGCTGGGGACTTGCGTTACCAGCTTTCGTTCGGTCAAACCGCCCGCGAATGCGCGGTGCAGGGCGGCAACCTGAGCATCAAAGTGGGCGTTCAGGGCCGCGTTATACTCGGACCGATGGGTGGGCCGGGCCACGTCGACGTACCCCTGCGCTATGCAGTCGTGCGCGAGGGACCGCAGCCGAAGACCGTCATCACCAAGTTCAAACGGATCTCGGTCACCGTTCCGCCGGCCCAGACACACGTCCCATTCGTCGATGTCGAAGAGGGCCTGACGTTTCCATTGCCATCGCGGTCGGAACTCGACGCTTACGTCGTTTACGTCGGTTTCGACGAAATCGGTGACAAGAACGAGAAGAAGGCGCCGAAAACGGCGAAGAAGACGACAACGCGACAGCAATAGAAGCCCCGCGATGCTAGCTACCACCCGCGGAGCGCAACCACGGCACTCTTTAAATGCCGCAGGTCCGCGACAATCGTCCGCGCTCCCGCGGCTTTGAGATCCTCGCCGAGCTGAAAACCGGCATGGCTCGCGCCGACAAACCCGATGGCCGTCATGCCGGCCTCGGTGGCAGCGGTGACCCCGGCCGCAGAGTCCTCGACCACGATACAATCGGCAGGCTGTACGCCCGTGCGTGCTGCTGCGTGCAGGAATAGATCGGGCGCGGGCTTGCCGTTCGGCACATCGCTTGCGGAAAAGACAAATTTGAAGAATCTCGCCAAACCCGTCGTTTCCAGGCTGGCTCGGACGCGCTCGGGGGGCGAAGACGATGCCACGCATTTCGGTCCGCGCAGCCATGCGAGCGCATAGGCTGCATGCGGAATAGCGCGTAGATCGGCCCGCAGCCGCTTCACGGTTGAAGTGGCGACGGTTGCGCCAAAGTTTCCCGGCAGCTTGCGTTCGCTGACTGATTCAATCATGGCAAAGATGTCGGCGGGGCGGCGGCCGGAGAGATAGCGCGTCATGACTTCGGGCGTGACCGTAATCCCTACGCGCGCGAGCTCGTCCGCGGCCACTTCGGCGGCGATTTGTTCACTATCGACCAGCACACCGTTGCAATCAAAGATGATCACAGAAGCCTCTCAGTGCTGCGGGGGCGCGCGCAGGCCTGAAATGCTGCTCAAGGAATCAGGGCCTGAACAAATTAGGGAACGCCGCCGTGGCAAAAGTCGGGCGCCGCAGCGCCCGGAAATCGTTTTTGCACAGTTTGCTGATTTGGCGAGCGAACCGTGAAAAGGAGCTAATTCAGCTTGGCCTTGAAATCGGCAATGCCTTTGGCCAGAAGATCGTCCGCGAGCTTGTCTTTGACGCTGCGGCTGAGGATCGTTTCCGCTGCCGCGACCGCGACATCGGCTGCGGCCGAGCGCACATCCGCCACCGCCTGAGCTTCGGCCTGGGCGATTTTATTTTCGGCCATCTTGGTGTGCCGCGCGATGAATTCTTCGATTTTAGCCTCGGCTTCCGCAGCGAGACGCTCAGCTTCGCCCTTGGCGCTGGCGATGATCGTCTCTGCCTCGCGCTCGGCCTCCTGCTGCCTGCGCCGGTACGTGGCAAGCAGAGCCTCGGCTTCCGCCTTGAGCCTGCGCGCCTCATCGAGCTCTGACTTGATGCGGTCCCGCCGGTCGTCGATACCCTTGAGCAAGCGGGTATGGGCCCCGACGTAACCGAGCACGCCGAGCAAGACGACGAAGGCGACGGCGACCCAGAACTCGGCTTCAAACATCAATTTTCTCAGCGCTTGGTGATGGCCTTGCTGACGGCCTGGCCGACCTCTTCACTTGTCGGCGCGATGCCCGTCAGCCGCTCGACGATAGCAGCCGCAGCCTCGCCGGCGATAGTGCGTACATTTGCCAGCGCCGCCGATCGTGTCCCGGCGATGGCCTTCTCTGCGTCCGCGATGCGGGCATGCAGCTTCGCGTCCACTTCCTTGCGACGGGCCTCCGCTGCTGCCGTCGCCTTTGCCCGTGTCTCGCTGGCGAGCGCCTGCGCCCGCGCGCGCGCTTCCGCCAACGCCTTCTCATGCGCCGCAATTGCGGCATCCGATGCGTCCTTGAAGCGCTGTGCCTCGGCAAGATCGTCTGCGATGCGCTCTCTGCGCGCCTCGAGGATCGACCCGACCCGCGGCAGCGCAATTCGCGACATCAAGAGATAGAGCGCGAGGAAGATCAGCGCCAACCACAGCAGCTGCGAGGCGTAGGTCTCGGCATTGAAGGGCGGAAACCCGCGTCCGTGCTCGCTCGCGGGAACCTCGACCGATCCTACCGGCTCTGAGCTGTTTTGGGCCATAGCTGTCTCCATGGACTGCACCGCGGTTGGCTGCGGCCCATTCGATGCTCGGGTCAGCCGAGGGCAAACAGCAGAAGCAGCGCAATCAGCAGCGAGAAGATACCGAGCGCCTCGGTGATGGCGAAACCGAAGATCAAATTGGCGAACTGTCCGGCTGCGGCGGAGGGGTTTCGGATCGCTGCAGCCAAATAGTTACCGAAGATGATGCCGACGCCGACGCCGGCGCCGCCCATGCCGATGCAGGCAATCCCAGCACCAATGTATTTCGCGGCGGTCGGATCCATGAGGAAGCTCCTGTTCGAGGGATGTTTGATGGATAGGTATTCAATGGCCAGGATGAACCGCATCATTGAGGTAGATGCAAGTAAGAATGGCGAAGACGTAGGCCTGCAACAAAGCGACCAGCAGCTCGAGCGCCGTGAGCACCGTCGTCAGAGCCAGCGGCAAGGCGGCGCCAAGCCAGCCCAGGAGTCCAAGGCCCCCGAGCATAACCACGAACCCGCCGAACACCTTCAAGGTGATGTGACCAGCCAGCATGTTGGCGAACAATCGCACGCTATGGGACACCGGCCGTGAAAAGAATGACATCACCTCGATCGCTGTCACCAGCGGCAGGATGTAGATGGGTATCCCGCTTGGCACGAACAGTTTGAGGAAGCGCAATCCGTTCCGCCAAAAGCCGTAGATCACGACCGTGAGGAAGACCAGCAGCGCGAGCGCGACGGTAATGATGATGTGGCTCGTCACCGTGAAGGCGTAGGGGACAATACCTATCAAGTTGAGCACCAGAATGAAGACGAAAATCGAGAACACCAGCGGGAAGAATTTCATGCCCTCCTGGCCGGCGGAGTTTCGCAGTGTATCGGCGACGAACTCGTAAACCATTTCAGCCATCGCCTGCAGCCTTCCGGGGACGAGGGCGCGCGAACGGGTGGCGCCGAGCATCAGCGCAAGGATCAGAGCCAGCGCGATCAGCATGAACAGCGCCGAATTCGTAAAGGCAATCTCGGTGCCGCCGATGCGAATGATCGGAAGCAGGTTTTTGATCTCGAACTGGTGAATGGGGTCCATGCGGGATCAAATCCTACGGTGCCGCGGCGCGGTAGAGGGACTCCAGGCGCGTGGCGGTGTTCATCGTTTCGGGCTCAATGGGCCGCTCGGAAGCGCGCCCGCCGACCGCATCACGTTGAGCACGCCGGCCGCGAAGCCGAGGAGCAGAAACACGATCAATCCCCAGGGTGAAATTCCTAGTAAGCGATCGAGCACCCAACCAAACGCTGCGCCCACTAAAACCCCGGCGACGAGCTCGGTCGAGAGCCGAAAGCCGCGGGCCATCGCTGACCGGTTGGAGGCGGCAGACTGATCCGGACCGCTCTCGGCAGGGCGCTCGTGGACTTGGCCGAGCTCCTCGCCCAGACGCCTGAACCTTGCGGAGAGCGCAGCCTCCTCAGCCAGATTTTGTTCGCGATCACCTTTTTGGCGTGCGTCGTCGGCCATGCTTTCGACACCCGCGCTGATTTCGGCAAGATCAATTCGGTCCCCAAGGCGCGCGGACCATACTGATTGGGTTTATGCGAGTCAAGAATTGCGCCTTGCGCTAAGTGACTGAGCCAGCAACGGAAGATCACGCCTGGGCGAGCATGGAACCGGCACTGTGGAGGAGGTCAGGGTGGGGCTGCGGGGCAAAGATTGCCTCCGGCTCCGCACTCGACCGCTGTGGCTTGAAGTGCCCGCGGCGCCATTGCATCGTCTGTCCACGGCCAACCAAGGAGCGATCGCATGATCCGCGTGAGTGCTTTCATCGTCGCTGGCCTGGCTCTCACGGTGTCGTCCATGGCTTGGGGGCAAACCGGCACGCCCCCTGGCGACGACAAGCGATACACGTTCAACCGTGTCGATGAGGGGTATCTGCGGCTTGACGGCCGCACCGGCCAAGTATCGATCTGCGCACAGCGGCCGGCCGGGTGGGTATGCCAGGCCGTCCCTGACGAGCGCGCGGCGCTCGAGGCCGAGATTGCGCGCCTTCAGGCCGAAAACGCAGCGGTCAAGAAAGAGCTGATCGCGCGCAATTTGCCGCTGCCAGAGAGCGTCAAGCCGGATGCACCGGCCAATCCCGACCAGCCTCGCCTGCAATTGCCCAATGACGCCGATCTCAACCGTGTCATGAATTTCGTCGAGAAGGTCTGGCGCCGACTGCTCGACATGATGGCGACGGTGCATAAGGACTTGCTGAAGAAGCAGTCATGACTACGCGGAGCGAGCTTATGAGCGGCTCGTTGTCTCGTATCGACAGCTTTGCGCCAGAGATGATTGCGACCGCGACCCTCGTGGTCGATAGCAGTGCAGGCCCGTTTACCGAGATCACCGGCGAGGCCATGCGCTTTGTCTCGGAGAGCAGGGCGAAAGACGGTGCGCTGTTCCTTTTTGTCCGGCATACGTCGGCCTCTCTAGTGGTCCAGGAAAATGCCGATCCTGACGTGCGCACCGACCTTGTGACCGCACTTGACCGGCTTGCGCCGGCCGATGCCCCTTGGGTTCATGCCGTCGAGGGGCCTGACGACATGCCGGCCCACGTGAAGACGATGCTCACGGGCGTGTCGCTGCACATCCCGGTGGTCGGCGGTGCGCTTGCGCTCGGCACCTGGCAAGGCATCTTTGTCGCCGAACATCGCGCGCGTCCCCACCGACGCGAAATCGTGCTGCAATTTATCGGCTGCAGGCGGTGATCGCCTTCTGCTTAAAGGCAACGACCGTGTCGAGCCGACCGACAGCAGTTCGCTGAAGAAGATCTTAGGATTGTGCTAGAGTGGTGGACCGCGACGTGCGAGCCCAGAACTCAGAGGTCGAGCGGGAGACGGGCGGATGGCCGATCCGATACGGTTGATCATTGCGGACGACCATCCCCTCTTTCGCGGTGCGTTGCGCGAGGCAGTGTCAGGTCTGTTCGAGGATATTGATATTGCCGAGGCGGGTTCTTTCGAGGATTTGGCCAAGCTGCTCGAGCGCGGCGCGGATGTCGATCTGATCCTGCTCGATTTGACCATGCCGGGCGTGCGTGGGTTCTCCGGCCTTATGTATCTGCGCGCGCAGTATCCGAGCGTGCCTATTATCGTCGTCTCTGCCAATGACGATCCCCGGGTGATCCGCCGCTGTATGGATTTCGGGGCATCGGGCTTCATTCCAAAGACGCTGGGCATCGAGACCATGCGAGGCGCGATTAACCGCGTGTTCCAGGGCGGCGTGTGGAGCCCACCCGAGATCGATCTCGGCGCCGGGGCAGATACCGAGACCGCCGACCTGTTGACGCGGCTCACCTCTTTGACGCCGCAGCAGGTGCGCGTGTTGATGATGTTATCGGAGGGCCTGCTCAATAAGCAGATTGCCTACGAGCTTGGGGTCTCCGAGGCGACCGTCAAGGCCCACGTCTCAGCAATTCTGCAAAAGCTCGGCGTCGAGAGCCGCACGCAGGCTGTCATTGCGGCGTCGAAAATCGAGCTCGGCCAGTGGCCGCAGACGGTCGGCATGGGACATTGATTGTGCTGCTCTCATTCCGCCGCCGCGAGCCGCTGCATACGCCATTGCGTCAAGAGTGCGCGTAGTGCCGCCGGCTTGAGCGGTTTGTGCAGCAGCTGGATGCCCTGGCCGCGCGCATCGGCGCGGACGTGGGGGCTGCGATCGGCAGTGATGAGGATGGCCGGGAGATCGGCGCCGAAACGCCGCCGCAACTCCGTAATCGCGGCGATGCCGTTTCCGTCATCGAGGTGGTAATCCACCAAGAGTCCATCAGGCGGCATCTGCGCCTCTGCTACCAGCACGACTGCCGCCTCGAGATGCGGAGCCTTGAGCACGCGACAGCCCCAGCCCTCGAGCAGCGTTTGCATGCCATCGAGAATTGCGGGTTCGTTGTCTATGCACAAAACACCGATGCCAGCGAGCTGCACCCGATCGGTGTCGCGCGCGACGGCCTGCTGCCGGCGCGGCGGTATCACGGCCGAGAGCGGGACCTCGACCGAAAACCGCGATCCGCGGCCGAGCGCCGAGTTGACGGTGATGTCGTAATCGAGAACACGGGCGATGCGCTCGACAATCGAAAGACCGAGTCCCAAGCCGCGCGCCGCCTTGGCGCCCTCGTCCAGTCGATGAAATTCCTGGAAAATCGCCTGCTTCTTCGAAGCCGGGATGCCAAGCCCGGTATCGCAGATATCAACGCGCAGGCGTCGTTCATGGCGCCGGCAGCCCACGAGCACGCGACCCTGGGGGGTGTATTTGACGGCATTGGAGACGAGATTCTGCAGCAGCCGCCGCAATAACCGCCGGTCGGATCGGACTGCAAGCGAGCAGGGAAGGAACTTCAAGCGCA
Organism: Pseudomonadota bacterium; assembly: GCA_046733355.1. Classification (GTDB taxonomy): domain Bacteria; phylum Pseudomonadota; class Alphaproteobacteria; order Rhizobiales; family Xanthobacteraceae; genus VAZQ01. The sequence continues at coordinate 2,969 of JBKPOZ010000026.1, read as the reverse complement.
GCCCCTTCTCCTGCGCCAGCGGCATGAACTCCACCTCGAGCTGCCGCAACAGCTCGTCGATGCGAAAGTCGCTGACCTCGGGCTTCATCGCCCCGGTATCAAGTCGAGAAATGTCGAGCAGCGCCCCGAATATCTCTTCGACCGCATCGAGCGAGGCGTCGATGTTGGTGATGAGCTGGGCGTCGTCACGGCCGCGTTGGCGCTCGACCAGACTGGTGACGTAGAGGCGCGCGGCGTTGAGCGGCTGAAGGATGTCGTGGCTCGCGGCGGCGAGAAAACGAGTCTTGGAGATATTGGCCTGCTCGGCCTCGCCCTTGGCCCGGCCGAGCTCGGTATTGAGGCGGGTCAATTCCTCGGTGCGCTCCTGCACCCGCCGCTCCAGCGACTCGTTGGCGCGCTCGAGCTCCTCCGCCGCCTTCACGCTCGGGGTCATGTCGGTGAAGGTCGTGACGATACCGCCATCGGGCATGGGATTGGCGCGCACCTCCATGACCAGGTCGCGCTCGGCAAAACGCTCCAAAAACGGCCCGCTGCTGGCGATATACCGTCCGAGCCGCTCGCGCACGAGCGCATCAGCGATCTCGCTGTCGGTGGTGCTTTGCTCGGCATGGAAGCGCAGGATCTGATCGAGGGCAGTCCCCACTCTGGTGAGTTGCGGCGGCAGTGCCAGGATTTCGCCGAATTGGCGGTTCCAGCAGATAAGGTGCAGCTCCTTGTCGAACACCGCGATGCCTTGGCGCACATGGTCGAGAGCGGTTTGTAAGATCTCGCGGTTGTAATGAATGGCGGCGTTAGCGTCGTCGAGGAGCTTGAGCGCCGCTTTCCTGGATACCGTGCGCTTGCGCAGCAGAAGCGAGAGTACGAGGCGAGATGATGCTGCGCCGATCGCCGAGGCGAGTAGATGCTCGGCATAGCGCAGGAGCTGGAAGTCAGCCTCGCCTTTCGGGTCAATGCTGATGCCGCGCGTCAAGGCATAGCTGTCGAATGAGCTGCGTGTGTGCTCCTCGCCGAGGTAGCGCGACACGGTCGTGGCCAATTCTTCGACCGTGACCGAGGAGCGCCACAGCCGGAAACTCGGCGCGACGATGGGCGTCAAGTCGGTAGGAACAAATAGGTCTGCCTGCAGTCGTTCGATCGAGCTCGGCGAGCGCCCCAGCGAGAACACCACGTAGGCAAGAACGTTGAGCGAAAGGCTCCAGATCACCCCTTGCGCGAGTGGCGGCAGATCGAGCCCGACAAGCGCCTGCGGCCGCAGCAGCGCGATGCCCCAAGGGCCTTGCGACAGCAGGGTCTCATCGACGATGCCGACGCCCGCCAGACTCGGCAGCAGCAGCGTATAGGCCCAGGCCACGATTCCGACCGTCATCCCGGCCAACGCGCCGCGGGCGGTAGCGCGCCGCCAAATCAGTCCGCCGAAAAAAGCTGGCGCGAGCTGCGCAACGGCTGCAAACGACAATAGACCGATCGAGGCAAGCTGCGCATCACCGGCCAATCGGTAGTACACATAGGCAAGAAACAAGATGACGAAGATGGCCATTCGCCGCACGGCGAGCAGTAAGCCGCCGACATTGCGGCCGGTAATCAGCTCCTCGCGGCGCTGGAGTACGAGCGGCATCAAGATGTCGTTCGATACCATGATCGCTAGCGCGACCGATTCCACGATCACCATGGCCGTTGCCGCCGAGAGCCCGCCGACGAACGCTGCGATGGTGAACAGGTTGGAGTGTGCGGCGAGCGGCAAAGCGAGCACGAACATGTCGCTGTCGACCTGCCCCGGGCTGAACGTCAGCAGGCCGGCCAACGCGATCGGCACGACGAACAGATTGATTAGGATCAGGTAAAGCGGAAACACCCAAGAGGCGCGCCTGATCTCGTCCTCGTTGTTGTTCTCGACCACGGTGACGTGGAACTGTCGCGGCAGCAACATGATGGCGAACAGCGACAGCAGCGTCATTGCGAGGACCGTGCCAGGAACCGGCTCGCGCGTAAGCACCGCCGCCGTGTTCGGCCGCTCTAGAGCCTGAGCAAATAGCGAGAGCGGTCCGTCAAACAACCAGAACGTGACGAATACCCCGACACCGACGAAAGCAATCAGCTTGACGATCGATTCGGTTGCGATCGCCAGCATCAGTCCATCCTGATGTTCGGTGGCGTCGATATGCCGAGTACCGAACAGCACCGCGAAGATCGCCATTGCAACCGCGACATAGAGCGCAATATCGCCCAAGACCGGTTGCATCGCTCCGCTCGCCGGTCCGATCGGCGCGAGAATGGTGGTCAGCGAGGCCGAGACCGCCTTGAGCTGAAGCGCGATGTACGGGATCGTGCCGATGATCGCGATCAGCGCCACCGCCGCGGCCACGGTTTGCGCTTTGCCGTAGCGGGCGGCAATGAAGTCGGCGATTGAGGTGATGTTCTGCGCCTTCGCCAGTCGCACGATGCGGATAACCAGCGGCGAGCACAGTCCGATCAGAAGAATCGGCCCGACGTAAATCGTTAAAAAATCGAAGCCGGTGCGCGAGGCGAGTCCGACCGAGCCGAAGAACGTCCAAGAGGTGCAATAGATCGCGAGTGACAGCGGGTAAATGAAATGCCGCCACCGGCCCGCGCGGCCAAATCGACGAGTCCGGTCCCCATAGCTCGCGACCACGAACAGGAGACCGATGTACCCGAGCGCAACGGCGATTACGGTCCAGCCTTGCAGCATGATGGTCCGCGGTTCGTGGGCCCGAGCCCGACGATTTCATTCTATCGCATGCCGCAACGAGCGAGAATATCGCTGGCCTGGGCCGGCGTGGCCATTTCAGCTCAGAAGCGCCGGCGAGAGTTGCCGCGGACCTGCCGACCTCGGCGCGCCGCGGGAATGCCGCATTGGCCGACCTTGGCCGGCCCTTTCAGATCCGCTCCGCTCGAGCTTACTCGGCCGCCAGCACGCGGTTCTTGATCGGCAAGTCCAGCCGCTCCCACAC
>JBKPOZ010000025.1:0-4899 GCA_046733355.1 Pseudomonadota bacterium | reverse complement strand
AGAGTTGTGAGTTGAGTGGTTTCTTGAACCTTTGCGTCTTCGCTTTGGCTTCAAGGGCTTGGATTTCGCGCTCAACGGGTTCATTACGAGGTTCGCGCTCGCGCGCAAGAGGTTTATCGCTCATCTTTAACCATCCCCCCGCCGCCGCTCCTCATTTGACCATCCCCCCGCCGTCGCTCCTCTGTCAAAATAGCATGTTACTTGCGCTCCGCGATTGGGCTAACGTGTTCATTCAATTCCGATGATGGGTATCATAGCGAGATGGAATTCGGAGAATTGGCCTTCAACGTCCTCGTGCCGGTTGCTGTGCTGCTGACCGGATTCCTGGGCTTGTTAATAATGCGTTTGTGAGGCCAACAGCAATCGGAGCTACCCGAGGTGATAGGCGAAGAGTTGTGAGTTGAGTGGTTTCTTGAACCTTTGCGTCTTCGCTTTGGCTTCAAGGGCTTGGATTTCGCGCTCAACGGGTTCATTACGATAGCTTAAAACGGGGTTCGCTCGCTGTGCGGTTCCGATAGGTGGTGGAAGGTTCGGGCGGCACCGACGCACGCCCAACATGTGCGCATCGAGGGGGGCGCGTCGATGCACCGCCCGAGGGCGCACGGTGCAGCGCAAGCAATTGATGGAAGGTTAAGGCGTGCGGCTCTGGTCCCGTCTTACTCGATCACCTCGTCGGCGCGCAACAAAAACGATGTAGGAATCGATAGGCCCAGAGCGTGCGCGGTTCGCATGTTGAGCACCGTTTCGAATTTCGTTGGCCGTTCGATCGGCAATTCAGCCGGATTGGCGCCACGCAGGACTTTGCCAGCTACGACACCGCTCAGCCGAAGCAGGCTGATCAGATTTGGCCCGTAAGCCAACAACCCTCCGGCTCGCGCGAAATCCGGAAACAGCGTAATGGCTGGAAGGCGGTGGCGCAGAGTAAGCTCGGCCAGCATCTGCACGTTGTCAGCGATCAGTGGAGATGACAACATCACCATGGCGCCGGCGTCGCGTTGGCTCGCCATTGAGAAGGCCGCATCAAAATCGGACGGTCGCCGTACCTCTGTAATATCCAGTTGGACGTTCAGCGTTCCTCCCGCCTTCCCGACCGCCTCCATCTGCACGGGTCCGGTGACGGGATCCCATAATACCGCAGCGCGATCGAGCTGACCCGCCTCAACCTTTCGGGTGCCCTAGAGCAATCGATACACCGGACAGGTGATTCCACTGCCAACCAGCAATCGCAAAAACGAATCCGAGTGCAGCAGCAATTGCCGTCACAATTCCCGAAATCCATATGGCTCGCTGCTGATTGCAGATAACTGTTGAGGCGCTCACGTGTACTTACCCCAGCATGTCGGCACGAATGGCCTCCATCTTTTGATTGACTCATGGCGAAGCGCGTCGACCCGGGCAAGACCATGCAGGACCTCTGTAAAATTACGCCCTTCAAGTTGACGTAGTAACTGACCGGTTTGCTTCGCCCAGTCGATGGCGAAGGTCCATTGACTGCGTCATCGATCCGCTCGTCGATACGTGTCAGCGCGATATTGTCCGAGGGCGTACTGGGATCGTCGATGATCGCATTGATAAGCCTGCGTGCGGCTTCCGCTTCCCGTTGGACTTCAGGGCCTTTCTCCTCGAAAGTCTTCAAATGTGCTGCAGCGCTTGCTTCGTCTGGTGGCGTCTGCATCTTTGCAAGAATCATCCGACGAAGCGTGAGAGCGCGTTTGAGTGATCGAATATCCATGCGAGCTAAATCGGCGTACGCTGGGATGTATCTGTTCGTTAACTCGTCGAGCAAATGACCGACGCTGCTCGCTAGCGCCATGGACATGACGGAGGTGATCACCGCAAGAATAATCATCCCGGCGGCGATACTGACGATCCATCTTTTGATTGATGGCCTGAGCATACGTTTAGACTCCTGGAAATCAGATTGCGTGCCGGCTCGCGCGCAGGCATACTGCTTGATGGCGCCGGTAAATATCCGCGGCGAACTCAGCCCTCTCAGGGGCGAAGATATATCAGCTCGCCATCAGCTTCAGCGTTGCCGAGGCAGGCCCTCATCAAGGTTTGGAATCGCGCCGGAGATCTATTCAGATCCCAGCGTGGCCAGCCCTCCGCTGAAACCCCAGCGTCTCCGGCGGACCCCAGCCCTCTGGCGAATCAATGCGACAGCGCCGGCAGAGACCACATGTCTGAGATTTGAACCGCGAAAACCGATTTCGCCGCAGGGGTGTTGCCTACGAGCGCCACGCGCGTGGTGTGATTATCGCGCAACAGCTTGAAAAGACTGTGATACAACTGCAACAACATTTATGTTTTTATACTTTTTTTAACCAGTGCCACATGGCGGAGCGGTTTGCTTGCTCCGATCGCCAACCATCCAACGGATTCGGGGGGGTCCATGAACAGCACCTTGCTACTGCGTGCACGAACAACGGCGACCAAAGAAGTGCTTATCGCCAGTGACGGTCGCGTCGTCGCCAACCATCTTGGGGTTGGCGTTGATCGTGTTGCGGACACGATGATGAAGTCGATCGAATGGAACTCGTGGGCGCTTTGATGCGGCTCATTGAAACCGTGGAGGGTGACGGGCGACAACAGGGCGCCCCTCCAGTGGAGGACAATTTGTTCGGTCTACGCTTGCTCACTCCGTCAAGCCGACAAAGCAGCAACTAGCCGGCGAAGGAGGCTACCCTCTTTTTTTGAGAGTTGCGGGTGCGGTGCAAACGAGTCATAAGAATAGCCGGGCATACATAAGGTTCCCACCCGTGGCGCCCAACAGTAGGGGCGCAGGCATGTTCAGTCCTCCGTTCGCGGGCGTTGTTGTTGCTGCAAGCGCATTGATAATTATCGAGGCGCCCCGACGTTGGCGGTGATATTCTGAAAGTCGTGCGCGTCTCGCACGAACAGAACACGATTCAAACGCCCCGACCCGCCGTATCCGATCCGACGGGCCGGGACTTGCCATCCGCACCGGGCTTTCGCGGGCTTTGCGGCGAATGACCAAAACGATCCCTATCACAGAATTTCACGGATTGCCGTCTGATTTGGTGCGCCCACACCCTGTCAGGCGAGGTAGATTATTGGGCGTTTTCGTCCCGGGAAGTTGGAAAATGGCCAATTGTCGTTTAGGCAAAGAGATGTGGAGCGAGCGTTGCGTGTGGCGTCGAAGACGGGACAGCCGGTACAGCGGTTTGAGATGAACCGCGAAGGCAAAAATCGTCGTGCGCTGATCGCTCCCAAAGAGGCGGCGCTGGCGCTGACCACCGTCGCCCTCAATTCATTTCTAATGGCGTCAGAGTCGCTAGCGTTGGCTCGCGCATGGTTCTGGCGACCGCATTATGTATGAGCGGTCGCAATTGCCAACTAAGCGGCCCCGCGGACTGCCAAGCAGCGTGATGGACTTTGGTTAGTCAGCACTGCCCGCTGAACTTGCCGACTAGCCGGCGCCTCTGAAGCACGTTAGGAGGACGTATCGTTAAACTCTGCGCGGCACACTGGCGCGCCGTTTCTGCTGCGCGGTCTCGCGCCGCTACTATGACCAACTTAGCGCGCTCAAGCTTGGCGTTGGCCTTCGCCGCTCTCCGTGGCGCAGCAAAGAGGTGCACGCTCGCCAATATTTTCATGATCTGCCCCCGATGGTCGGCTAGTGTCGACGACCAATTATGTCCCTGATCACGGCCATCTCGTGACGATGTTATTTATCCGAACATGCTCCACATCATCAAGGCGCGTGCTAAGCAATTGCGCGACGGCCAAGATGGCACGTCGGCGGCGGTGGGGGGTTGGCGGAGTGCATCGAGATAGAGATCAACATTGGGCCGGCTCTGGTAAGGTACTAAGAAAGGCCAGCGCGCCCAGAAGGATGAAGACTGGGCGAGGTGAGACTCGCAACCTCGAGATCGCTCGACATGTTGAAGCTCGCACTTTGCGGGGCTTGAGCTGCGGCCAAGGCTGGAGTCGGCCCGCCGCTCTGCCGACTTAGCCGTGCAGCCGAAATCCGTGAAGGAGGCGAGCGACTTACCCGACGGTATGTAGCAAACCGATCACACTACTTGGCAAATGAATGGGTCAACAGTATGCGCGGGAACCGAATGAGACGATGACAGGTTAGGTGGCCAGTTATTCGGGCCTGGGGACGACTACCACTCCCGAATATTACATCGATGCGGCGAATCGGGCCGCAGGGAAGGCGCCATTGCGGATCCCGAGCGCCGTCCGTTGATCTTTCGTCAGTCGGTTGACTGCGCTCGATTCAGAGGACGGGTTTTCAGGGGGCACAAGATGCACATCGATCTAGAGAGTTGGGAAGCAGGGTATGCGCACGGTCAGCAGGGCGGTCCGCCCCCTGCGCGATTGAGTTCGATCAAGTGTCATATTTAAGCGATTTCTGCCCTGGTCGCGCGTGGCGTGCCCAATCGCGCACGAAGAGCCCACCCCTCCTCCGAGGCCTTGAGCCGCTGCAAGGGCGAGGTTACTAGAACCTATCTCAAAATCGCCTGAAGAGGACAACGAGGCAAGCGAGCTGTACGAAGCCGAGGAAATTCTGGGCGTAGTATTCCCAACGGACGAGGATGCGGCGCTGCCATTGAATCCAAGCAAAGAAGCGCTCCACGAGCCAGCGTCGCATATAGCGGCTTAGCCGTCGCCGATCTTGCGTGGGTGGCTTGCTTCTGTTGCTGCGATGCGGCGCGATCATCTCGATGCCGTCCTTGCGCAACTCCTCATCGAGTGGATCGCTGTCGTAGGCGCGATCGCCGATCAAATTCTCCGGCTTGGCCTCGATCATGTAGAAGTCGAAGCACAGCTGTACCAGCCGAACTTCGTGGTGATTGGCGGCATGCGTGCTGACCGAAAGCGGCAATCCATGACGATCCACGATTGCCATGATTTTCATGCCTTTCCCGC
>JBKPOZ010000024.1:0-8055 GCA_046733355.1 Pseudomonadota bacterium | reverse complement strand
ACCTGGGCTGAGGCGCGCTACCGATGCCACAGAATATCACCACCCATGTTGCCTCCCTCGTCGAAGCCGCCGAGCACGAAATAGAGACCATCTCCGCGCAAGAGGCAATCGCGCTTCACGCGCGTGGTGATGCGGTTGCTGGAATTCTGGATCGATCCAGAAAGCAAGTACCACAAGCCGGTTTTCGCCTCCGACAAGCGCTTCGTATTCTTCTGCGCCGCCGGTCAACGGTCGGCGCTCGCGACCCAGACGGCACAACGCATGGGGCTCAAGCCGGTGGCCCATATCGCCGGTGGCTTCGCGGCGTGGAAGGCCGCAGGAGGCGCGGTGGAAACAGCGAACAATCCCTAATGACGTGCAAGAGCTGCGCCAGGGCCGATGGGCGGGTGTCCGCGCAGTTCAACAAAAGTTAATCTGCGCCTATTGAATCTGCGCGGCCCGCACGACAAAAAATGCGCTCATCCGCTTCCCGTGTCCGTGGGAGCGGCCGAGGTTATTCCCGCCACGGAACCCCGTCCAATTCTGGAGCGCTCATGATGCGAGGTCGTTTGGTCGCCGCGTGCTGCGGTGTTTTAGCCGCCCTCGTTGTTTGCTCGTCGGCGACATATGCCGAGGAAGCAAAGAACGATGTAAAGGGATTGTTTCTGCTCACCGACTATCCGGCGATGACGGTGCGGCCGGGCTCCACATCCTCGATCAATCTGAAACTGCAGAATTACGGACTGCCACCGGAGCGCGTCGACGTTTCTGTCTCCGGCGTGCCGCAGGGATGGACAGCAACCTTGATCGGGGGAGGCCAGCCGATCGCCGCTGCGCTGCCCGCCACCAATTCCAGCGTTTCCCTTGAGCTGCGGCTCGAAGTGCCGCCCAACGCGCCGACCGGCACCACCAACCTTAGCGTGGATGCAAAGGGGCCGACGATCAGCGCGTCGCTTCCGATTGCCGTGACGCTGGCCACCCAGGTTCCTGCAAAACTCACGCTCAATCCGCAGCTTCCCGAATTGCGCGGGACCTCCAAGGCAAACTTCGAATTCGAGCTTAGCGTCAAGAACGACAGCGGCAAGAAGCTGACCGTGAGCCTTTCGGCTCAGGCGCCGCAGAATTTCGACGCCACCTATACCGAGCGATACGGCAGTCAGGAGCTCAACGCACTGCCGCTCGATCCGGGGCAATCCAAGGACGTCAAGCTCAAGGTGCGGCCACCCAACACGGTTGCCGCCGGCAAATACAAGGTGGTTGCAACCGTATCGGCGGAGGACGCGACGGCGAAGGCTGAACTGTTCCTTGACATCACCGGTCAGCCGAAGATCGACATCACCGGGCGCGAGGGGCTGCTCAGCGCGCGCGCGTCCGCGGGCGTGGAAACTTCGATCCCCGTCGTGCTCACCAATTCGGGCACTGCCCCCGCGGAGCAGGTCGAGCTGTCCGGCTCAGCTCCCACGGGTTGGAAGATCAACTTTGAGCCGAAGCAGGTCGACCGTATTGCGCCGAACGAGAACAAGGAGGTGCAGGCGCTGATCACGCCTACCGCGAAAGCCATCGCCGGCGACTATGTCACCACGGTGCGCGCATCGGCGCGCGGAGAATCCGCTTCGCAGACCTTTCGTGTGGCAGTAGTGACCTCCACGATCTGGGGAACATTCGGCGTGGGCATTATCGCCATCGCGCTTCTTGTTCTGGTCGGCGCGGTTGCGTGGTTCGGCCGACGATGACCGAAACCGTCATCGAGGCGCAAAATCTTACCAAACGCTACAACGGGGTCGCGGCCGTAAACGGCGTCTCGTTTGCGGTCGCGCGCGGCGAGATTTTCGGCCTGCTGGGCCCGAACGGTGCAGGCAAGACCACCACCATCCTGATGTTGCTTGGCCTGAGCGAGATCACAGAGGGCACGGCCCGCGTGCTCGGCCATGATCCGGTGCGGGAGCCCTTGGCCGTCAAGCGGCGGGTCGGCTACCTGCCCGATCAGGTAGGATTCTACGACAATCTCACCGCGAGCGAAAACCTGCGCTACACGGCGCGTCTACTCGGCGTCGATCGTGAGCAGCGGGACGAAAAGATCAAAACCGCGCTCGCGCATGTGGGGCTCAGCGAGGTGATGCACAACCGGGTGGGAACGTTTTCGCGCGGCATGCGGCAGCGGCTTGGGCTTGCCGAGATACTGATGAAGGATGCGCAGATCGCCATTCTGGACGAGCCGACCTCGGGTCTGGATCCGCAAGCCACTGTCGAACTGCTGGAAATGATCCGGGACCTCAAGCACCGTGGCGTGAGCGTGCTCTTGTCCTCGCATCTGCTTGAGCAGGTGCAGAGCGTCTGCGACCGGGTGGCGCTGTTCAACGAAGGCAATCTCGTGCTCATGGGAAGCGTGCCTGAACTGGGCCGCCAGGTGCTGGGCGGCGGATTTCGCGTCGAGGTCGACGCCCAAGGCGACGGCTTGGCCGAGCGCCTGGGTTCCGTGCTAGGCGTGCAGCGCGTCGAGCGCGTGGACACGACGCGGCTCCTGCTGATGGCCGAGCGCGATGTGCGTCCTGAAGCGGCCGCCGCCGTCGTGGGCGCTGGCGGTCGGCTGCTCCATCTGGGAGTGGCGGAGCCTAGCCTGGAGGCAATTTACACGCGTTATTTCCAGGATCGAACGCAAGGTGGCAGCCATGGCTCGGCGTGAAGGCTCTGCGTTGCACGGGCTCGGCGTGGTTGTGCTCAAGGAGCTGAGCGATCATCTGACCAGCGTGCGGATGCGCGTCCTGGAATGGCTCGTCGTGCTGTTTGCGCTTGCGGCCCTTTATGGCGCGATCCAGCAGGTGAAGGACGTCACCGCCGAAGATCCTTTTCTTTTCCTGCGTCTGTTCACCACCGCGCGCGAGAGCATCCCGGTTACCTTTGTTTCCTTTCTAAGCATTCTGGTGCCGCTCATGGCCATCGGAATGGGCTTCGATGCGGTCAATAGCGAATACAACCGCCGCACGCTTTCCCGCATTCTTTCGCAGCCCATTTATCGCGATGCATTGCTGTTCGGAAAATTCTTTGCCGGCCTGTTCACCATCTCAATCAGTCTGGTCGCGCTTTGGCTATTGGTGGTTGGGTTGGGACTGTTGCTGCTCGGTGTGCCGCCCAGTGCGGAGGAAATGGCGCGTGCGTTCATTTTCCTCCTGGTGACAATCGCCTATGCGGGGGTATGGCTCGCGCTCGCCTTGCTCTTTTCCATCGTGTTTCGTTCGGCGGCGACGGCAGCCCTGGTAACTCTTGGCCTATGGCTGTTCCTGACCTTCCTTTGGCCCTCCGTGCTTTCGCAAATGGTTGCGGCTGCAATCGCGCCTCCGGATCCACGCTATGTTGCAGCGGGGCTGCCAACGCCCGCCACTGTCGAATGGGAACAAGCCCTCTCGCGATTGTCGCCAAGCACGCTGTTTGGGGAAATCGCGCTGGCGCTGCTTAATCCGGCGCAGCGCGCGCTCGGACCGATCTATCTGGTCCAGCTGCAAGGGGCAGTTCCAGGCGCGCCTTTGCCGCTAGGTCAAAGCCTGATCATCGCCTGGCCACAAATGGTTGGGCTTGTTGCAGGAACAATTCTGCTGTTCAGCATCGGATACGTGGTGTTTCAGCGCCAAGAGGTGCGGGCTTGACACCGCAGCGAAGCGTGCCGCACGCGCGTCCGTTGCGCCTGCCTAGCCGGTAATCTTTTTCCACCCCTCGCGAGCCAGCGCCGTTACCGCGCCTACGTTCTTGGCGACAACGTCCCAGTTCACCATGGGCGTGCTCGGCGCATTAACAGCGTCTGCGATATAGGCGGCCCCTACCGTCAGCGCACAGCCAAGAATGAGCCCCAGAAGGAAACGCATCCCGTTCTCCCGTGATGGCGGACTCTGCGGGTAGGCCATGATCGCGGCGCGATTGTGTTCCGCTGATCATGCAACTCGTCCAGTCTTGATCAGATATTCCTCGTCGATCCCCCTTTGTCGCATTCCAAAGCAAGCAATAAGCATTTTCCTAGTTAACTCGTTGAAATGTACTCTCTTTCTGCCGCCATCAAATGTGGCGATAGCGTGGCCAAAAAAAGTTTCTTTTGCGATTTCTGCGCGCGTGCTGTTATACTGGCGACGGATCGGAGGGGCTTCTGAAACGAGTGACCAATCTGCTGTCCAGGAGAGCCCCGTTGCGAGAGCATAAGTTTAACATCGGTCAGACTGTGTACTTCACTTCTCGACTGATCGGCCACATGCACGCGAACAGCACGTATGAAATCGTCAGGTTACTGCCGTCGGACGGCTTGGATTACCAGTATCGCATCAAGAACCCGCGTGAAGCGTTTGAACGAGTGGCAAAGGAAAGCCAGCTCGACTATTCGGCTTAGCGTCGGCCGGCGCTGATCCTGCCCTAATTGCGCTCATAAACGGACTGTGTTGCGCCTCGGGATGCCCAAGTGGGCTGTTTGCGGGTTATCCGCGTTATTGTGCTCGGGCACTTGCCGCGCTGCCACGTACCATTGGAAAACGTCGGCGCTGCACATAGCGGCACTTCAAATCTCGCCGGGCGCGCAGTAAGCGATCTGCGCCAGCGACCTCACTGCGGCGGCGACACCGCAGAGCGCTGGCTTGGGAGCCCGCTTGACGCTTCATCTCATCAAACTCTGTGTCGGCTGCGCCTCCGTCAAGGAGCTGGAGCACTGGATCGCCGCCAGACTCAAGCAAAGGCGGCGGCGCGGGCTGTCGCGCGAGCACATCCACAGAACTCGAATGCTGCCCAAGCGCGCCGATGAGCTTCGCCAGGGTGGCTCTCTCTATTGGGTGATCCGGGGCAATGTGCTGTGCCGGCAGCGCCTGCTCGACGTGCGCCCGTTCGTGGACAAGTCGGGCGTCCGCCGATGTCAGCTGGTGCTGGAGCCAAAAGTCGTACTCGTCGAGCCACGACCCTGGCGGGCATTCCAGGGGTGGCGATACCTTGCCGGCAAGGATTGCCCCAGAGATCTCGATCGCGCCGCGCCCGGCGCCAAGCACATGCCCGAAGCCCTGCGTACAGAGCTGCGCTCGCTAGGCCTGCTATGAGACGTGTGCCTGGACGGCGATGTTATCGATCAAGCGCGTCTTGCCGATGCGGGCGGCGAGCAACAGGCGCATCGGACCGTCCTCCATGGATGCTATCGGCTGCAGCGTTTGCGCGTGCCGGACCTGCAGATAATCGACACTGAAGCCGGCACGCTCGATGATTTGAGCTCCAGTCGGCAGCACGGATTCGAGTCGCTCGCCCAAAGCGATTTTCTGCGCGCATTCCTTGAGGACGCGGTATAGAACGGCTGCTCGCTCGCGCTCGCCCGCTGAAAGGTAAAGATTGCGCGAAGAGAGGGCCAGCCCGTCCTTCTCGCGCACGGTCGGCACAGCAACGATCCTGGTTGGAAGGTCGAGGTCTTTGCTCATCTGCTCGACCACTCTGAGCTGCTGATAATCTTTTTCACCGAACATGGCGAAGTCGGGCGCGCACTGAATCAGCAGCTTCGCAACGACAGTCGCAACGCCCGCGAAGAAGTGCGGCCGGAAGCAATCTTCGAGGCCGACCGTTGCGACGCCCCGTGGAACAATGTGAGTCGCAAAACCGGCCGGGTACATGGTTGCGGCTGCAGGGGCCCAGACGGCATCAACGGAGAGCTTGCGTACCAGCGCCAAATCGGCATCCCAGTTCCTCGGATAGCTGGCGAGGTCCTCATAAGGCGCGAATTGCGCAGGATTGACGAAGATGGAAACGATGACCCGCTCGGCGCGCCGGCGCGCCGCCCAAATCAATGCAACATGTCCCGCATGCAAGGCACCCATGGTGGGGACCAGTGCGATCCGCTCGCTCGCGGCTCGCCACGTTGCAATCCGGCGGCTCAACCGGGCGATGTTTCGAAGCACGGAGACGGAGTGCGCCATGGCTCAATTTCAGAAATCCGCGCCTGCGCCGCGACGGCTGCCGGGCACGTGCCTAATTAACGATTAACGCACAGCCTGCAATGCAATCGCTTGATCTGGAGGGCTTCGCCGTACGAATGATGGCAGATGCGGTGTAATCATGTCGTTGAGCCGAATACGCGGCGGGCCACATCCGCCCATGTCGTTGTGCTGGGGAATGAAAAGGGCGGAGCAGGCAAGTCCACCACCGCCATGCATCTGGCCGTTGCCTTGATGAATGTCGGTCAACGCGTTGCAACTATAGATGTCGACTCGCGCCAGAGGACGTTCACCCGCTATATCGAAAACCGACGGGCCTGGGGATCAAAAGCGGCGTTGATCTCAAGGTGCCGATGCATTTCTGCGTGGCGCGCGGCCCTGCTTTGCGCTTGGATGAAAACGAAGCAATCGAATTCGCCGGGTTTGCCGAGGCGGTCGGGGCGGTCGAGCGGTCGCATGATTTCGTCGTGGTGGATACAGCCGGCGCCGACAATTATCTCACGCGGCTTGCCCATTCGATGGCAGACACGCTGATTACGCCGCTCAATGACAGTTTCGTCGACTTGGATGTAATCGGCATCATTGACGCCAGCACTTATGCGGTGGTCGGCGAGAGCCACTATGCCGCCATGGTGCGGGAGGCGCGCAGGCAGCGCCGCGCAATAGATGGTACACGCATGATTGGGTGGTGGTGCGCAACCGGATGTCCATGCTGGGGTCGCGCAACAAACGACTCGTGGGCGAGAGCTTGTCGCAATTGTCAGCGCGTCTGGGCTTTCGCTGCGCGGAGGGTCTCGCCGAACGCCTGGTCTACCGAGAGTTTTTTCCCGCGGACTGACCGCGCTGGACAATCTCGATCAGGCCACCCTGGGAACGCGGCCCAGCCTCGCGCATGTGACGGCCCGGGCCGAGGTGATGAGTCTGGTCGAGGTGCTGCGGCTCCCGCTCGACGCGCGCGGCAAACGACGCGCGGCAGCGCGCGCCGAATGGTTCGCCGCGCTGGAAAATCCACTCGATGTGCACGACCTTGTCCAGGAATAGCGCCGCGGGCTGTGCCTGCTGAATCGCAGCCCTGATGCATTCATTCGGCGATGCCGGTGCACATAGCCGTGCTCCCCATTGCGCCGGGCCAAATACGTGGCCACCTTAGGCGACGGCTGGTTTTGCGAGCTGACCGTTATGCCCGGCGATCGTGGCGGCCCACCTTCCTCGAAGCAGTCGCCCACTCCGGTTTCCACACGTTCGGATGTGGAGGCCTTTCTCGATCATGTGAAGAAAATGGCCCCCGCGCCCGAGCCGGGGCGCCGCGGCAGGTTGATCTTTGCGCTTGACGCCACCATGAGTCGCCAGCCCGTGTGGGACACGGCCTGCGCGTTGCAAGCCGAGATGTTCCGGGAAGCGGCAGCGGTGGGCGGCCTCGATATTCAGCTCGTGTACTATCGCGGCTTTGGCGAATGTCGCGCTTCCAATTGGCTATCGCAGGCGGAGACATTGGCGGCGCTGATGACGGCTATCGACTGCCGCGGTGGGCACACCCAGATCCGTAAGGTCCTTGACCACGCAAAACGCGAGACAAGGGGCAGCAAGGTGCAGGCCTTGGCGTTTGTCGGGGACGCGATGGAAGAAAAATTGGACGATCTCTGCCACGCGGCAGGCGATCTCGGCTTGCTCAATCTGCCGGCATTCATGTTCCAGGAGGGCCATGACCCTGTTGCGGAGCAAGCCTTCCGCGAGATTGCACGACTTACGCATGGTGCGTATTGCAAATTCGACGTTGGTGCCGCCCATCAACTGGGGGAGCTGTTGCGCGCGGTGGCGGCTTATGCCGCGGGTGGCATGCGGGCGCTGGCTGACCTGTCCTCCCGTCGACAGCGTGGCGCCATGAAGCTCATCGAGCAGATGAGATCCTGATGGCTTCCCTGCTTTTTGGAGTGGTGGTGCTGGCGCTCGCGCTGTGGGCGCTCAATGCCTTCACCAAAGTAAGTCCACATCGGGCCGCAGTCGTTCTCAAGACCGGCGGCGGGCTTGGTGCGCTCGCATTGGCCGGTGTGCTTGGAGTCCGTGGCCGGCTGGATGTTGCCATCCCTCTCGGACTCACCGGACTCGGGCTTCTCGGCTGGCTTCCCTGGAACATACC
>JBKPOZ010000023.1:0-5260 GCA_046733355.1 Pseudomonadota bacterium | reverse complement strand
ACCCGTGTGCAACCGAGCGTCTGCAACATGCGAACCGCCAGGCCATAGTCCCGCTCATCATCATCGAACCCCAGCACAGTATTGGCATCGACGGTGTCGAGTCCGGCATCCTGGAGCTGATACGACCGCATCTTGTTGGCGAGGCCCAAGCCGCGGCCTTCCTGCTCCAGGTAGAGAATAATTCCCCCGCCATGCTGCTGCAGCTGTGCCAAAGCCAGGCGCAGTTGATCGCCACAGTCGCAGCGACGCGAGCCGAACACATCGCCAGTGAGACAGGCGGAATGCAGGCGCACGGCCACCGGCTTCGTGACATCCGGGCTGCCGACCACCACCGCAACGGGAGAGCCGCCCGTCGAGTCGCGAAAAACCACGAAGCGCGCGGCAAATCCCCCATTCAGCGGTACCGTCGCTTCTGCCGCAATGGCGAGCGATGCACTGGCCGCTCGGCGAAATTGCAGGATTGCCTCGGCAGCCACGCTCACAAACGGCACATCATCGCTCGCCGGCCTGTCACCCACGAGCAGCGCCGGCAAACGATGCGCGAGCTTGGCGAGCTCGATCGCTGCATTCGCTCCCGGGCCGGGGCGCAGCGCATGAACTTGCCGGCACGGTTTGTTCTCGGCAGCCAGCGCAAGGAGTCCGGAGGCGTCGATCACCTCGCCGATAGCCAATGCGGCAGGCCCCGAACCCGCTATGCCGAGGACGCGCGCGCGCCGCGCAGTCACCAGGAGATACGGCAGATTGGGCGCGCAAGCGTTGCGAAAAGCCGCGAGGCTTGCATTGCTCATGCCGTCGACGGGCAGAGCCATAACCGTTGCACAACCCGACCCGATCAATACCGGCCGGCCTGCGTTGAACTCCCCCAGCCCGCGCTCGACCTCTACCAGAGCGGGATTTCCCAACAGATCTTTTTGCCAACTGCCACTCATAGCCAGTCTATAAATCAACGTTGCGCAACCGGGCACATATGGGGCCTGCTATCGTTAATGAGAATGCCGAGGGAGACGATTTATTCCATTCGCGGCTGGAGTTTAAAATGGTCCTGCCACTTTTCTGGCGTAGCGCTTCTGCTTTTCAATGACCGCACACGGCGCAAGCACGCCTTCCGGCGATCTCCATGACGATTGGCGGCTCGTGCTGAAAACGTTTCGAGAGCCGGATGGTTCATTGCCGCATTGCTGGGCCGGGATTTTCGACCCGTTGCGACGAGGACTGATCGACGACCTCATCGTCGTAGGCCAGTGCGGGCAATCAATCGATGCACGGGTCGCCACGCCCAGCGGCCATTCACATTACATCAATGGGGACGCCGGGCTTGATCATTTGCACCGTTTGCGCGCCCTGGTTGACGCCGTCGTGGTCGGTGTCGGCACGGTAATTGCCGATGATCCCCAGCTCACCGTGCGTCGGGTCGAGGGGCCGAATCCGGCACGCGTGATCATCGATCCGCAAGGCCGGCTTCCGGCAGCTCCGCGCGTGCTGCGCGCTGACGCCTCGCGCAGGATAGTGATCCGCAGTTCGCACAGCAAAACCGGCGCGCTCGCTTCCGATGTTGAAACAGTAGCGCTGCCGTTGCAGGACGGTCAGATCGCACCGGCAACAATTCTCGCTGCTTTGGCCGAGCGCGGCTTCCGGCGTATCCTGATTGAAGGCGGCGCCGATACGCTGTCGCGTTTTCTTGCGGCGCGCTGTCTTGATCGCCTGCACGTGCTTGTCGCTCCGATCATCCTCGGAGCCGGGCGCACCAGCCTTTCACTGCCGGCTCCCAGGAAGATCGCCGATGCGTTGCACGTGGCGATCCGTGCTCACGTCCTCGGAACAGATATTTTGCTCGACTGCGATCTAAGCTCTCAACGCATGCCTATCGGCAAGGCAAAGCAATCCACATGACCGACACGCAGGGTTGAGCGGCGTTGCCCAAGATGCGCGCGGCGTCGCGCCAGCCAGGCCTGCACTTCCGCGCTGGATAATTTGCCGTCGGCTGTCGTCGCCCAGTCCTGGAACACCGCTTCCTGAATGGCGACGTCGTCCATGCCCAGGACCCAATCGGATCTCCCCTGCAGGCACGCGTAGCCGCGCTGCTCGAACCCTTGTGCCAGCGCGTTACTTGCTGCGGGCCCGAGCGCCGGGCCAAAGCCTTTGTCGCTTCGCTGGTGGCAATTGAAGCACGCGATCAACTCGACATCCAAAGCATCGGCCGGCTCGACAACAGTGCATCCGTCGCAGGTGAGCGCGGCATAGAACGGCAGCCGGCGTGCAGCCAAGGCCGTGATTAGCATGTCGAGCCATTCGGACGAGACCAGATCGAGCAAAGCGGACGTGGTGACAAACTGCACTGAGCCGTCAAGCGCGCAATCGAGCTGATGCGCCAGGTCGATCGTTTTTGTCGTGATCATCCGGTGCGGCGGGCAGGCCAGGGCGGCGGCCTGGCCCAGGTGGCTCGCGTCATAATCGACGAGATGCCATTGCTGGCATCGTGGCAAGACCGCAGATAGGGCGCGAACGGTTGAACCGGTGCCGCAGGCGAGATCAAGGACGGAAATCGCCGCGCGATCACAAAAAGTCTTTCTTACGGCGTCAAGCAGGACTGGATTGCGCGCCGCAATGTCGTAGGGCTCACGCAAGTTTAGCCATTCGGCGGAAAACCGGCTCACAGGCGTTCAAGAAGTTGACTGAACCGCGCGCCCTGCTCACGCCATGACGGAAACCTGCTGGAACGCGCGGCCGCCGCGAGTTTTTCGCGCTCGGTGGGGCTCTCGATGAGGCGGTGAAGCGCGCAAGCGAGCGCATCGATGTCGTCCGGAGGCACCAGGATGCCCGCACCTTCCGGGACTGTCTCAGGCACTGCACCCGCCATCGTGCCTATAACCGGCAGTCCGTGCGCCACCGCCTCTGCGTAGGCCATGCCATACCCTTCATAGCGGGAGGGCAACACGAACACATCGGCCGCGTCGTAAATCGGCCCGATTTCGTCGCTGCTGACGGCGCCGCGCAACACGACGCGTTCGCTAAGATTGAGCCGTGCGATGTCGCATTCGAGCTGCTGCACGATTTCCGGGCTGCGCGAGCAGTCGCCAACGATCAGGAGTGTCCACGGCAAATCGCGCAGGCGCGCCAGCGCAGCAACGAGAAGATCGTAACCCTTGCGGGGCACCACGGAGCCGACGGCAAGAAGCCGGACATGCGCGCTCTGCGTGCGCGCGCGCGCCGTGTACGGGTCGGTGCCCGGCGAGACGACGCTCACTCGCTCAGCCGGTACGTTGAAGTCGGACACGAGGAGCCGCTTGGTCGTGCAGCTCGAGGCAATGACATGGCGCGCAAACCTTAACGCGGTCTCCTCGCACGCGTGCAAGGCTGCGGATTGCTCGGCAGCCAATCCGGATTCCAGCGCAAGCGGGTGGTGCACCAGCGCAACGAGGCGGTGCGTTTCGCCCAGTTTTTCCGCAATGTCGGCAAGGACCCCATAAGCCAGACCGTCGATGACCAGTGGCCAATCGCCCGGCACCGCGCCGAGCACTGCATTCGCCCGCGCACGCGTAAGTGCGGTTGGCCAGGGAAAATCAATGCTGAGATTGAGCAGGTGGATATCCCAGCCAAGCGCGTTCAGCTCGGCAATCATGCGGCGCGCATAGCCGTAGCCACCGGTTGGGATCGTAAGCTCTCCGGGCACCGCAAAAGCGAGCGCCTTCACCACAGGCGCGCCTCATACGAGGCGCGGGCGAGAGGCGATTCGGCGATCGTCACCCGGAGGCCGTGCAGGTCGCGGCCGTTCCGGCCGAGCTTTCCTTCACGCGCAAGGGCTGCCACGCCGTCAAACACATATTTGGCCAAAAATTCCGTTGTCGTGTTCACGCCCGCAAACTGCGGCAGCTCGTCAAGGTTGCGATAGTTCAGGGGACGAAGCAGTTCTCGCAACACGCCATGTGCCGCCGCGATATCGACAACGATGCCGTACTGGTCCAGCTGATCGGCCAGGAACGCTACGCGGACAACAAGGGTCGCCCCGTGCACTTGCTGCGCCGGGCCAAAAGTCTCCCCGCGAAACGAGTGTGCAACCATTATGTGTTCGGTGACTTCGACTGCGTACAGAGCTGCGCCCTTTTTTGCTATGACCTCTCGGCTGCCGGATACCGGATCAGTGGACATACTGAACCGGGCTCGCCGGTGAACACGCTCTCCAGGGTAGCCGGCAAGTCCCCGAATGAGAGAGGCGGGGCAATGAGCGCATCGAGCACGGGATCGCGCAGGAGCGCGAGGGCGGCAGAGAGCCGGCGCGCAGGCGACCAGCGCGCGCGGTGCGATGGAGCGACCTTTCCGACCTGGCTCGAGCGGAGTTGCAGGCGCCGACTGTGAAAAGCCTCGCCGAGCGGAATGGCGATCTCGCCGCTGCCGTACCAGCTCAACTCCACGATTGCAGCCTCATCTCCGGCGATGCGGAGTGCCGTTGCCAGACCCGATGCGGTGCCGCTGGCGTGGAAGACCACGTCGCAGTCCGCGAGATCATCCGCTGAGGAAGCAAAGCGTGCGCCGATGATGCCGGCAAGCTCGCTCCGCGAGCGGACAATGTCGATGACGGTGACCTCGACGCCCGGAAGTTGTGCGCACAGGTAAGCGCACAGCAACCCGACGAGCCCTCCTCCTACCACACCAATGCGATCGCACGCGCCGGGCTTCCCATCCCACAACGCATTTAGTGCGGTCTCCATGTTCGCTGCCAGCGCGGCGCGCTGCGGCGGGACACTGTCGGGCACCGGCAGGACCGCCTCGACCGCAATGTTAAAAACGTCCTGATGTGGATGAAGCGTGAACACTGTGCGGCCGCGCAATTCGACGGGACCTTGCTCAATCCTTCCGACGGTGGCATAGCCGTATTTGACGGGAAACGGGAATGCGCCGCCCATATGCGGCGCGCGCATGCGCTCATACTCACTCGCAGGCACCCTGCCTGCATGCACGAGACGCTCGGTGCCGCGGCTGATCGCGCCGAACAGCGCGACAACCTGCACCTCTCCCATCTTTGGCGGCGGCACCCGCTCATCGCGGAACTCGGCCCGGCCTGGCGCGACATACCAGAGCGACCTGCCTTTTGTCGCCACTCTATTTTCTTGCACCCGCGTTTCTTTCCCGGCAATCAGACTCCCGAGCATACAATCTGCGATCCGGGAGCCGAAGCGCGTTTCCGTCGTTAAATTGCCGAAAGCTCCTGGCAGGTGAAGATTGTGTTAGAACGCTCCGTTGCCAATAACGCGCTGATTACCGC
>JBKPOZ010000022.1:0-107090 GCA_046733355.1 Pseudomonadota bacterium | reverse complement strand
GTGCAGGGGCGCCCGGAGCCGGTGGCGCGCCCGGTGCCGCTTCGGCAGGCACGCCGGCTTCCGCAGCCGCGGTTGCCGCCGCTGCCGCCGCCGCGGCCGCTTCCGCAGCAGCCTTCATCTCTTCCGCATAGCCTGACGGCGGTACGATGGTGACCAGCGTCTGATCGAGCCGGCCGACGACGCGCACGTCCGCCGGCAGCGTGACCTCATCGAGATGCTTGGAGTAATTGATTTCCAGACCGGAAATGTCGACCTCGATTGATTCCGGGATAGCGTCGGCAGCGCACACGACCTCGACCGAGTGCGTCACGATGTTCACCGTGCCCCCGCGCTTGACCCCGGGCGCCTGGTCCGCGTTCTTCACATGCACCGGTATGCGCACGCGAATATGCGCACCTTCGCCCAGGCGGAGGAAATCGACATGAATCGGCAGATCCTTGACCGGATCGAGCTGGAAATCGCGCGGGATCACGCGCTGCTTGGCGCCGTCGATCTCGAGCTCATAGATCGTCGTGAGAAAACGGCCGCCATAGATGCGCTGCTTGAGCTCCGCGTGATCGACAGAGACGTTCACGGGCGGCTTGCCGTCGCCATAAATGACGCCAGGCACGCGGCCGGCGCGGCGCTCCGCGCGCGCGGTGCCCCGGCCGGCGCTCGCCCGCGGCATCGCTTTCATTTGTCTGACGGTCGCCATCACAATCCCATGAAATTCGGGCGCGGCTTATAGCGGCAGGCGTGCCCAAAAACAACACAGCCCGTCATTCCGGGGCGCCGCGCAGCGGCGAGCCCGGAATCCATCACCGTGGTCCTGGGAGTATGGATTCCGGCTCTCCGCCTTTCAGGCCTCGGCCGCAATGACGAAACGTTGCTCACGCTTATAGAATACGGGCGTTATCCGCTCCCGCGGCCGAGCTTTGCCTCGAGCGTCTCGATGCGCGCACGCAAGGCCTCGTTCTCCTCGCGCGCGAGCCGCGCCATCTCCTTCACCGCCTCGAATTCCTCGCGCTTGACCACATCGAGGTCGCGCAGGATGCGATCGGCCTGATTGCGCACCATGGTGTCGAACTCCCGACGCACGCCGGAAGCGACCCCCGCCGCGTCATTCATCAGCCGTGCAATCTCATCGAGAAATCGATTGGAGGTCTGGGTCATGGTGGCTGCCTCGCTCTGCTCTCGTGAGCAACAGAATGGTGATGATTTTCTGCGGCGGCAAGATCATGGACGACGGTGACCGGCTTGACGGCGGGCGGCGCTCCCCGCATGACCCGCTCGTGCTGCGAATTGCCGATGCCCCTTTACGTCATCCCGTTCCCCAATTTCGATCCGGTTCTCGTCAGCTTCGGGCCCTTTGCGGTCCGCTGGTACGCGCTTGCTTATATTGCCGGTATCCTGCTCGGCTGGGTTTACGTGCGCGCGATCATCCGCACGCCCAGCGTGTGGGGTGGCGCGGCTCCGCTGACCACGGCCGACTACGACGATTTCATCCTCTGGGTGACGATCGGCATCATTGCCGGAGGGCGCATCGGCTATGTCTTCTTCTACAACCCGGCCTATTTCGCGCAGCATCCACTTGAGAGCCTTTATCTGTGGAAGGGCGGCATGTCTTTCCACGGGGGCTTTCTCGGCTGCGTGCTTGCGGTGATCCTGTTTGCGCGCCATCGCGCATTGCCGACGCTCTCGCTCGGCGATCTCACCTGCGCCGCGGCGCCCGTTGGGCTCTTCTTCGGTCGCCTTGCGAATTTCATCAACGGCGAGCTGTGGGGTCGGCCCACGGACGTGCCCTGGGCTATGGTATTTCCCGCCGGCGGACCGCAGCCGCGCCACCCCAGTCAGCTCTACGAGGCTTTTCTCGAAGGCATCGTTCTTTTCTTTCTGCTCGCGATTTTAGTGCGTTGCGGCGCCCTGCGCCGCCCCGGACTGATCACCGGCACGTTTGCGCTTGCCTATGGCATCGCGCGATCGATCTCCGAGCTCTTTCGCCAGCCTGACGTGCAGTTGGGATTCCTCTGGGGCGGATTGACCATGGGAATGCTGTTGTCGATCCCCCTCATCATTGCCGGGCTCGCGCTCGTCGCATTTGCGATGCGACACGAAGCCGTGCATCCGTCTTGAACGTCGCTGCGACGATGCGCCTCGAGGACGAGCTGCGCCAACGCCTGCAACGCGCCGGCCGGCTTTCGGTCGCCGAATACATGGAGCTGTGCCTTATCCATCCGGAGCATGGCTATTACACGAGCCGTGCGCCGATCGGTGCGCGCGGGGATTTCACCACCGCGCCAGAGATCAGCCAGATGTTCGGAGAGCTGATCGGCCTGTGGTCCGCTGCGGTCTGGCAGGCGATGGGCAGCCCTGAAAACCTTCGTCTCGTCGAGCTCGGGCCGGGGCGCGGGACCATGATCCTGGATATCCTCCGCGCGGCGAAGATCGTGCCGCACTTTCGCGACGCCCTGGTGCTGCATCTCATTGAGGTAAGCCCCGCGCTTGAACGCGTTCAGCGTCAGGCGCTGCTGGAAGCCGAGGTGCCGGTGTCCTGGCATCGTTTACTCGACGAGGTGCCGCCTGGTCCGTTGATCGTGCTTGCCAACGAGTTCATCGATGCCTTGCCGGTCCACCAGGCGGTCATGTGCGTCGACGGCTGGCACGAGCGCGTCATCAAGCTCGGCAGGGACGGCAATTTTCATGTCAGCATCGATCGCGATCCCATCCCGCTTTTTGACGACCTTCTGCCGAGCCGCGTGCGTAACGCGAAGATCGGACAAATATTCGAATGGCGCCACGACAAGCTCGCCCTGGAGATCGGGCGTCGCGTCGCCAGATGGGAAGGCGCTGCGCTGATCATCGACTATGGGCATCTTCAAAGCGCTATCGGCGATACCTTGCAGGCGGTGAGCCGACATGGTTTTGCCGATCCGCTGGAGACACCTGGGCTCGTCGATCTCACCGCGCATGTGGACTTCGAGGCGCTTGCGCGCGCGGCCGAAGGCATGGGCGCGCGCGTGCATGGTCCCCTCGAACAGGCCGAATTTTTGCGGCGTTTGGGCATTGTGAAAAGAGCTGCCGCGCTCAAGACGGCAGCGCGGCCCGCGCAAGTTGCAAACATTGACGCGGCGCTCGCCCGGCTGACAGACGGAAAGCCGACCGGCATGGGGCAAATGATCAAATGCATTGCATTTTCGGGTCCGCGCCTGCATTCGTTGCCCGCATTTGACGACCAATGATCCTGAAAGCTGCCTCGCTGGATGCACTCGGCCCCGTGCGCCATGCCTTCTTCACGCGCGAGGGCGGCGTGTCCACGGGCGTCTATGCCACGCTCAATGGCGGCACGGGCTCATCGGACGTGGTCGCCGATGTCAGGGAGAACCGCGCACGCATGGCAACCGCGCTGGGTGTAAGCCCTGAATGCCTGGTCACGGCCTATCAGGTCCATTCCGCAGAAGCGGTCATCGTCGATCGTGCGTGGGGCCTTGATCAACGTCCGCGCGCTGATGCGGTCGTAACAAACACGCCCGGCCTCGCGGTTGCGATCACCACTGCCGACTGCGGGCCGATCCTGCTCGCCGACGGGGTCGCCCGTGTGGTTGCCGCTGCCCATGCGGGCTGGCGCGGGGCGCAGGGCGGGATTTTGGAAGCGACCATCGTCGCAATGGAGCGCTGCGGCGCGCGCAGGGAGAGGATTATAGCCGCGATCGGTCCCATGATCCGTCAGCGAAGCTATGAGGTCGGCCCTGACCTGATCGGCGTTTTCACCGACCCGACTGACGCCCGCTTTTTTAGGCCCGCCGATCGTCCCAATCATGCATACTTCGATTTGGCCGGATACATTGCAAGCCGCCTGCATGCGGCGGGGATACCCCACGTCGAGGATCTCGATCTCTGCACGTATGCGGACGACACGCGCTTTTTCAGCTACCGCCGCACTGTCCATCGCAAGGAGCGCGATTACGGGCGCCACATCAGCGCCATTGCGCTTGTGGATTGAACTTCTTGCCAGCGTCGGCGCCTGCTTGTTATCAGGGCGCCGCGACGACACGGCACCGCAAGGAGCAGGCGATGCGGCGGAATAACGGGTCCATCAAGCTGGTCGCCGGCAACTCCAATCCCGCGCTCGCCGAGGCGATCGCTGCCTATCTCGCCACGCCGCTGGCGAAGGCGGTGGTCCGCCGCTTCGCGGACATGGAGATCTTCGTCGAGATTCTGGAGAACGTTCGGGGCAGCGACGTGTTCGTGCTGCAATCGACGTCATTCCCCGCCAACGATCACCTTATGGAGCTCCTCATCATCATCGATGCGCTCAGGCGCGCATCGGGCCGGCGGATTACGGCCGTCATTCCGTATTTCGGCTACGCGCGCCAGGATCGCAAACCCGGCCCGCGCACCCCAATCTCAGCAAAGCTTGTCTGCAATCTCATCACGCGTGCCGGTGCCGACCGGGTCATGACGCTCGATTTACACGCCGGACAGATCCAGGGCTTCTTCGACATCCCCACCGACAATCTCTATGCCGCTCCCATGATGGTGCGCGACATCAAGGAGCGGTTCGATCTCGGCAAGGTGATGGTCGTCTCGCCGGACGTGGGCGGCGTCGGGCGCGCGCGGGGCCTCGCCAAGCGCATCAACGCGCCGCTCGCTATCGTCGACAAGCGCCGCGAGCGGCCGGGCGATTCCGAGGTCATGAACGTGATCGGCGAGGTGGAGGGCGCGATCTGCATCCTAGTCGACGATATCATCGATTCGGGGGGCACGGTGGTGAATGCCGCGGATGCGCTGCTCGAGAAGGGCGCAACCGAAGTCTGCGCCTACATCACCCATGGCGTCCTTTCGGGAGGCGCAGTGGCCCGTATTACCGCCTCGCGGCTCAAGGAGCTGGTGATCACCGACTCCATCCAGCCCACCGAGGCGGTACGGGTTTCGCGCAATATCAGGGTGCTCTCGGTCGCAAGCCTCATTGGCGAGGCCATCGGCCGAACGGCCGCCGAAGAGTCGGTCTCCAGCTTGTTCGACTGAGCCGGGCCCTGACGGGCAACCGCTTTCAGAACCTGTGGAGAACGAGTCCCGGCGCGCAAATATCCACCAGCTGTTAACCCCTGTCGCCGCCTATGGCGCTTTAGCCACGTGAATCAAGGGGTTATAGTGCCTGCGCGAGTGATTCGCCGGGAGCGCCAAGCTCCAGTGGGGACCGCGTCGAGGCTTGGTGACGTGCGTGCGGTCGAGTGCGCATTGCTCACTTCCAAGCGGCGGGTGGAGACTGGCATGTCCCTCATCGACTTTACCGAGCAGCCACGTGTGAACCCGCTCGACGTCGTCGAGCGGGTCGCGGCGACAAACGGCTGGTCCTTCGAACGCGCGAGTGACGAGGAGATCACGATCCTGGTGACCGGGAAATGGTCCGATTACCAAGTGTCCTACACCTGGATGTTCGATCTCGAGGCGCTGCACCTCGCCTGTGCATTCGAGCTGAAGGTGCCAGAGCGGTGCCGCCCCGAAGTGCAGCAGCTCATTTCACTCATCAATGAGCAGATGTGGATCGGCCATTTCGACTTCTGGCCGCAGGATGGACTCGTGATGTATCGCCATGCGCTGGTGCTCGCCGGCGGGGTTGAGGCATCGGGGCGCCAATGCGAGGCGCTCCTCGGCAGCGCCCTCGACGCATGCGAGCGCTATTTCCCCGCGTTCCAGTTCGTCGTCTGGGCCGGCAAAAGCGCGCGCGAGGCGCTGGATGCGGCCATGTTCGAGACGCAAGGCCGCGCCTAGATCGCCTTGTTTGCCTTTCCGCCATCATTGCCGGGCTTGACCCGGCAATCCATTTTCGTGACCAAGAGGATCGATGCGCGGGTCAAGCCCGCGCATGACACACGCAGCTTTTCATGAGCGAATCTGATCCAAATCGGCAAACAGCCGCGCTCGCACAGGTGCGGGGAAACATTCTGCTGGTCGGTGCCGGCAAAATGGGAACGGCCATGCTCGAGGGCTGGCTGCGGCTCGGTATCCCTGCGGGCAAGCTCGTCGTCATCGAGCCCAATGCGAGCGCGCAGCTGAGCGCGCTCGCCGCACAGGGCCTCGCGCTTAACCCGGCAAAATCTGCCGACGAGATCGCAGCGGCCGTTATCGCGGTGAAGCCGCAGATCGCGCCCGAGGTCATGCCGCGCATCGCGCAGCTCCTGAGCGAGCGCAGCGTGGTGGTGTCGATCATGGCGGGTCGTACGCTGCGCTTTCTTGGCGAGAGTCTGCCCCGCGTCGCGCTTGTCCGCGCGATGCCAAACACGCCCGCCGCGATCGGCCGCGGCATCACCGTCGCGGTGCCGACTGCAGGCGTATCCGCGGCGCAACGCGCGCTCGTGCATGCGTTACTCTCCGCCATCGGCGCGATCGAGTGGATAACGGACGAAGGCCTGATGGACGCGGTCACCGCCCTTTCCGGGTCGGGGCCTGCCTATGTGTTTCTGCTAGCCGAATGCATGGCACGCGCGGGGATCCTCGCCGGCTTGCCGCCGTCCCTCTCGCAAACCCTGGCGAGGGCCACGGTTGCGGGCGCGGGCGAGCTTCTTGGTCATTCCGCGATTGATCCGGCGACTCTGCGCGAGAATGTGACCTCGCCGGGTGGGACTACGGCGGCGGCGCTTCAAGTGCTCATGCGCGATCGCGGCCTGCAGCCATTGCTCACGGAGGCGATTGCCGCGGGGACCCGGCGGTCTCGTCAGCTCGCGGAGTAGGATTTGGCGAGAGCCTCTATCGCGCTCTGGGAGCGCTCTTTACATTGCAAAGGTGGGGCAATGTTTTTTGGAGCTCGATCATGGCTCGCAAACCTCCGCGCAATGCAGCGACTTCCTCCACCACCGGCGCGGCGAAGCCCGCGCGCGAGCGCATCATCGAGGCTTTCATGACGCTCCTCGCGCAGCAGTCGTTCGAGGAGATCGGGGTTGCCGATATTGCGCATCAGGCAGGCGTATCGCTGGCGGAGCTGCGCCAAATTTTTGCGGCTCCATTTGGCGTCCTTGCTGCCCAGATCAAGGAAATCGACCGGCAGGTGCTCGCCGGCCGCGATCCCGAGATGGCGGAAGAATCGGCGCGCGAGCGGCTATTCGACGTTCTCATGCGGCGGCTCGATCTGCTTGAGCCTCACAAAGGAGCGGTGCGCTCGCTCATGCGGTCGGCCCGGCGCAGCCCCGCGCTCGCGCTCGCTCTGAACGCAGTTGCAGTGCGGTCGCAGCAGTGGATGCTGGCGGCTGCCGGCATCAACACCGGGGGAACGCGTGGCATGCTGCGCGCACAGGGCCTTGCCGCGCTCTACGCCTCTGTTCTGCGCACCTGGATCGACGATGAGGACGAAGGCCGCGCGCGTACAATGGCTGCGCTCGACCGCGCGCTCGCGCGCGGGCAGGGCTGGTCGGGCTTTCTCGATGACCTTTACCGTCTTCCCCAATGCTTCGGACGCATGCGGCCGCGTGGTGATCGGGCGCGTAACGCCGAGGAGCCGGATACGATCGCCATCTAGCCGCAGCTTTTGCCGCAATCGTGCGCCTCGAGCGGGTAGGTTTTCTTTGATTGCTCCAGGTATTTGGGGGAGCATGATCTTTTCCGAAAACCGATTCCCACTTTTCAGGATCATGCTCTAAAAGCGGCTGTGGCGACCGGCATCTCCTGGCGCAAATTTCATGCCGACGTTCTGGCGGCCATGCTTGGGCGCTGGGGCGTCATGGGTGCCGGCTTCGTCACGACCATGCTGCTCACCCGGCTGCTGCCGGTGGCGGACGTGGGTATTTATTTCATCGTCGTCAGCGTGGTTCTCATTCTCGGGCCTCTCGCCAATATGGGCCTGCAGGAGCCGACGCTTCGGGCAATTGCGTCGTTTGCGGCAACAGGCGATCAGGCGCGTGCAGCTGCCCTGGCCGGATCGGCCTTGCAGCTCGCAGCAGCAGGCGCAGCGCTGCTGTCGTTCTCGGTCCTGTTGATCTGGACCGGGTTGTGCAAGGCAAACCTGTCCTGGCAGAGCAGGACGTCCTCACCGGCGTGTTCGTCGCCTGCTGGATCGCCGCAGTTGCCATCGAGACGCAGCTCGTCGGAACGTTTCAGGGCCTGGAAAAGATCGGCCTCGCTGTTCTCTGCGATGGCGCGCTGGCGAAGCTTCTGGCGATGGCGGGGGTCGTGATCCTTTATTTCTCGCGCGGGCATGCGAGCTTGCATGAGGTGCTGTTTGTTTTCGTCGCCTGCGAGATCGCAAATGTCGTAGTTGCGCTGTTCTATCTCGCGCCCATGCTCAGATTCTTTCCGGAAGGCGCGCTGGCCACATCGGCATCCGAGCTGCTCAGGGCGGCGAGGCCTTTTGTGGTGCATCAACTCGCCGCGCTTGTCGCCGCGCAGAGCGACGCGATCGTGCTTGGATTGTTTCGGCCCGCCGCGGAAGTTGCGCAATACGGCACCGCGATGCGGCTCTCGACGCTGCTCTCGCTCCCGGCATCTGCCGCAAATGTCCCGCTGGCGCCGGCGACCGCCAAGCTTCAGGCGCAGCGCAGATGGGTGGAATTGCAAAAGATCCTGCAAATCTCCGCGGCTGGAGCAACTGCACTAGCGGTGCTCATGACGCTCGTGTTTACGGTCTGGGGTGAGTTTTTGCTGAACAAATTCTTCGGTCCGTCCTACGGGGCAGGTGCCGGCGCTCTCGCCATTCTCTGCCTCGGCCAGTGCATCAATCTGGCGCTCGGACAATGCATGGTGGCGCTTGCGATGAGCGGCGAGATGGCGATCGTGGCGAGGATCGGCGTGGGGTCCAGCATCATCAAGCTCATGCTCGCGCTGACGCTCGGCTACATGCTGGGCGGCATCGGGGTTGCGGTTGCTTCCGCTGCGGCCACCGCGCTGGCCAAGCTCGCCGGCTGGAGCGCAGCGCGCCGGCGCCTGAACGTCGACACCAGCATGCGACTGAGCTTCGTGGGAACGGGAATGAAATACGTGTACCGCTCGCTTCACGCCTATATGCAAAGACGATAGGTCGCGCGGTCGATTCCAGCGTGGCAGATGACCTTGGAAGAGGCTGAGTTCGACAAGGCGAACCGGCAAACATTCAGCAGCGCGGCGGTAGCGCAGCATTACGTTGCAATGACGTCGCTGTTTGCGCCGGAAGCGCGTGCGCTCGGGAAAATTCGCGCTCTGGTGCGAGACCAGCCGATCATGGACGTCGGTGTGGGCACCGGGCGAACGACGCCCTACCTCCTCGAGCTGAGCAAAGACTATCTCGGCCTCGATTATTCGGCGGAGATGATTGGGAACTGCCGAAGCCGGTTTCCCGGGGTGAAGTTTGAGGTCGCCGACGCTCGCCGCCTGGATTCATATCCGCGCTCTCATTTTGCTCTGCTGCTGTTTTCTCTCAATGGGATTGATTGTGTGCAGCACGCTGATCGCATGCAAATCCTGCGTGAATGTCACTGTCTCGTCCGCGATAATGGATTCTTTCTCTTTTCCAGTCACAACGATTTGTGGGAGCTGCGCGCAGGTCAGCCGCTCGCCAGGCGCGTCTTGGGTCGAGTTAAGGACAGCATCCGCTATCTCCGGCATCTCGGCCGTGTGCGGCCTTTTCGCAATGAAACACAAGGTTTCAGCTACCGATGCGATCTGGCAATTGGAAATACCCGGACCTTGCTCCTCTACTACGTGAGGCCGCAAGCCCAGCTCGCGCAATTGCGCTCGGTTGGATTCAGGTGCGAGGCGATCTTTAACCCGGCGGGTGACGAGTTGCGGCCGGGAATGGGCGAGGCAAGTCCAAGCCCCTGGCTCTATTATCTGGCCCGCAAAACCCCCGCGGTCTGAAATGCCGGGACGCCGATTCCCCTACACCGGCACCCGCACCGTCGCTCGCAATCCGCCAAAGGGGCTGTCCGAGAGCACGATCTCGCCGCCGTGCGAGCGGGCAATGTCCCGCGCAATAGCCAGACCCAATCCGGTGCCGCCCTCGTCCTGATTGCGCGCGTCGTCGAGCCGCAAAAAAGGCTTGAACACATCCTCGCGCAGCGGCGGAGCAATACCGGGCCCGTCGTCATCGACCGTTACTGTGAGCCAGCGATGGTCGCGATGGCCGGTGATGGCGATCGATCGGCCGTGGCGCGCCGCGTTCGAGACCAGGTTGGCGAGGCACCGCTTGAACGCAGCCGGGCGGACGGTGACGACGGGATGCCCGTGGAAGGAAACGCTCGATCGGTGTCCATCGCGGTCGCTGTCGGCTTTGAGCTCGTGCAGGAGCGCGCTCATGTCGGTGGCGGCGGACTGCTCGCCGGAATCGCCGCGCGCAAACGCAAGGTACGCTTCCAGCATGCGCCCCATCTCGTCGACATCCTTCTTCATGGCATCGACTTCCGGGCTCTCGTCGAGCAGCGCAAGCTCGAGCTTGAAACGGGTGAGGATGGTGCGCAAATCGTGGGAGACGCCGGCGAGCATGGCGGTGCGCTGCTCAATCGCGCGCTCGATGCGCCGCTTCATCTCGATGAAGGCGTGCGCGGCGCGTCTCACCTCGCGTGCGCCGCGCGGCTGAAAGTTCGGTACCTCGCGACCCTTGCCGAAGCTTTCCGCTGCATCCGCGAGCCGCAGAATCGGGCGGATCTGGTTGCGCAAAAACAGCACCGCCACGGTGATAAGCACGAGCGAGGTGCCGACCATCCAGCCGAGAAAGATGTGCGAATTCGACACATAGGCGGCGCTGCGCGGCGCGAAGACGCGCATCACCGTGTTGTCGAGGCGGATGCGCACTTCGAGCAGGGCCGAGCGGCCCACCGTGTCCACCCAGAACGGCCGGCCGATCTGCTTGCGAATTTCCTCGGACAGCGGCTGGTCAACTAGAAAAAAGAACGGCTTTGGTCCCGGAGCGGGCAACTCGCCCACCGGAAGGAAGTCGACCACCAGTCCCAGCCGCTCCTGCGCTATGCGCCGCAGCTGCGCATATCCGCTGTCCTGCGGGAATGATTTGTACACCTCGATCAATGTTGCGATGTCCTGCACCACGCCGGCGGACAGGCGCTGCGTGACCAGGTTGTAATGCCGCTCCATGAACATGAAGGCGACCACGGATTGCAGGACGACCATCGGCACGATGATGATCAAGAGGGCGCGCGCGAACAGGCCCTTCGGCATCAGGCTCTTCAGCGCTACAGGTGCGCGCTCGTAAAAGGCTTGCGCGCGCATCGCCGCCGTGCGCAGGGCGGAGAAGCCGGTGCGCAGCACGGTCCTGCCGGCATCGAGCGCGGTCACGGCGCGCTCACCAGCCGGTAGCCGACGCCGCGCACGGTCTGCACCAGCAGCGGGTTTGTCGGATCGCGTTCGATCTTGCGCCGCAGACGATTGACCTGCACGTCGACCGCACGCTCGCCGATCGAGCCGCTGTTGCCGGCGAGCGCCTGCCGCGGCACGGTCTGCCCGGGGGTTGCGGCGAGCAGCCGAAGCATCTCGCGCTCTCGGTCGGTGAGGCGGATGACATCGTCGCCGCGCTTGAGCTCCCCGCGCGAGAGATGGAAGGTGAAATCGCCAAAGCGCACGGCTTCGATCGCGGGGTCGGCAGGCGGGCGGGAGCGCCGCAGAATGCTGGCAATGCGCAGCGCAAGCTCCTTCGGCTCGAACGGTTTGCCGAGATAGTCATCGGCGCCGGCGCTCAGCCCTTCGATCCGGCTCTGCGCCTCCACGCGCGCGGTGAGCATGAGGATGGGAACGTTGGAGCGCGCGCGCAGATCCTGCACCAGCGCAAGACCGGACTCTCCGGGCATCATCACGTCGACGATAAGCAGATCGAAGCTCAGGCTGGCGAGCTTCGCGCGCGCATCGGCCGCGGTCTCTGCGGTGGTGACGCGATATCCTTCGAGCAGCAGAAATCGCAGCAGCAGCACGCGGATGCGGCGGTCATCATCCACGACGAGCAGGTGCGGCGCATCGTCCGAAAGGGGGGCAGCGGCAGCGGTCTTCACGACGGCGGATGGCATGGCGGGCAATCGCTATCGCCGGGAGCGGCGCGCCCGATCCGCTTTGGCGATGAAACGCCATACGTAGTCGTGATTGTCCGGATTGATCATGGCGGCAAGAAACCGGCAGGCTGTCGCGTGCGCGTGCGGCCCGAGATCGGCCAGTGCGCGCGCGATACGTGCGGTCTGCATGCCCGCGAGCTTCATGGCCAGCGCCTCGCCACGGGGAGTGACATACAGTAAGCGCTGGCGGCGGTCATTGGCGCCCTCCTTCTGCACCACGTATCCATGCTCGATCAGCTGGCGAAGCACGCGCCCAAGCGATTGTTTTGTGATTTTGAGGATGTCGAGTAGTTCGGCAACCTTCAGCCCGGGCTGGCGGTTTACGAAATGCAAAACGCGATGGTGAGCGCGCCCGAAGCCAAACTTGGCAAGGACCTCGTCCGGGTCGCCGGTGAAATCCCGATAGGCGAAGAACAGGAGCTCGATGACGTCCCAGATAGGCTCGCCGCGACCGCGCTCGCGCGCATCAGGGCCAGCATCAGGAAACGGGAGATTTAGGTCAGCCATATTGACGTATTTTGATAAGATTGCTACAAGGAAGCGGGGTGTCGCGCAACAATCGTGCGCGCGGCCTCCTCGCTTCGATTGCACCTACGCCGCAAGCGCGGTCTCATACGCGCCGGTAACAATACTTGGTGACAGTCCGCGACGCAAAATCACAACGGGCCAAGGCAGCGGCCGCTATCCGCCGCACGCCCGCAGGAGGAGCCCATGGCTGAGAAACCTTACGACCGTCTCGAAGGCGTGATCTGGTACGACGGCCGGCTGGTGCCGTGGGGCGACGCCACGCTGCATGTGCTCAGCCATGGCCTGCACTATGCGAGCTGCGTGTTCGAAGGCGAGCGCGCCTATGGCGGGGTCATTTTCAAATCCATGGAGCATTCCGAGCGCCTGAAACGTTCCGCGCAGGTGCTCGATTTCGAGATTCCGTATTCGATCGCGGAAATCGACGCAGCCAAGCGCCTGGTGCTGGAGAAGAACGGGCAGAGCGATGCCTATGTGCGTCCGGTGGCCTGGCGCGGCTCGGAGATGATGGGTGTCTCCGCCCAGAACAACACGATTCACCTCGCCATCGCCAGCTGGCAGTGGCCGAGCTATTTCGATCCGGTGCAGCGGCTCAAGGGGATTCGGCTGGATCTCGCCGAATACCGGAGGCCCGATCCGGCAACCGCGCCCGCGCGGGCGAAAGCCGCGGGTCTTTACATGATCTGCACCATCTCCAAGCACAAAGCCGAGCGCAAAGGCTACGCCGATGCCATGATGCTCGACTGGCAGGGCCGCGTCGCCGAATGCACCGGCGCGAACATCTTTTTCGTCAAAGAGGGCAGGATCCATACGCCTATTGCGGATTGCTTTCTCGATGGCATCACCCGGCAAACGGTTATTGCGCTTGCGAGGAAGCGCGGCATCGAGGTGATCGAGCGGCGCATCATGCCGGAGGAGCTCACGCAATTTTCCGAATGCTTCATCACCGGCAGCGCGGCGGAGGTGACGGCGGTCTCAGAGATCGCGCATTGGCGCTTTTCGCCGGGCGCGATCACGCGCGAGCTGATGGCGGACTATACTGCCGAGGTGCAGCCGAAAGGTAAGGCCGCCGCCGCGTAAACGGCCGCTTAATCCGCGGCGACGAATATCTGACGATCGCTCACCAGGCCCTTGAGCAACCGTGAAATATAGTGCTGCACGACATCCTGCGGGGTGCCGTCCTTGCCCCACACAGTGACTTTCGCCTTCAATCGACCCGCGCGCCCAGACCAACTCACGAGATAATCGGAAAGAAGCCCGAGCTTTTTCGTCGTTTCCAATCGCTCAAAAATTGCGTCCTGGTTGGGATACATAGTCGGCAAAGCTCCCTCGTTACGAGCCTTCTAACGCCGTAAGCCCAGCTTTGGTTGCAGTGCAATGTGCCCAGCGGGGCGGAAATGTCCGGAAAGGGACGGAAAAACCGCTATTTGGGCGCGCGCTTGGCCAGGATCCGCTGCAAGGTCCGCCGGTGCATATTCAAGCGCCGGGCTGTTTGCGAAACGTTGCGTCCGCACAGCTCATAAACGCGCTGAATGTGCTCCCAGCGAACGCGGTCGGCGGACATCGGGTTTTCCGGCGGATCGGGCCTGCGGCCGTCGGCCGCGAGCAGGGCTGCGACCACGTCATCGGCATCCGCAGGCTTGGCGAGATAATCGACGGCACCCGCTTTCACCGCGGTGACGGCAGTGGCGATGTTTCCATACCCCGTCAGGATAATCGCGCGTGCATCAGGCCGCCGGCGTTTGAGCGCGGACACCACGTCCAGGCCGTTGCCGTCCTCAAGCCGCATGTCCACCACAGCGAAAGCAGGCAGGCTGTATTGCAGCCGATCGATCCCCTCCGCGACGGACTGCGCGAGAGCGACCGAGAAGCCGCGCACCTCCATCGCGCGCGCAAGCCGGTGAAGCAAGGTCTTGTCATCCTCCACGATCAGAAGAGACCTGTCGCTCGACAGCGCCGCTGTCACGGCTTCGCGCATTTACACCTCCCTTACGCACCCGGCGCAGGCCGAGCCTGACGTTTGCGGGAGATCGCGCTCCCGTCGTAGTTTTTGTATGTCTAAAAAGCGCAGCCGAAAAGCGCAGTCAAATGAAAAAGCAGCAAACCGGCGTAGTTAGATCAGGTTGGTTGCCGCGCGCGGGTTAACGGAAGCTCGCCGGCTTTCTCGAAATCGGAGCGCCTCCAAACAATGCGCACCATTGCGCCATGCTCGGGATAGGCGCGATTTTTGGTGTATAGCTTCGCTCCTGATCGCTCCAGCAGTGTTTTGGCGATAAAAAACCCAAGTCCGAGACCCTGATGAGCAGCCGTGGCATCGCCTTCGGCGTGCCGTTTGCGGTGCGGTGTGGCGATATAGGGCTCGCCCATGCGCCCCATGACCTCGGGGGCAAAGCCGGGTCCGTCGTCCACGATCGAGATGGCAACGTCCTCCCGGTCCCATTTAGCGGCAATTTCCACGCCTCGCTCGGCGAAATCCACCGCATTCTCGACGAGATTTCCAAGCCCGTAAAGAATTGCAGGGTTGCGCGCGCTCAGCGGCTCAGGCCACTCAGACCCGTCGAGCACGACGCGAATCGACACTTCCAGCCCACGGTGAGGCGCAACACTTTCCTCAAGCACGGCGGAAAGCTTCACCCGGTCAAATGCATCGGCCACCGTGAGCCTGCCCAACCTGCTCAGAATGTCCCGGCAGCGTTGCGCCTGCTCATTGAGAAGCCGGATGTCCTCGCCGTGTCTTGAAGCAGGCTCGGTCGCCAGCTGCAGTTCCTTGGCGATGACGCTGATAGTGGACAGCGGGGTTCCCAGCTCATGGGCTGCCGCGGCGGCAAGGCCATCGAGTTGCGAGAGGTGCTGCTCGCGCGCGAGCACGAGCTCAGTTGCGGCCAGCGCCTGCACCAGGCGGCGGGATTCCTCAGTTATTTGCCACGCATGCAAGCCGATGAACGCAATTGCCAGCAGGATGGAAAGCCAGATTGCGCTCACATATTGCCACGGCAGGTAGAGCGGAAGCTCGCCGCTCCAGGGCAGTGGATTGTGCAGAAAAACAAGCAGCGTTGCGCAGGCGATGGCGAACGCGCCCAGCACGACCGTCACCCGCGGGGGCAGCGCGGTCGCGGAGATCAGCACAGGTCCGACGAAGAGCAGAGCAAACGGGTTTTCCAGTCCGCCGGTCAGGAACAGCAGCATGGCAAGCTCTGCAGTATCGAACGCGAGAATCCACGCAGCGCGTTCCGGTTCGAGCCGCTGTTTGAGGGGGAAGCGCACGCGAAGCGCGACATTGAGCCAGGCGGCGAGTGCAATTACTGTGAGGCAGGCGCCGACCGGCAGCTTGAAATCGAACCACCAGTGGACGACCAGCACCGCGAGCGCCTGGCCGATTACCGTGAGCCAGCGCAGGCGGATAAGGAGATCGAGCCTGATCGTTCCCCAGGCCTCTCCGCCTACAAGCTCCACCTGCTTGTTCATCTTGCCAATCTAGGCCGCCTCACCGCGTGCTCAAAGCGCGCATGTCTGTGGTGCAGGCGCGAGGAAGCAGTCCTCTTGTCTCGCACTTTACGGCTTGCCACATGTCCCGCTTTGACCGGAATCATCAGCCATGCCGCCGGCCGTCGCCGTCGATCAGCTAGTCAAACTTTATAAAACCACACGGGCTGTCGACGGCATCTCCTTTGCGCTCGAGCGAGGCTCGATCACCGGGCTTCTCGGCGGCAATGGAGCCGGCAAGACCACCACCATCGCGATGATCCTCGGACTCGTGCTGCCGAGTTGCGGCAGCATCGAAGTGCTGGGCGCGCAGATGCCGCGCCAGCGCTACCGCGTGCTGCACAAGATGAACTTTGAAAGCCCCTACATGGACATGCCGCACCGGCTCACCGTGCGGCAGAATCTGAACGTGTTCGGTCGGCTCTATGCGGTCAAACATCTGCCCGAGCGCATCGCCTCGCTTGCGGGGGAGCTTGATCTGGTCGATCTGCTTGATCGTCCGGTCGGCAAGCTGTCGGCCGGACAAAAGACGCGCGTCGCGCTCGCCAAGGCGCTCATCAATGCGCCGGAGCTGCTTCTCCTCGATGAGCCTACTGCATCGCTCGATCCCGATACTGCCGATTGGGTGCGCGCGCGCCTGGAGGAGTTCCGCAAAAAGCGCGGCGCAACGCTGCTGCTCGCCTCCCACAACATGGTCGAGGTGGAGCGGCTGTGCGAGCGCGTCATCATCATGAAAACGGGACGCATCGAGGACGATGACAGTCCTGCGCGGCTCCTGGTGCGCTATGGGCGGGACACGCTCGAGCAGGTCTTTCTCGACGTTGCCCGCGGTCGCGGCCACGCACGCGAGGCGGCGCAATAATGCCGGGATTTCCGGAGATCTCCCCCGTGCCGCAGGGAGGCATGATCGCGCTGGCGCCGCATCGCGTCACCGCGATGGTGCTGCGCTATCTCTATTTGCTGCGCTCGTCGTGGTCGCGGCTGCTCGAGCTGATCTACTGGCCGGCGATGCAGCTCTTCGTCTGGGGCTTTCTGCAGTTCTACGTGGCGCAGAATTCCGGGTTCTTTGCCCGAGCCACTGGCGTCTTCATCGGCGCAGTGCTGATGTGGGATTTTCTCTTTCGCGGCCAGCTGGGATTCTCGGTGTCATTTCTCGAGGAGATGTGGTCGCGCAATCTCAGCAACATCCTGATCAGCCCGTTGCGCCCGATCGAGTTTGTCTGCGCACTGATGATCATGAGCCTGATCCGGCTGGCCATCGGCATGGTGCCGGTCACGCTGCTGGCGATCGCTTTTTTCGGGTTCAATCTCTACGCGCTTGGCCTGGCGCTCGCGGCCTTTTTCGTGAACCTGATCCTGACCAGCTGGGCGGTTGGAATTCTCGTTGCGGGCGTCCTGCTGCGCAACGGAATGGGCGCCGAGAGCCTGGCCTGGACGCTGATGTTCGTGATCATGCCGCTGACCTGTGTCTATTATCCGGTGAGCGTGTTGCCCGAGTGGCTTCAGGCTGTCGCCTGGGCCTTGCCACCCACCTACGTCTTCGAGGGCATGCGCGCGCTCATCATGCAACAGGTCTTTCGCGCCGACCTCATGGTGCAGGCGCTGGCCCTCAATGCTCTCTACTTTGCCGCCGCCAGCGTGGCATTTTTCGCTCTTCTCGAGAGCGCGCGGCGGGCTGGCTCGCTGTTGCAGACCGGCGAATAGGAACCAAGCCCGCCTCGCCGAGCTTAATCTGACGATTTTTTTGCATCGCCACACGGCAATCGGCCGGCGCAGCCTATTTTATCAGAGATTGAGGAAACTTATGCATTGTTGGTTGACTGTCCGTCGCAAACGCGACACTCTGCTGCAGCGCAGCAAAGCGCTTGGGGAGCCGTTCCATGGCCATCGGTGAATTCGGCGGCGCGCCTGCGGCAGCTGGCGAGAGCACAAGCGCCATGTACGCCGCCCCTGCCTATTGGCTCTATGAAATGAGCCAGGCAGCGCTCAATCCCTCACGCGCCTGGGCCGATGCCGCAAAGCTGTTTTTTCGGAATCCCGCCAATCCTTGGTCCTATACGACGATGGGCAAGAGCATTGCCGCCGGCATGGAGCTGTTCGAACGGTCGACGCGCCGATACGGCAGGCCGGAATGGAACATCAGCTCAACACCGGTTGGAGGCGAGCGCGTGCCGGTGCGCATCTCGACCCTGTGGAATCGTCCGTTTTGCCGGCTCCTGCATTTCGAGCGCGTTTTTGCGCACCCGCCACGCCGACCGCAGCCGCGGCTCCTCATCGTCGCTCCGATGTCGGGACACTATCCCACGCTCCTGCGCGGAACGGTCGAGGGATTCCTGCCGCAGCATGACGTCTATCTCACCGAATGGGTGGACGCGCGCATGGTGCCGGCTGCGCAAGGGCCGTTCGATCTCGACGATTACATCGATTACCTGCTCTCCATGCTGCATCTTCTCGGCGGCGACTTGCACGTGATTGCGGTGTGCCAGCCTTCGGTGCCGGTGCTTGCCGCCATCTCGCTGATGGAAGCCGCGGACGATCCGTGCCTCCCCAACTCCATGGTGCTCATGGGCGGCCCCATCGACACGCGCGTTAATCCCACCGTGGTGAACAAGCTTGCGGAGAAACGTGGCACCGACTGGTTTCGGCGCCATGTCATTACCAAGGTGCCGTTTCCCAATCCCGGCTTCATGCGCGACGTCTATCCCGGGTTCCTGCAGCTGCACGGCTTTATGACGATGAACCTCGACCGGCACATCGAGGCGCATCGCAATCTCTTCATGCATCTGGTGCAGGGCGATGGAGATTCGGCGCAGAAGCATCGTGAGTTTTACGACGAGTATCTTGCCGTCATGGATCTCGCGGCCGAGTTTTATCTGCAGACCGTCGAGACCGTATTCGTGCGCCACGCCTTGCCGAGGGGACAGATGACGCACCGCGGCGCGCCGGTTGATCCGGCGAAGATTCACCGCGTCGCGCTGCTCACGGTTGAGGGGGAGAACGACGACATTTCCGGCGTCGGGCAGACCGAGGCGGCGCATCGGCTCTGCGCAAACATTCCTTCCGACAGGAAAGCGCATTGGCTGCAACCCTCTGTCGGGCATTATGGCGTGTTCAACGGCTCGCGTTTTCGTGCCGAGATCGTGCCGCGCATCGCGGATTTCGTCTTGTCGCACAATATTGGCGGCGCGAGCAGCGCGCGACCTGGATCAAGGAGCGCTGGGTCGCCCCCGGCGCTCGGGGGAGCAATGGCTCACGCCAGCCCGCCCCCAACCGACCCTCGCTCGTGGCCTGCGACTGAGGCGAAAGTCACCGGAAACCCGCTGACGGCGGACGTTTTTACACTTTTCTACGGGATTCATCTCGCTGCTGCGCGCGCAAGTACTTGAGCTACTTACGCTTTCCTATCTTATCCGAATCACTGCCGTAGGCATGAGTGCGCCGCATGCGTCCAAAGAAGTTTTGAACCTATGTTCATTTCTTGTCGCGATACAATATATGGCGGAAGTGCCCGGGATGATCGCAGCATCTTGGTGAAGTCCCTATATTTCTCTCTCCTGCTGATGCGGCCCCGTGTGCTTATGGCACTATTTCGGCCGAGGCCATTCACACTGCGGAATTTGCTTCATGTCGTTGCGCGCATTGCTTTATCGGCGGCCGAGCGAGCCGTCCGTCATTCAAGTTGTATTTGATCGCTCGATTTATCTCGTGCGCGTGCGGCGTCATCGGCAGGCGCGACGCTATACGCTGCGCATCGATGCGCCCTCGCGGGAGGTGGTGCTCACGATGCCGCCGCGCGGCAGCATCAAGGAAGCAAAGGAATTTGCGCAAAAGCACGGCGGCTGGATCGCGGCGCGATTGAAGCGGCTGCCGCAGGCTGCGGCTTTTGCGGAGGGCACCGACGTCCCGTTGCGCGGCGTGCCGCATCGCATCGCGCATCGCCGGGGCGAGCGCGGCACCGTGTGGACGGCGCACTCGCCAGGCGGCAGTCCGATCATCTGCGTTGCCGGAGAGGACGCACACCTCAATCGCCGCGTCAGCGATTTTCTCAGACGCGAGGCGGCGCGCGATCTCGAAGCGGCGAGCCGCCGTTATGCACAAATGCTTGGTGTGCGCCTGCGCCGCATCAGCGTGCGCGATCAGTCAAGCCGCTGGGGATCCTGCTCGAGCACCGGTGTATTGTCGTTCTCCTGGCGGCTCATCCTCGCGCCTCCTTTCGTTCTCGAATATCTTGCCGCACACGAAGTATGTCACCTCGTGGAGCTCAATCATTCGCCGCGCTTCTGGCGTCTCGTGAAACGCCTTTACGCCGATGTCGAGCGCGCAAAGGTGTGGCTCGACGTGAACGGGACGGAGCTGCACCGCTACGGCCTGCCGGCGCCCCGCGCGATCGATCATCCTTGACCTGCGACGATCATTCATCAATCCGGGCTCAAGGCTCCAGAGCCACCATGCATTACACCACCGAGTTCAAGTCGCTCTGCGGGCAGGTCTCGCCGGAAGAGTGGCAGGCGCGTGTCGATCTCGCCGCCTGCTATCGGCTGGTCGACAAATACGGGATGACCGATCTCATCTATAACCACATCACCGCGCGCATTCCCGGGCGCGAGCACCATCTGCTCATCAATCTTTACGGACTCCTCTACAAGGAGATCACCGCGTCGAGCCTGGTCAAGATCGATGTCGACGGCGAGATATTATGGAAGCCGGAGACGGATTACGGGATCAACAAGTCAGGCTACGTGATTCACGGCGCCATTCACAGGGCGCGCTCCGACGTGACCTGCATCCTGCACACGCATACGCGTGCCGGCATGGCGGTCGCCGCCATGAAATGCGGGCTGTTGCCGCTGTCGCAAACCTCGATCAGGTTCATGGGCCATATCGGCTATCACGATTACGAGGGCCCGGCGATTAACCTCGATGAGCGCGAGCGCATCGTGCGCGATCTCGGGCCGCACAACGCGCTGATCATGCGCAATCACGGCTTGCTCGCCTGCGGACCGAGCGTGCCGGAAGCCTTCAATACCATGTATCAGCTGGAAATGTCCTGCCGCGCACAGGTCGACGCCATGGCGGCGCGTACCGAGCTCACCATGCCGGGCGAGAACGTGATCGCGCATACGGCCCATCTGTACCGGCCGGAAACCCGGCGCCGCTACGGCATTTTGGAATGGCCCGCCATGCTGCGGCTCCTCGACGCGGAAGCCTCTAACACGGGATATCCGCCGTATTCGCATTAGCGGACAAGCGTGAGTCCACGTCGGGTTCGGCCTCGCTCATGGCCCCCGTGCGCGTGGCATCTGCTTGAGGGATTCGCGGATGTTCTCGAGCAGCGAACGTCCGGTTTCGCTTTCGTGACCTTCTCCCTGGGATCTGCAGGCAGCGACGTCTGTCGGGCAATGAGCGACTCGGCAGCCGCAATATGACGACCGGCTTGGGTCAGCTTCTTCTGCTTGGTCTGGCTCTCTTTCATCTGTCGGACATGCATCATTAAGGCGCGACGGAAAATACGATCCATTGCTGTCATCTGTGCGCGCCATCCGGCACCTTCGGCCGCGCTGCGCGTTGCACTGCTGCGGCATCCGACCGGTAATCCGCGGACAGCACAGATGGATCACTTCGCAACCATCGTGATCGGCGCCTCGATGGGCGGAGTTGAGGCGCTGCAACGGCTGTTTGGAGGGTTGCCTGCCGACATGCCGGCGGCGCTGTTCGTGGTGCAGCACATTGGGCGCTGGTCCAGCGAATTGCCGCAGATTCTCGCGCCGCACAGTTCATTACCCGTCGTGCAGGCAGTTCAGCGCGGGACAATCAGTCCAGGCACGATCTCGATTGCGCCGCCCGATCACCATCTGATCCTGGAGCGCGGGTATACGCGGCTCAGCCGCGGTCCGCGCGAGAACTGGGCGCGCCCTGCGATCGATCCGCTGTTCCGCTCGGCGGCAAGAGTCTACGGCAAACGCGTGGTGGGCGTGATCCTGACGGGGCTGCTCAATGACGGCAGCGCCGGCCTTGCGGCGGTGCGCGCGGCGGGCGGGTGTGCGGTACTGCAGGATCCGGCGGACGCGATTGCGCCGGACATGCCCTGGAATGCGCTCCGCCACGCCGGCGCGGATTATCGGGTGAAGCTCGCGGAAATTCCTGCGCTGCTCGCCCGGCTTTCGGATGAACTCGTGTTGGAAACCGCCACAACCTCATCCGACTGGAGTTGGAGAGCGAAGTCATGAGCGACGATTACAGGCTCGACAAACCGACGGCGCTTACCTGTCCGGAATGCGGCGGCGCCTTGCAGAGGCAACAGGACGGCACGCTTCTGCAGTTCCGTTGTCACATTGGCCATGTGCTCACCGCGGAAACCATGCTGGCGGCCCACTTCGACATCCTCGAGACAAAGCTTGGCGCTTGCCTTGCCGCGCTCAACGAGCGTGCCGAGCTATGCCGCGACATGAGCGAGACCGCGCGCGCGCAAGGCCACGATGATACGATGTTCGAAGCCGCCCGCGCCGAGGCGCTCGAGCGTGCCAAGATCATCAAAGGGTTATTGGAAAGCGAATGGAGGGAGACCGGCCGCGCCTACGCGCGACAAACAAAGGACTTCGCCCTGGGCCC
Organism: Pseudomonadota bacterium; assembly: GCA_046733355.1. GTDB lineage: Bacteria > Pseudomonadota > Alphaproteobacteria > Rhizobiales > Xanthobacteraceae > VAZQ01. Next base: position 84,477 of record JBKPOZ010000022.1, on the reverse strand, counting down.
CCGTCCGTAAGCCAAGCGGGCGCGGACCTGCTCCCTCTCCCGAAGCGAGTCGGGTGAGGGGTTTTGATCTGTCGATAACAATCCCAAGTGACGCCCTTATCCCGACCCTCAACGGGGAGAGGGAGTTCCGCCGCGCCTTGTTGCAATGTTCGTGCGTCTATCTCACCGAAATTCGGTCTACCTCAAACCCGAATCGATTTGCCGCGCGCGGGGCGCGGGCGTAGATTACCGTAAAGAGACAACTCCACTTGAGCTCGGACGCTCCTTTTCCGGTCGTCGGGATCGGCTCCTCCGCCGGAGGGGTCGAGGCGCTTCAATTGTTGTTTGAGGGAATGGCGCCGGATACCGGGATGGGATTCGTCGTGGTCTCGCACCTGGCGCGCGACTATCAAAGCCTGCTGCCCGAAATCGTGGCGCGGCACGCCCGCATGCGGGTGACGGCGGCCGCTGATGGCGTCGAGATCGAGCCCAACACCGTCTATGTCTGCCCCCCCAATCACATCCTCACGGTCGAAAACCATACCGTCCGGCTCACACCGCGCGCCTCCGGCCAGCAGCACAAGCCGATCGACGTATTCCTGAGCTCGCTCGCGCAGGCTTACGACGACGCAGGCGTGGGGATTCTGCTTTCCGGCTCAGGCAGCGACGGCGCACTCGGCATGAAGGCGATCAAGGAGCGGGGCGGCCTTACGATTGTGCAAGGGGGCAGCGACGGAAGCGCGCCCCTCTATAGCGAGATGCCGGATGCGGCGATTGCTTCCGGTGCCGTCGATATCGTCGCCCCTGTCGAGCAGATACCGTCGCGACTTGCCGGATACGCGCAGAGCTTCAGGCTGCTCGAGAGAGCCTCCGAGGACACCTACGACAGCGCCGCTCTCCTCGAACGCTATCAGCCGATCTATCGGTTGCTTTCCATTCAGGCGGGCCACGATTTTTCCGGCTACAAGGAGAAGACGTTTACGCGGCGCGTGCGCAGACGCATGCAGGTCGTCGGCCTCACTCGGTTAGAAGATTACATTGGTCTCCTGCAGAAGAATCCGGATGAGGTCAATCTGCTGTTCCGCGATCTCCTTATCGGGGTGACGGCCTTTTTCCGCGATGCGGAAGCCTTCGACAGCCTGGGTCAGCTTGTGGTGCCTCGCTTGTTTGAAGGAAAACGGGCCGCCGACAGCGTGCGCGTCTGGTGCCCCGGATGCGCAACGGGCGAGGAAGTCTATTCCATTGCCATCCAGTTGCGCGAGCACATGGATAATGTTCGCCACCCCGCCAAGGTGCAGATCTTCGCAACCGATATTGACGAGCATGCACTCGGCATCGCGCGGGTCGGCCGCTATCCCCAACAGATGGTGGAGAAAGTCTCCCCGGAGCGGCTGGCGCGGTTCTTCGTGGCCGACGAGGTGAGCTATACGGTGCGCAAGGAATTGCGCGACATGTGCATCTTCTCCTCGCACAGCGTCATTCGCGATCCGCCGTTCTCGCGCATGGACCTCATTTCCTGCCGCAACCTCCTGATTTACCTCGGCACTGAATTCCAATCCCAAGTCATTCCGGTATTTCATTTCGCGCTTCGCGAACGCGGCTTTCTCTTCCTCGGCACCTCGGAAAACGTCACCCAGCATGGTGATCTTTTCGCGCCGCTGGACAAGAAGCAGCGCATTTTCCAACGCCGGGATCATCCCGTCAGCCCGCTGCGGTTCCCCTTCCCGTTCCCGCACGCCCGTTCCCTTGGCGGGGGCGCGAAATGCGGCAGGAGCCCACGAGTGGCGCCGCCGCCCTGCGACGCTCCATCGAGAATCGCGTGATCGAGCGCTTCGCTCCCGCCCACGTCGTGGTCAATGCCGAGGGAGATATCGTCCATTTCTCCCCGCGCACGGGCAAATACCTTGAGCCCGCAACCGGATTGCCGAACCGACATCTCCTGGCCATGGCACGGCGCGGCCTGCGCGCCGACTTGCGCGCGGCGCTGCGCGAGGCGGTGGAGAAGAGGGTACCGGTCTCGCGCCAGCACCTGGAGCTCGACCTCGAGGATCGCAAGCAGTTCGTCAACGTGACCATCGAACCTCTTACCACGAGCGACGATCCGCTGTTTCTTGTCTTGTTCAACGACGTCGCTGCATCGGCCACCCCGTTGTCGGTCGACCCTGTGCCCCCGCCGGACAGCACCGGCCGATACTCGAAGGAGATCGAGCACGAGCTGCGCGACACGCGCGAGCGCCTGCAGTCCACCATTGAGGAGTACGAGACCGCCGTCGAGGAGCTGAAATCCTCGAACGAGGAGCTGCAATCGATCAACGAGGAACTGCAGTCGACGAACGAGGAGCTTGAGACCTCCAAAGAGGAGCTGCAGTCCGTCAACGAGGAGCTGCACACCGTTAATGCCGAGCTGAACTCGAAGGTCGATGAGGTGGATCGCGCCCATTCCGACCTTCGCAATCTGTTCGACAGCACACAGATCGCGACCATCTTCCTCGACAAGCATTTGTTCATTCGCAGCTTCACGCCGGCGGTGACTTCGCTGTTCAATCTGATCTCCACGGACCCCGGACGGCCGTTGACCGACATCGCCAGCAATCTCGAGGACAGCGATCTGCGGCGCGACGCGCAGACCGTGCTCGAGCGCGGCGAGCCGCTCGAGCGCAACGTGCGGCGGGCGGACAACAATGCCGAGTACCTCATGCGCATGCTTCCGTATCGGACGGACGCGCGCGTGATCGACGGGGTCATCATCACCTTCGTCGATGTAAGCCGCATAGTGGAAGCCGAGGCCCAGCAGCGCACGTTGATCGAAGAACTCAATCACCGCGTGCGCAACATGCTCACCGTGGTCAATGCGATCGCCAAGCAGACCCTGGCGCAGACGCGCTCGCCGGAGGAATTTGCAGCGGCGCTGGACGGGCGCATCCAGGCAATGGCTGCCTCCTACAGTCTCGTATCCCGGGAGAACTGGAAAGAAGTGTCGCTACGCCAGATCATCACGGAGCAGCTCAAGCCGCATCAGCTCGGGCCGGGCGAGCGTGTCGAGATCAGCGGGCCCGATGTCCTTATGAAGCCTACCGCGGCCATCGCGCTTGGCCTTGTCGTGCATGAGCTGACGACCAATGCGGCCAAGCACGGCTCTCTCTCGCAGCCCAAGGGCCGCGCGTCCATCAGCTGGTCGATAGCCCATGAGTCGCTTCCACTCCTGGTGCTGCAATGGAAGGAAAGCGGGGGCCCGGCCGCCAAGAAGCCGTCCAAAAAAGGGTTTGGAACTACGCTCATTGAACGCGAGTTAAAACAGACACTTGGTGGCAGTGCGCGGTTGCGTTATAACGACAGTGGGCTTGAGGCTGTTCTTTCGGTACCTTTTGACCCCAAGCTCATGTCACTGTCGCCTGCTTCGACCCGGGACTGATTCCGGCCGGAAAGCCTCATCGGGAGATCCGCCATTCACTATTATTTCCATCTCCGCGTCGGAAAAGAACTGAGCCCGGACGAGCTTGGGCTCGATCTGCCCGACCTCGACACCGCCTATATGGAGGCGTTCCACGCAGCCCAGGCCATGTGGGGAGAGCTTCTTGCGGAAAGATCCGATCCGCTCCTGCGCAGCTTCGAAATCGCCGATGCGAGCGGTCGCGTCTTGTTGATCGTCCCTTTCCGGGAAGTGCTGGACCGGGCGCACAAACCGAACGGCGCTCTGCCCAACGAGGTGAGCTCGGCGCGCGCCCTCATGCAGAAAACCAGAACGCTGGCCGCCTCGCTTCGGGACGAGATCAAGGCAGCACAGCAAATGATCGAGATCGCCCAGGAATCCATGCGGCAGACGCAAGGTGTCCTCGATCGGATTACCCCCCGGGGGCGTGAATAGGCGCGAGTAGGGTGGCAGACATGTTGCATTCGGTTCCGCGTGCCGCCGCCCTGGTCTCCCTGCAGGGGCCGCGGCTCGCACGCCGCGAAACAGATCTTTTGATGCGCAAGCTCGAAAGCATCGGCACGTTGAGCGCCGAGCAGCGCGAGGCGCTTCGCCGTCTCGAGGCGAGTGTTGTGAGCGTGGGTGCCCACGAGGACATCGTGCGGGAAGGAGATCGGCCGAGCTCGGTCAATCTGCTGCTGCACGGATTGCTGTGCCGCTACAAGATCGTGGCGGACGGCAAGCGGCAGATCATGTCCTTCCATATTCCGGGCGACATCCCGGATTTGCCTGCCCTGTTCGTGCCGGTCATGGATCACAACGTGTCGAGCCTCCTGCCCTCGCAGCTCGCGCTCATCCCGCGTGCCGCGATGCTCGCGCTGTTTGCGGAGCAGCCGCAGCTCGCATATCTCTTCTGGCGCGATACATTGATCGATGCGGCCGTGTTCCGGGAATGGATGGTCGGTATCGGCCGGCGCTCGGCGTTCAAGCGTATTGCCCACCTGTTCTGCGAGATGGTCGTGCGCATGCAGGCGGTGGGGCTCTCGTCCAACTACAGCATCGAGCTGCCATTGACGCAGGCCGACATTGCCGATGCGCTCGGCCTCTCGACGGTGCACGTCAACCGTACCTTGCAGGAAATCCGCCGCGCAGGGCTGATCAAGTTCGACCGCGGCAAGCTTCTCGCCGTCGATTGGCCCGGCCTGCGCCAGGCGGGCGAGTTCGAGCAGAGCTATCTGCACAAGCAGAGGACAGAGGACAGACCACAGAGGACGGAATAGGCGCTACTGTCAGTCTTCCGTCCTCCCTCCTGCGTCCTCCGGTTTGGGATACACTAACCTCCCGTCAGAACGGCGCGCGCAACCAGGCGTAAGCCGGGCGGGCTCGGTGCGCTCGCTGCCGAGAATGTGAAACACGGCCTCGCCGCCGGCGATCAGGTAATCCGCAATAATGCGGCGGTGGCAGCGCCACCACACCGCCTCGGCGCACATGATCGCGCAGCGCTGCTCCGCCCCCAATGCCCGCAGGCGCGCGAGCCCGCGCTGAAAGGCGTCCGATAAGGCGTAATCCGCATAATTGTGAAAGCTCTCATTCTCCCAGAATGCGTTCAGCTCCGGGGGGACGTCCCGCATCTTGCTGCGCAGACCTCCCAGCTCGGCGATATGCTCATAGCCGATTTGCGCCGCGGCGAGACTGTCCGGGAACGTTTCGCGATTGTACTGCGGATTGGTACGCGATCTCGGAACCGTGCGCACGTCAACGAGCATGCCTATGTCCGCGTGCCTGAGCATGCCGATGAGTTCGGCAACGGGACGCGTCGAATGCCCGATGGTGAAAAAGGGATTTGTCATAAACACCCAAGCCGTAGGGTGGGCAAAGGCGCGTGGCTCAGCTCGTGATGCGGGGATAGAACTAAAATTGGCTTTCTAAACAGTCGCCTCTGCGATCGGCCTGCTCACACGCATAAACCCCTCAGTTCGATGGGGCAGCCTCCTTGTCTGAGAGGCCGCGCGCCGGTTCGCAACCGGGACTTGTACAGCAATCCGGAATATCATTTAGCCGAGGCTACCGCGGTCTTGCGGGCCTTGGCTTTCGTGGTCCTCGCGGAAATTTTGCCTTTATGAACGGTTGCAGAGCGAATTCGACCTTCGGGCAACGCAACCGCAATGTTATTATCGGTTGCAGAGCCAATCCTACCCTCGCGCAATGCAACAGCGATCCTGTGCCAATCACCAAACTGCTGGACATGAGCGGGATCAGCCTTGGGCAGCGGACGGTGCAAACCGTATTTGCCCCCGTGCGCATCGATCCACTTCCAAACGTCGCTTTCTTTCCCTTCGGGTCCTGTGATGTCGATCGCCCGGCCATGGCCATAACCGCCGGTCCGGCGGCTACCACCATGTAGTGAATTGCTGGTGCTTGCCTTGTAACCAGAAGCGAGGCTTTGACGATAATCGTCGCGAAACGCGCTCAGCATCGACCATTGCAGGCCAGCCGCGTCCATCGCGTGTCCCGCATGATAAAGTTGCTCGCGGAATTCAGGATCCATGCCACCGATCACGTAGTCTCGTAAGCAGAGCCCCATATGCTGCGCGGACAGCGGATCCTTCCACGTGAAATCACCAGTTCCGTCCTTCTTGATGGGCACGCGCTGATAAACCTCCCATAAGTAGTCGTCGACTGGTTCCATAAGCGATGCGCGCTGTGGGCACCGGAGAGTAGATTCTTTCTCGTCGGTATTCTGCTCGTCATCCTTGGCCCGGAAAGCAACAAATGCGCCAACTTTCACTGGTTCCTTTTGGGTCGAGTCGCCTGCTGACGATGTCACGTTACCGATCTCTGGCAGAGCGTCCAGGTTGACGTAGCGAACAACTTGTACACTACTTGCGTATCTTGATTGCAAGCTCTCGTCGTGCTCGTCCGGGGCCTCAAACTGCTCGATCGGCAAATTTTGTACTGATTCTTGGACGATCGGCTCGGGCGGAGGTGCCTGTTGATAGACTACCGTTTCATTGCGCACGGTCGCCACTGTGCTCGTATCGAGGTTGATTTCCTGTTGGTCACGAAACGCCCAGATCGCAACCGCTCCGCACAGCGCGGCAACCGCGAGCGTGAGCGAGAGAGCAGCATTGGGAAGCCGCGGCGCAGCGAGGGCGATCGATCGACGGCGGAAGAAAGTTAGCAGTAGCCCGCGGACCGGGCGCGGAAGATAAAGCACCCTGAGCCACAGCAACGCACTTGCTTGTGCGATCATGTAAGCGTCACCCTCCAAACCGTTTCGCCCGTTTCGAGGGACTAGACTTGCGTGCAAACGGATCCGGCCGCCGCAGCAGGTCATCCAATGTGTTAGGGCCCCCGAAAGCTGCTGGAGCAACTTTGAGCAGTAGAGAATGACGTCGCTTTGGCGGCGTTAAGGAAAATGACGGGGTGTGCCTAAATTGCTACAGGGTCTGCCGCCGCGCTTCTTCGGCTCTGATTTCCAGAAAGCGACCAGAAAGGGGATTAAACCATGAGTTCCTGTAGGCGTTCTAGGCCATGCTCATCGGAACAGCGAGGGTCGTTCCCTGGGCAGATGAAGTCGCACAGTTGCGCTCACGCATCTCGTCGGTGCTGTCCTAAATGATTGAGGCATGTCGGGCGATGATCAGGAATCCCTGTAAGAGGGCTGCCAAGCTGCAAAGCCCAGACCACCACGTGGACAGGTCGGGGGAGTGGTTCGTTAACCATTCTGGGACACAATAACTGCAGTGTCAGTTGTGTACTGTGGCGTTCTGAGTAGTCGAGTCCTGACCTATGCCCTCCCTGCCTAGGTTTGGCGCATCCGACAACGGGAATGAAGCAGCTCCGGGCCCAACCAGCCGGGGCTGCTTTGTTTGTGCCCTGATATGCGGGAACGCAGCTGACTACTCCGCACTATCGTCGGGATCATCCAACGGTTTTGGGGCCAGGCTTGTGCAATTCCTCGAAGCCAATTGGCTTAAGGCGCATCTGAGCTGGGCAGAAACGTAAACGCCTAGGAAGCTACGCTGCTGCTGGCTGCTCTCGTACCTGGGTGCGCTCGGTTCTGCCGGCGAATGGTCCAACGCCACCAACAACGCGACCGCAACGCAGTCAGTTCGCCATCGAGCCGAGCGGCCGCTTCTTTCGCGGACTGGGCCTCAATTGTGGACCGCAAGAGTTCTGCCATGAGCCCGTCGAAACGCTCGCGCTCTCGTTCCAAGTCCGCCCGGTGGCCTCGGCTAACTGAGTTTCTGCGGTCTGACTTAATGCCGAGCGCGATTGTCGAAGCTTCCCGTCGGAAGGGCCGGCGCTGCGCCGCTAAGCAAGGGAGGCGTCCAAAAAAGTAAGCGGCGACGTCAACACGTTAACTGGCTGAGACTTCGGGGCCAGTAATGGGCGTCCACACCGAAGGGCTGGAGTGAATATTCAGCGGTACAACATGTCGGCTCTTCAATGGGTTAAGGTCAAATTCCCTGCGCGTCGTAACAGGGAATTTTTTGAAAGGGAACAGGCAATTGTTATGGAGCCTACAGCGAACTGCTATCGCAACGCTTCGCTTGTGAGGGGCGAGATCGTCCAGACCCGAAGCGGACGGAGCCTCAGTGTTCCGGGCCGTCGATGTCTCTAGCCCGACGCACGCACCGGCAAAACATGAGGTCAGCGTTGTACCCACAGGTTCTTCGGCACCACGCAGTGCACGCTTTTTTCCGGAGCAGTCATTTCGCCGATCCGGCAATCCATGGTGAGGCTCGCGAGCGAGTAGGCATCAAGCCGCGGCAGACCCTTTGCTTTTTGCAGTAACTCGATCATAGCCCAAGAGGCTTCATCCATGGCCTTGTTGAGATCGCTACCGCGCGCAGTAGTCACCAGGTACTCCGCGGTTTGCGCAACTGGACGCGGCGGAATCGGCCGCGTACTTGCCGGGTCCTTAGCAACGATACAGTGCACGCCCTTCTTGATGTCCACTACTTGAGTGACGCGGCAATCGCCACGGGTCGGCACAGAGCTAGCGGCCTGCTCGGCAGCAACGTTGTGCTGCTCGGCGATGAGCTTCGCCGTCTCGCTTTTTGCCGCATCGAGGGCTTTTCCGAGGTCTTCATCGAAACCCATTGTGATCCAGTCGTTTTCCGTTTCAATCCGAGGGTATTCGAGCTTGCGCGTCTTGTCGACATTGATGGTTACGTTGATTTCTTGAAATGCCGTTTCGATAGCGGTGAGATTCACCTCGCCGTTGCCTTGGGCAGCGTGCGAGTCCCCAGTCCACAGCAATGCGCCACGCACGAACACCGGCACGTGCAGAGTGGTACCTTCCACGAGTTCGCGGTTATCTAGGTTTCCGGCAAACGGGCCGGGCGGGACGGCGTTGTAGCGCCCCGGCTGCGCTCGCGCGACGCCTAGAGTACCTGGAAATGGTCGCAGCGGGATTTCAATACCAGGGCCGAACTCGGCCACCTTGCGTTCCCAATCGAGGTAGAAATATTTTACTTGGCCATCGGGAAATTCGTTTGGAAACTGCCCGAATAAACCAGGCACGTTGAAATTCGCGCCCCATGGCCGTGCAACAATCTTGTTGATCTTAATCTGCAAAACATCACCCGGTTCAGCGCCGTTGACGAACACTGGCCCTGTAATCGTCATCGGGCCACGTCCGGGCCAGTCAGTGCGCAGCTTTTTTAGCTCATCGATCGTGCGGCCCGGCCACAATTGTCCATGCGAATGCGACATCGTTTCAAATACAACTGTGTCCCCGGAATCGACGGTCAACCGGGGCAATTCGGCGTTATCAAACCAGCCCCACTGAGTTGTTTCCAAAGTCGCCGGTAGGATATGAACCTTTCCCGGTAGGCGGGAGGCTTGGAGCAACATGAGCTTTTGCGCGCCCGACAGAGCCTGCTGTGCAACAGCGGCAATGATCGCGATCGCACCCACTGTAGCAGCAGTGATCACGGTAACGAAAACGGTTCGCGCTTTCGCCATGCGGTCCTCCTTACGCGAGAGTATAGTCGGCGGGTGCGGCCCGTCAGTGCCATTCCATCATGGTAGCTTTGGCCGGATCAGGCTGCCACCCACTTATGCTAGCTCGGTGAACGGGTTTTCACTTGTCAATTCGCTAGTCGTAGCTACGCGCATGGTTTGGCAACTACGCCATCCCATATTGCCGCCGGATTTTGTGCACCGCGCAGCAGCGATGTCGAGTGATCCATGCTGAAGCGGACCTAACGCGAGCGCGCTGATAACGTCGTTGATGACTCAGCTCGGGAACATTGCGCAATTTTCTACTAGCTAGGCTGTGCGTCAACCCGTCCTCTTCCAACCTGCCAGACCGGACCCCTAGAATCGCGTTCTACCGAATTGGGAGATTGCGCCATGCTATTCGGGATGTGCACTTGCAATTCGATTGCCTCATCGATCTCAAGACGGAGCTTGCTGTGCGCCGGTGGGGCAGGCTTCGTGACCGCGCTGGTCGGCACCTTGGCCGCTAGTTCACGAACTGCACAGGCACAAACGTTAACTTCAAAACCACCGGAGGTCGATAGCCTTGCGGTACGAATTGTAACGGATAATCAGATCATCAAATTCATCCCGACCGAGAAGCGGGATGGACTGATTATTGAACGAAAACCCGGCGGCTATTTGAGCAAAGACGCCCCTCCGAGAGCTGAACTGATGGCGGAGTGGGGGCTCTCGATGCATGCAGAGTCCAGACATGGCAGTGAAGTGCGCAATATCCTAATCGACTTTGGTTATCAATCGCAAACGTTACTCAACAATTTGTCGGTCCTCAATATCGATCCTGCCAGCTTCGATGCACTGGTGCTGAGCCACGGGCACTACGATCATTTCGGCGGGCTGGTCGGGTTTCTGTCAGCGAATAAGGGTAAGCTCAAGAATGGTTTGCCTTTGTTCGTTGGTGGAGAGGACTGTTTTTGCATGCGCGAAACCGATGCAGGCCAGTATGGCGCGCTCGACCGCAAGGCGATCATAGACGCGAATCTCACGCTAATGATGGCCGAAGGGCCGGCCCTCGTTGCTGATCATGCATTTACCACTGGGAAAATCGCGCAGACCGGTTTCGAGAGGCCGCTCCGGCCGAGCCGGGAGAAGGTCGGAATTGTCGGCGGTTTCGGATGTTTCCCGGAGCAGGTTTCGGCGGCAAAAAATACCGGTAGTTTCGTTCCCGATGATTTTGAGCATGAAATCGGAACTAACTTCGTCGTCAGAGGCAAGGGACTTGTCGTGCTCACATCCTGCAGTCACCGTGGTGTCATCAATACAATCAGGCAGGCACAAGCGGCTTCCGGCATCCAGAAGATTCATGCGATCATCGGCGGTTTCCACATCGTGCCGCCATTGACAGACGAGTACATTCGGCAGGTCATCGCAGCTTTCCAGGAAATCAATCCTGATTATTTGATACCGGGTCATTGTGCAGGGGAAAGGTTTTACGATCTCGTACGGGCCGAATTGCCCGACAAAGTGATCCATTCTGCGGTCGGGGCTCGGTTCGTCTTTGGAGCATAGATTCAGACGAGTAACCGGCCTTAAATAGAATTTGAGCGGCCTGAACTCAGCTGCTCGACTCACCCGGGGCAGCTCTTCCATCCAGGCTACCGCGCGCGAGGTGATCGAATAAGTCGAACTTCGACATAGGCATACTCGATGCTGCATCTGCTCACGGCAGCTTTCGATGCTGCGGACGGTTCGTCCACGGGCACGCGAGTGCCCGTGGATTTAGCAGCTGCTGGAGCTCCCACGGTTCGGAGGAGCTATCCATGCAAGCGGTTACGACGATTGATTACGACATCGCAAAATCCGTATTTCAGGTGCATGGCGTTGATGCTGCCGGCTAGGTGCGGATCCGCCGTCAGTTGAAGCGCCGGTATATGCTCACGTTTTTCCAGAAAGTGCCGACATGGGAGGGGCAGCATAGCGGATTGACAAACATCAAGTCAGGGCCGCCGCGCTGGGGTTTTTGGGTTTCCGATGCGTCCCAGACGGCAACTCGTTGCGACGCTGAAGCGGAAGACGCACTGCGCATTTCTTGCGCACCCTCTGCCAAGTCCAGGAAAAATTCCACGGCCCGGCTTCATTCCCAAAAGGAACGAAATTGGAACAGCCCCGTGCGCGACTGAATTGCAAGGACTACCCAGAGGCCATGCACCTGTGAGATTTCCGCAACACCTTTCTCTTTTTTGAACTTCGCCCCACTTCGAACCGGAATCCGGTGATCTGGTGTGCGCCAGCGACACGGGAGCGTGCCAGTGTTATTGAGTGGTGATCATCTCCAAACGGGGTTGCGGGTTGGCGTAAGCGACCCTTCCGGTTTGGACCTACAACAGGAGATCAGTTCACGCAAAGCCGGATCACGGAAGGCCGCACGCGCGATAGACGTTTCGAGTCTGGTCAAGAGACTGGTTCAACTCGAAAGCGAGCAAAAGGCGGACGAAGGCCGCATTGATGCTGCACTGCGTAAAGCAGAGAGTGACCTCACAGCTCTCCTACACCGGTATCTCTCTCCTGAAGCATTACACAAGGCAATACGGGCCATTCGCGACAGAACCGCTCTAATGACGCGTGATGTGCGAAAGAACATGCATGAGCGCAGCAGCGCTGCCATGAAATTACTCGAACAGAGCATCGGGCTCCAGTTACGTCCTCAGCGTGCCCGTTTTGCTGCAGAGATGGCAGCAGACGCGGCGTTGCGGACGCGGTTCTTCGCGCTTCTTGACCGAACGCCTACCCCCGGGCTTCTCAAACATCTAAAGGATGCTGTTCTACGGGATAATGTTGCTTGTGCCGAAAGTATTTGGTTTGAGTTTGCATGCCGCGCTGACCGGCACCTCTACGCGGAGGAATTCGAGGCAATTCGTCGAATTTATGCACAGGCCGATCCAGCTGAAATGCAGATTCGACTGATTGCGATCGCGGATGCAGCCGCGAGAGTCGACAGAAAACTTGCAGACAGACTTAATTACTGCGGAGGGGGCCACGATGAGCGAACTGATAGCTGCGCTGCCAACATCCTTGAATAAACAAGAGCTGCTTATTAACATAAAACCGTTGATGTCGAAACGCTGGGGAGTTCCTGTCGAGCATATCACACTGACCTCCAACTTTGCCGACGACCTCGGCCTGGATTGGCTAGACGTTGTTGAACTGATGGTTCTTATCGAACAGCAATTTCCAGAGCTTGAAGTTGGGGAGGATGGGGAACTCGCATGCTTGGCTGATCTTATTGAAAACATACGCGTGGTAGAGCATCCAGCCAATAAGGAAGCCGGATGGTGCGCGAGTGATCGGGGATTTCCGCCTGCTGACGCGCTATGATGCGCTCTGTCGAGCGATGGCTAGGCAATGAGGCGGCGCTCCAGAGCAGGCCCGGAAAACCCAATGACGCCGCAAGACCCTAACCGGAAAGCGTCGCGGACCCGGTCTACGCAATCCATCCGCGGCCGACCACAAAACACGATCCGAGCTGTCTCACGTGAGCGCGACGAAGCGCCGAAGCGAGAGAAAGCCACGGCAGAGGTACTGCGCTCAACGACTGTCGATCGTGCAGGTGTTCTGTTGAGCGATGACTCACGGCAGGGCGCTCAGAGGCCGACATAGGACCCAGCTAAAACGTCGCGCAGGCGATTACTCTCAAGCTTCAGGTGTGTTGAATTGGGGTCTTTGAGGAAAGACGAAGCCCCGCGCGATGCGGGGCTTCGAACGACTTTCAGGAGAAAATCCTGAGTCGCTTATCTCGACGAGTCCTGCTGGGACAGCGCTGCCTCCCGCTCCCGTGCTTCGGTTGGTCTGGGGAGTGGATGACCCATGAGAGGGCCGAGGAGGGGGTTGTGCTCGCGGAGGAGCCCTGACCGCCCTGGCCGCCTGAAATGCCAAGCGCCGAAACGGTCTGCGCATCGAGTTGGCCGCTGGCCTGCAGTCCCTCCTTTTGCTGGAACTCAGTGATTCCTTTCATGGTCATCGGTCCAAGCTTCCCGTCCGGCTCGCCCGTGTAGAATCCCCGCCCTTTCAGAACGACGTGCACCCGACGGATCTCATGGGGGTGAGATTGACGGCCATGCTGCTGCCCGTACCCTCGCGCGTGGAGGTGCCCGCCCGGCCTGCGTGCTCGAACCGGAAACCGGCACCACGGCCACGAGTCAAATCAGCTCCGGCAAAAATTGGCATCAGCAAGAGCGCTAGAATCTGCGGCCTGCCCCCCGTGAGCTGAGGTGCAATCGCCGATGCACTCACGATGGTCGCTTCGATGCAGGGGGACTACGTGCCCATCCGTGCCACGGCAACCCACGGTCCCGTGGTGTCAGGGTATCCTGAGAGGAGTACCCGGCGTCACGCGAACTAGCTGGTTTAGCTACTAGTTGTTGACCATCATGAGATGCGGCAGACGGAGCGGTTTTGGGAGTGCTCGGCAAATTACATACGACAACCCCCATCCAAAACAGCGTTCGGACGAGCTTCATTATCTGTTGCCCCCAAGTGTGAGTAGTCCACCAAAAAGCGTCACCAAACGTCTTTCTTGTAGGAACGCGTTTGCCCCCGGCGGTGTCTGACCACAAATACTCAAACTGACAGAAGTTGGGCATATACCTTTTGTTAACGTTAACAGTTGTGCCGCGTTGAAGGCACACACTGCACTCGCACGCCCGCTCGCTTTGTGCGCCGATACGCTTTGCAACGCTCTGGTACCAGACAGTTTTATTGCAGCAATCTTATTTACCCTTTTTTAACTATGAGCTGGCGCGCCCCGGCGGAAAGTGAGAAACCTTATCACTGGGCGGCGCGTTCGTGCAGCGCAGTCGCGCTTGGGGGGGCCTAACTGTGATGTTCAATGTCTTTAGCGCCAGATTGGGCGCAGGATTGATTGCGGCACTCACGGTATGCTCCGCGGGTGCCTTTCCCGCCACTGCCGAACCCAAACAACTCAGTCATCTTCCAGTCACGAACCTGACGGCACCGCCGATTGGGTGGATTGATTTTTGTACGCGCGAACCGGACGAGTGTGCCGGCATATTTGTGACAGTGCGCGAGTTTGTTATTACGCCGAGGCACTGGAGCGACTTGGTCCGTGTCAACATGCTAGTCAACGCGACAATCAAACCGCTGACCGATTTTGAACATTGGGGAGTGGCGGAACGCTGGTCCTATCCCTATGACGGCTACGGAGACTGTGAAGATTACGTGCTACTCAAGCGGCGGCTGCTGATCCAATTAGGCTGGCCGCGGGAGTCGCTGCTCATCACCATAGTACGCGATAAAAAAGGAGAAGGTCATGCTGTGCTGACCGTGACTACCGATAAGGGTGACTATATCCTCGACAATCAGAACGATCGTATCCTGCTCTGGTGGAACACAGGATACCACTTTATCAAACGTCAATCGCGCTCCAACCCCAACGTGTGGGTCTCGCTAGGCAATCCACAGGCAGTAGTCGCTACCGCAACGGCACGATGATCGCCGGCAGAAATTGAAACAACACAGAGTGGGTGAGGCCTGCCTTTGATTGAAAATTTGGAAATGTTCACCCCTGGATAGGTACCTCGAAGATCCCCTTGTGCTTCAGCAGATATTCGACGCTGTGCTTTTGAACGAATCCAGTCGCACCATAGATGTTATGAGATCATAACCGCGGTCCGCGATGTGCTCCATGCACTTGTCCGCGCCCGGGGCTCTTTTTATATCACCGGCAGGTGACTGAGGAGCATACGGGGTTTCAGCCTCTCGACAGCGTTCGCGCGTCGGATGCAAACCTCCGACAGCATGATACTACTCCACGAGCAGCTCCGGTCTGGGGAATGCCGCAGCCACCAGGCCCTCAGCCGCGAAAATGGACGGGAAGAGCTGATCACCCTGAAACCAGGAAATGAGAGAAAGTGTTAGTGGCCAATGCGTCACAGAGCGACTGTTCAAATTATTTGTAATTTGCACACTGTCGCATGACGCGACGCATGAACTGATAATCGCCTGTCAGTCGAAAGCGCTCCCATAGAAGACCTCTGAATGCCTCTAGGAAGCCAGCTGATGATTCAAATCTGAGGAACGGGCAACTTTCTGCGCACGTTGGCCAGAGGCCTTTGATACACTCTGTTGCCTTATGTTGCGATGAACGGATATTCATCCTTCTCGGCGCATATGTTTTCCGGCGTTCTCCACTGTGTTGGTTATCGGCAAACTGTTTGCGTAACAGCAGGCCTAGCTTATCGGCCTAGGCGCCATATCCAAACGCGACCATCCCGCCTCACTCGGATGCGCCGATCGACCGAGCTGCACGCGCCATGCTGTTGCGGTGCTTGCGCTCGACCGCGTTCAATCTGGGCCAGCACCACCTAGCCATTTCGGAGCCCCGGACCGGCCATCTAAAGCAATGAAACACCGCAAAACGCGCCTTTAGAGCCAACCGGGATGTTTCGGTCGGCCAAGCCCAGGGTTAGGGCCGTTTTTAGTCTTTGCATCGATCGCGCCGCCGATCGAGTCCGGGCTAAACTTATCTTCTTCGGCGAGCGCCGACGTTCCCACGATCAAGCCGCCAAGGAACACTACTCGCATAGGACTGACCTCATAAGAGATTGAGCAGGATTTGCGTGCCTCCTTATGGCTGCTGCCTGAATGCCAGAGCCCCGGTTAATCTACGCTCCCGGGGCTCCTTCGTGTCGCGTAGGGACGCGACACTGATAATTTATGTAGGCAGTGATCCGTAGCGGCCAAGGAGCGACATGACTGGAGTTGCTGGGGGCCTTCGCTAGTCAAAATTGTTCTTATCTCAAACACTTGGCTTTAATTAGCTGATGCTTCACAACAGCATCCTTGGCCCGCTCCTCTGCTCCGGCGTTTTTGCGGAATTAAGCGCAGTCTGCGCGGCGCCCCACTTGCGCCTCCGCTCTGAACTCAGTTTCTCTGCGGCTCGCAGCGCGGCCGGTCCGTCCAACCTCAGATTTCGATCTTGTGGAACATGCAATTGCCGGCCAAGCGCTCGGTCTGGAGGCGTCGACATTAACAAAGTGGTTACCCGTGGCCTGCAGTCTGCCCGAATGCTGCTTCGCCGAGCAGGCTCTGTTTCTCTAGCAGGGCTGCGACTGCGAAGCGTGGTTCAAACGGCCTAGGAGAGTTGAACATGACGACCGCATCAATTCGCACGACTGCTTTCCCGACGGCGATCGTACAGGAGATCAGCGAGTTTATCGAAAGTAGCGGTGTTCAGCTTGCCTCTATGGCGGCTCTGCTCGAGCAATTCAGCAGTGCTCAGAAGGACAAGCTGAGCAAACTCAAAACGAGTGCCGAATCTGGGCAAAAGGAGTTCAGCGAGATTAAAAAGGCCTTGGGTGAAGCCCAGGAGGCGCGTCTGCAAGCGGAACGACAGCGAGATGACACGAACCTCGCGTTTGCCCGTACCCAGTCAGAACACGAAGCGAGCCAAGCCGAGCTACGGTCGGCTCAGGAGGAGCTGCAACGGGTCAGGTCGGAATTGGAGCAGGCAAAAGGCCAATTAAGGAATGAAGAAACCGCACGGCTGGCACTCGAAACCAGTCATGCCGAGCTCCGCTATGAACGAGAGAGGCTGAACGGCATCGTGATCACCCAGCATAAGGACCTTAAAGAACTGGCGGCCGCGAACAAGTTATTTAAGCGACGCATTCGACACGCCGCGATCGCTGCATCCGTCATCGTAGTTGTCGGGCTGACCACTTGGCTCTCGGGGGCGCACGCCTTTTTTCTGGCAGGCCTGTGAAGTCTTTACAAATGTTTATGAGGGGATCAAGGCGCTATCCAACAGCATTTGGACTGCTCCGCGAAGCAGCTCCGGTCTGGGGAGGCGGCTTGCTTGTTGTTGGGGGCGATCGGCTAAAAGGCAACTTATAAACTCTCTGGCTGCGCCGCACCGGGCTTGCCTATCCCGCTGATGCTAATCGCGCCGACTATCTCGTGATCGAGCACGATCAGGTGATCGGACGCATTTATGAGGACTTACTACAAACGGCCGACTGCCTAGTCTCGACAAGGCGAAGCGCGGTTTGACTTCGAGTTGGAGTAAGGTGGGTGAGGCGAGCAGGGGAAAAAGAGCGGCCCTCCGACGCGCGCTTTTGCTGTAAGAGCGGCTTTAGAAGGCCGCCAAAAAAACGAAAAGTAGGGATATCCGGCCCGCTGCCATAGCGTGGAACCAGCGGCACCAGGCGGATTTGCCGCGTATGGCCAGGCCGACGTGGTGCGCACTCGATGCGCTCGTTCGCGAATACTACTCATTCTTCGTGAGCAGCACGCCCTTAGAGCTCATAGGGGCGCTCAGGGAACGGCTGGAGATGACGCAGCTCACTGACGCTGAGTACTGGCGATAGTTGCGAAGCAGGCGTGAACGGAGGCGCTGAAGGAGAAACCCCGGCGCCCCAGGGATACGAGGCTAACGCTCGCCCGGACTTACGATCAGCTGGCCGATGCGGCAGAAAAGAAAAAGCCGCGCGGTGCTTGAAACACATCGCTCCCTGGCGGGCTATGTTGATCAGATCCTACGCGGCACGGCGCCGACAAATCTTTCCTTGCACGCGCCTATGAGTATCTATCTGATCTAAGATACGCGCCGTGCCCACGCGGAGCCGCGATCGCCCTAAATGACGTAAGCGCGTGGGCACGGCGTGCAAGAGCACGCCTTTGCCCACCCTACGGCATCTCAATATCTGTAATCGTCGATTTTCAGCAGCGGGAAAGCGCTGAGCACGTGCGGCGGGTTCGCGGGCGCAGCGGGGGCGAGGCATGAGCGATCGAGCTCGGCAAAACGCGTAATGCCGAGGAGTCCGAAACAGCGCTGCACTTCATCTTCCAGAAGCTCGAGCATGCGCACCACGCCGGCAACGCCGCCGGCGGCAAGCGCGAAGCATTGCATCCTTCCGAGCCCGACGAGGTGGGCGCCTGCTGCGATCGCCTTGATGATGTCCGTTCCGCGGCAGAATGATCCATCGATGATGATGCGGGCGCGTCCGCCCGCCGCCTCGGCGATTTCGGGCAGCACCTCCATGGCGCCGCGTCCATGATCGAGCTGGCGCCCGCCGTGATTGGACACGTAGATCCATTCAACGTCGTGATCGAGCGCGATACGCGCGTCCTCGGCGGTGGCGATGCCTTTGAGCGCGAGCGGAATGCGGAAGCGCTGCTTGATGCGCTTGACGGTTTGCCAGTCGAGCGCAGCCTGGAAGGCGCGGCCTTGCACGCGGCGTCGGCCGGCGGTGACGAACCGCTTGGCGATGTCGCGCTCGCGCCGGCTGTAATGGGCGGTGTCGACCGTGAGGCAGAACCCCGCATAGCCGTGGGCGATCGCGCGTTCCACGTGATCGTCCACCCAGCCCGCATCGCCGCGCACGTAAAGCTGATAGAGCCGCAAGGCGGAAGGCACCGCCTTTGCAAGCGCTTCAAGCCCGGGATCGCACACGGAGCTGAGCATATGCGCAACGCCGAATTCGCCGGCCGCGCGCGCGACCGATTCGGCACCGGCCGCGTGAAAGCTTTCGAGCGAGCCCACCGGTGCGAGCACGACCGGAAGGCGCAGCTTGCGCCCGAACTCGCTCACCGCGGCATCGACCGCGCTCACGTCGCGCAAGACGCGCGGCCGCAAGGCAATGGAATCGAGGGCGAGGCGATTGCGCCTCAGCGTGGTCTCGGACTCGCAGCCGCCGACGATGTAATCCCAATCGTTCTGATTGAGATTCTGCCGCGCCTTGGCGACGAGCTCGTGCAGGTTGAGAAACTCGCTCGTTGCGGTCGTGAAATCCCTTGGCGTGCTGTCGGGAACGGTTCTTTCTTGCATATGAACATGATGCGCACTCGCCCCGGCGCGCGTCAACCTCAACGGCGGTAACGCGCGTAAATCGTAGCCCGCACGAGCGAAGCGATATGCGGGACAATAGTCCCCGCATGTCGCTGACGGTCATCCGGGCTACGGGCGTTCCGCTGTTGCACTCCGCTCCAGGAGCTTGATCAGCGCGTTGAGCGTGCGGTTCACCGGCGTGGGGATGCCGAGCCTTTCGCCTTCGCGCGCCACATAGCCGTTGAGGTGCTCGATCTCGGTGCGCCTGCCCCGCGCGATATCCTGCGCAGTCGACGAGGTGGTGCGCGGCATGACCTCGGCGAGCTCAAAAGTCGCGGCAAGCATGTTGTTCGGCAGGCGAATGCCCTTGCGCTCCGCGACCGCAGCCACTTCCTCGACCGCGTCAGTCATGAGCCTGCGTATTTCGGGGATCGCCACCATGCGCCCGTAATAGATGCGGCCGATTGCGGAAAGCGCGTTGTAGGCGCAATTGAGCACCAGCTTCGACCACAGCTCCACGTCGATGTCCTCGCAAACGCTCGTGGTCACTCCGGCATCTGTGAACATCGCCGCTATCTTTTTGGTGGGCCCGCCACGGCCAAGCACGATCTTTCCGCCTCCCGTGTGCGTCAGGCGCCCCGGCCCTGACATCTCGACGCCCGTGTAAACGACCCCCGCGAGCACGTCGTTCTTCAGGTGGGAGCGAATGCGCTCGAGATTGTCGACGCCATTCTGCAGGCTCAGCAGGATAGCGTCGGGCGCCACATAGGGGGCGATGGATGCGGCGGCCGCATCCGTATCGCCACTCTTCACACAGAAGAGAACAAGCTGCGCCTCGCGTACTGCGGCAGGATCGACGCTGGCGGGAACGCGCACGACCTCCTCAAAGCCAAGGCCCTTGAAGAAAAGTCCGTTCGCATTGATCGCATCGACGTGGGTGCGCCGGCCGATCAGGCTCAGCTGCTTTCCGGCGCGCGCGAGCATGCCGCCGAAATAGCAGCCGATCGCTCCCGCGCCGACCACGGCGATGCTGGTTGGCCAAGTCTGTTGATTCATTTGGCGGATGGACACGGCCTTAGCGGCAAATACAATCGCATTCCCTCTCCCATAGGGAGAGGGTTAGGGTGAGGGGTTACTGTCTCTCTTCTATGTTTGTAACCCCCTCACCCCAACCCTCTCCCCAACAACGGGGAGAGGGAGCGCGCAAGCAAGGCTGGAGCTTGCTGCGAAGCAGCTAAAGCACGCGGCCGGTGGCGTCCTCGATGAGGTGCATGTTGTCCATGCGCGCCGCAAGCCGCATGCGCTCTCCTTCGCGCGCGCCGGCCTCGGGACTCACGCGTCCGCACACGTCGATGCCGCCGATGCGGAAGAACACCAGCGTCTCCATGCCGAGCGGCTCGGTGACTTCGAGCATGGCGTCGACATAGGCCGGCTGCCGGTCGCCGTTGGGCTTCGCTTCGGTGAGGTGCTCGGGCCGCAGGCCAAACGTCAGACCGTTGCGGCCGACATGCGCCTTGTAGCGTGCCTGCCGCGCGGGCGGCACCGGCAGCGCGATCTCCTCGCTCAGGCGGACGCGAATCGCGTTGTCGCTCTCCTCGAGGCTGCAGGGAACGAAATTCATCGCCGGCGAGCCGATGAATCCGGCGACGAAGCGCGTGACCGGGGCATGGTAGAGCTCGTTCGGCGCGCCGATCTGCTCGATCAGCCCGCGGTTCATCACCACGACGCGATCGGCGAGCGTCATCGCTTCCACCTGGTCGTGCGTGACATAAACGGTCGTCGTGCGCACCTTCTGGTGCACGCGCTTGATCTCGGTGCGCATCTGCACGCGCAGCTTGGCATCGAGGTTGGACAAGGGCTCGTCGAACAGAAACACCTTCGGGTTGCGCACAATGGCGCGCCCCATGGCAACGCGCTGGCGCTGGCCGCCCGAGAGCTGCCGCGGCTTGCGGTCGAGGAGTTCCGTAATGTCGAGAATGCGCGCGGCTTCCTGCACCCGGCGCGCGATCTCGGACTTGGGATAGCGCTTCAGCCGCAGTCCGAAGGACATGTTCTCGTAGACGGTCATGTGCGGGTAGAGCGCATAGTTCTGAAACACCATCGCCATGTCGCGGTCCTTGGGCGGCACGTCATTGACGATCTCGCCGTCGACTGCGATGTCGCCCGAAGTTATCTCCTCGAGCCCTGCGATCATGCGCAAGGTCGTTGACTTGCCGCAACCGGAGGGGCCCACCAGAACCACGAATTCCTTGTCGGCAATCTCGAGGTCGACGCCGCGCACCGCCTCCGTGTTATCGAAGCGCTTGACCACCTTGCGAAGGGAAACATGGGCCATGGTTGAACACTCAGCCTTTCGTGGCGCCGGCGGTGAGCCCGGCGATGTAGTAGTCCATGAGGAAAGCATAAATAACGAGCGGCGGGGCGGCACCCAAGAGCGCCCCGGTCATGATCTGACCCCAGTTGAACACGTCGCCCTTGACCAGAGAGGTGATAATGCCGACCGGCAGCACCAGTTGATCGGCCGATGTGGTGAAGGCGAGCGGATAGAGGAACTGCGCCCAGGAAACCGTGAACGCAAAGATCGTCGCGGCGATCAGGCCGGGCAGCGCCACCGGAATGAACACGCGGGTGAGCACCTGCCGGTAACTGGCGCCGTCCATGAGCGCCGCCTCGTCGAGCTCCTTCGGGATCGAGGCGAAATAACCGATCATGATCCAGGTGCAGAACGGCACCGTCAGTGTGGGATAGAGAACCAGCAACACCCACCAGTGATTGATCAGCTCGATGCCGGTGTATTCGTTCAACAGCGCGAACATCTTGAACAAGGGAAGGAACAGGAGCGTCTCGGGAATGAGATAGGTCAGGAACACGCCGGTGGCGAGCGCGACCGAGCCCCAGAACCGCATGCGCGAGAGAGCAAAGGCGGCCGGCACGCTGATCAGCATGGTGATCGCGACCACGATCACCGAAACGACAGCCGAATTGCGGAAGAAAACCAAAAATTGCGGGGAGCTAAGAAGCTCGCGGTAATTTGTGAGCGTGGGATGATGGATCCACCAGGGGCTGGTCGCGGCCGAGATCTCGGCGCTCGATTTGAGCGACGTAATCAGCATGTAGAGAGGCGGCGTGAGAAAGAAGATCGCGAAAACGGTGAGAAAGAAATAGGACCAGTGCAGCGCCCAGCGCCGATCGGCGCTCATGCTGCCGTAATTGCGCGGCCGCGCCGCAGCGACCGAACGGGTCAGCGAAGCGGCGGTCATGCGGTTGTCTCGCTCGCGCGGCGGTGAATGTCGCGCAAAATAAAAATGGCAGCGATCGTGAGGATCGGCACCATGAACAGGGAGATGCTGGCGCCAAGCGGAATATCGCTCCCCTGGATGCCGACCCAGAATGCCCAGGTGGCGAACACGTGCGTGCGATCGACGGGGCCGCCGGCGGTAAGGATGCGCACGATATCGAAATTGGCGAACGTGACGATGAGCGAGAACAGTGCGGTGATGGCCATGATGTTGCGCATCATCGGGATGGTCACGTACCACATGCGCTGCCACCAGTTGGCACCGTCGATCGCGGCCGCCTCATAGAGCTGCTCGGGCACGGATTTGAGTGCCGCGAGATACATGATCATGAAGAAAGGCGCTCCGATCCAGACGTTCACCAGGATGACGGAGAAACGCGCCCAGCCCGCATCGCCCAGCCAGGGGATGGGCTCGATACCCACCAGCTCCAGGAGCCAGTTCAGCGCGCTGTAGGAGGGATCGAACAGCCAGAGCCAGGCGAGACAGCTCATGGCCGGCGGAATGACCCAGGGGACCAGTAGCATGCCACGCCATTTGCGCTGCCCCCTTGCGGGTATGTTGTGCACGAAATGAGCAACGATGAAGCCGATCAGCGCTTTGAAAACGACCGCGGTGATCGCAAACAGGCAGGACTGCCGCACCACCATCCAGAACGTCTCGCGCTTGAACAGGAAAAGAAAATTGCCGAAGCCGACGAACCGCTCCATTGATTTGTTGAGCATGGCGAGGTGAACGGAATAGAACGCCGGATAAAGAACGAGGAGCGCGATCAGCAAGATCAGCGGCAGCGTCATCAGGAACGCGATTGTCGACTTGCGCTGCATCGCCCTGCGCAAGGCCGAGCGCGGCCGCGCAGGCCCCACTCGCGTCTGCAGCACCGCCTCGGCCATCGCAGGCCTCTCTAGGCTCCCCTCCCCCGCGAGCAGTGTAGCTGCGAGTGTGGGGAGGGGTTGGGGGTGGGGGCGCTCTTTTGACTTGAGCTGTTTCTGAACGAACCCCCACCCCTAACCCCTCCCCACAAGGGGGAGGGGAACACGCCGAGATTGCACCTCCGGCTACGGTTCATCGCTGCCGCGCCGCGAGCGGAGGCTCACGTGCGCATGAAGCCTTCGACCTCGGCCTCCGCCCAGGCGAGCGTCTTCTCCAGCGGCTCGCCCTGCATGAAGCGAACGACCATTTTTGTCTGGATGGCCTGGGTATAGATCTGCACCGCGATTTTCGGTGGCGCCGGCTGCGCAGCGACTGAAAGTATCTGGTGATTGTACGGATTCGGATAGTGGTAGAGGGTGCCCTTGGGCGGGCCTTCCTCCGCCCACACCTTGAGCGTCGTTAGTTTTTCGAAGGCGGGCAGA
Organism: Pseudomonadota bacterium; assembly: GCA_046733355.1. GTDB lineage: Bacteria > Pseudomonadota > Alphaproteobacteria > Rhizobiales > Xanthobacteraceae > VAZQ01. The sequence continues at coordinate 60,642 of JBKPOZ010000022.1, read as the reverse complement.
TCATAGCCGCCGCTTGCCTGGACCATCTTCTCGACTGCCGAGGGCTGCGACAGATGCAGCAGCAGACTTTTCGCGGCCGATTTGTTTTTGCTGAAAGTCCAGATGCCCCAGAAATAGGGCAGGAAAGGCGCGTAACGGCCCTTGGGCCCCGCCGGCATGCCGTGCGTCCACAGCTGCTCGGCGACCTGCGGCGCGTCACGCTTCGCCACCGCCCACGCGCTCGGCGGGTTCATGATGAGCGAGCCCTTGCCGGCGATCAGATATTTGTTGTTCGATGCATTATCCCAGGCAGGGGCGTCCGGCGGCAGGAACTGCGTGAGCTTCTTGTAATATTCCATCGCCTGGCGCACGGCGTCGGACTTCACCGCAATGTTGCCTTTTGCATCGACGAGCTCGGCGCCGAATGACTGAAAGATGGCGCCAGCGGTATCCACATTGTCCTCGGTCGTGCCAAGGCCGATGCCGAAGGGGAAGCCGGCCTTGTGGCAATCCTGAGCCGCCTTGAGAAAAGCGTCGAAAGTCCAAGCTTCGGCCCTGGGGGGAGCGCCGGCGGGATACATCGCGACCACGTCGATACCCGCATATTTCTTCATCAGATCGATACGCGAGCAGGGCCCCTTGATTTGCGTGCCGACACAGGCAGGCACCCCAACCCAGTGGCCGCCGGACTTGGCGAGATATTCGCAGGTGGGATTGACCGCGCCATTGAGCTTGATCAGCTCCGTCATGATTTCATCGACCGGCTCGAGACGGGTGGCGTGGTCGGCGGGCTGCCAGGTCGGAAAGGCAAATATGTCGTGTCCGGAGCGCGCCTGCGCCTCGGCGGCAATGGTCAGAACGTTCTTGTTCCCCTGGGAGGTGATGTAGTCGATGGAGATATCGACCTTCTCCCTCGCTGCCCATTCCTCGCACAACGTCTTCGACGCAGTGTTCGCTCCCGGGACCCAGTGATCCCAGAAACCGACGCTGAGCTTGCCCGCAGCATGTGCTCCGCGCACAAACGGGGCTGCAACAAGCGCGCTTGTTGCCCCGGTCGCCAAGAAACGCCGGCGCGTGATCATGCTCTTGCGCATGATGTTTCCTCCTCTGGTTTCCGCTCCGGGTGCCGCCGCTTGTTCGCAAGCCGCAAACTGCGCCTCGGCTTCACACCCGCATGCGCGCGAGCTTAAAGGAAAGGCGGCGGATTGTCAGCGATGTTCCTATGTCCCGGCTGCGGTGCAGCGCGAAGCACTTGCAGAGGCGGTGCACCGCTGGGCCGGGACCGTTCCAAACTCCGAATTGGAACGATCCCGGGTCTGCAGCGCACCGTGAAGCCAAGCTTCACGCTGCGCTGCGCCCGGGAAACGCCGTTAACTTAGTAGCGCCTATGGAGACAGACCCGGCCGTGACCGCATGATCGTCAGGCGACTGCCCGCCGCGGGCTCGTTGCGAGCGCCTGAACCGAGCTGCGGTCGAGCTGCAGCGTGAGGCAGAAGGCCGAGCCGCCGCTCCTGAGAAAAGACCCGAGCGGTATGACGGCAACCTCATAGCCGCGTCGGCGCAGGCGAGCACGCAGCGCCTCGCTCGCCGCTGACATGACGATGGTGCGCCCGACGCAGACCGCATTGGCGGCGAGCTCAACGCCGTCTTCGATGCCGATCTCGATTCGATCGTTTGGCTTGACGCGGGCACGAATGACACGCAGCCCCTCGGCGGTGAACGCCTCAGGGAGATACATCACCTCGCCCCCGGGCAGCGGACAGAGCGCGGTATCCATGTGATAGAAGCGCGCATCGGCGAGCTCCAGTGCGACGATCTCGCGCGAGAACATCTCCGCTACAGGACCGGCCGCAGCAAGATCCGAGCGCGGCCCATATCCCATCCAGAACAGGTCGCGCCCGGCGTCAAAGACGCAGTCGCCTGCGCCTTCCAGCACGACTCCGGGGGGCAATTTTTGTACATCGTCAACCACGCCGCGCGCCTGCAGCACGCGAAAGGCGGCTTCGAAATGCGGCTCTTCGCGCCGGCGCTCCTCGTGGCGAAACCTTGCGAGCAGCGCGCGGCGGTCGAGCACGACCGCCGCATTGGCGGTGAACACGAGATCGGGCACGCCCTGTGCAGGGGGCACGAGCTCAACGGCCGCACCGAGCTCGATCAATTTGTGGTACAGCGCGTCCCACTCGTGCACGGCGGCCCTGTGCGCGCGCGCATCCCGCGCCCACCGCGCGGGATCCATCCACGGATTGATGGCGTAGCTGACCGTGTAGTGCTCCGGGCGGCACATCAGGAACCGAGGTCGAATCACACGCTCCATGTTGGTCCCCCAATCCGGGCGCCTCAGGCCGCCTTCCGGCGCCCGCCGTCGATGTCGGCGAGCACCTCCTCGAATCGGTCGAGTGCCCAGTCGAGCGTATCACGCTCGATCACCAGTGGCGGGGCGAGGCGCACAACCGTGTGATGCGTCTCCTTGGAGAGCACGCCTTTTTCGAGAAGCCGCTCGCACACTTCGCGCGCGCTCGCGCGCTCCGCATCGATTTCTGCGCCGGCCCAGAGCCCACGCCCGCGCACCTCTTTGAGCATTGGGCTTGCGCAGGCCGAGAGGCGGCGAAGCATGTGCTCGCCCAGGCTGCGGCTTCGCTCCACCAGACCTTCATCGCGAATGACGTGCAGGGCTTCGAGTCCGACCGCAGCCGCAAGCGGATTGCCCCCAAACGTCGAGCCGTGCGATCCCGGCGTGAACACATCCATGACTTCGCGTCGCGCGACAAAAGCGGAGACGGGGAGCACGCCGCCGCCCAGTGCCTTGCCGAGAATGACACCGTCGGGACGAATGGCTTCATGCTGGTAGGCAAACCACGCGCCCGTGCGGCCGAGCCCGGACTGCACTTCGTCGAGAATCAGCAGCACGCGGTGCGCTTCGCAGAGGCGGCGCAGCCCGGCGAGCCAACCCATAGGCGGCACGATGATGCCTGCCTCGCCCTGAACAGGCTCGACCAGGATAGCCGCCGTATTCGGCGTGATCGCGCGCTCAAACGCTGCGACATCGCCGAAAGTCAGCGCGCGAAAGCCGGGAGTGAACGGGCCGAAGCCCTCGCGGTAGTCGGGCTCGCTCGAGAATGAAATCACTGTCGTGGTGCGGCCGTGGAAATTCCCAGCCGCAACAAGAATCTCGGCTCGATCAGCTGCAATTCCCTTGACCCGATAACCCCAGCGGCGCGCTGCCTTGATCGCGGTCTCGACCGCCTCGGCGCCGGTGTTCATGGGCAGCGCTGCATCCGATCCGGTAAGCGCGCAAAGCTCGGCAAGGAACGGTGCAAGACGCTCGTTGTAGAAGGCGCGCGAAGGCACCGCGATGCGCTGCGCCTGCGCATTGAGTGCTGCAAGGATGCGCGGGTGAGCGTGGCCGTGGCTCGCGGCCGAATAGGCGCTCATCATGTCGACGTAGCGATGGCCGGCCGTGTCCCAGACGTGGGCGCCGCGGCCGCGCGTGAGCACGACCGGCAGCGGCGCGTAATTGTGTGCGCTGACCCTGTTCTCCAGCTCGATGCTCTTGCTCGTGTTCATGACACATCTCCGCGATACCGCGTCTTGCATTTAGGAGATCCGCACGACACCCGCGGTTGAAACGCGCGGGGTGCGCGACCAATTCGGCGGTCGATCGGGTGAGATGCAGCGGAAATGGCGACAGCGCAGCGGGGCTGCAGATCAGCTAACGGGCGGGTTGGAAAACGTCCTGCTCCGGCTCCGCGAGCCCCGCGCTCATCGACAGCGACAAAAGCCCGGGATTTGCATCGCGCCACGCGAGGGCGGGCACGAGCGCGCTGAGGGCGCGGTCCTGCAAGCGAACGGGATCGCGCTCGCCTTCAGTGGCAAGACGCAGAATGCAGCGCGCGAGCTCGTCGGCGCGCACCTTGCGATTGCCGTTCAACTTGAGCGTCAGCCAGGTCTCGTCAAATGCCGCTTCAAGGGCCGCAAGCGTCTTTGGATCAAACGAGCCGCTGCCAAATCCGTGCATGTTCAGCCTCCACGAGAAGAACCGGCTGCGAATGGACATGCCGAAGGTGCTCCGTGATGTGGCCGACATTATGAAGGGCCGTACGCCAGCGTACTCACGCGCTCGCATCGGAAATTGTGCACTGCACTCCTTCGATGCGGCAACGCAGCATAGCTATTGCGGCGCAGCAGTCAACGGGGGTCCAACCCCTACCCGGAGGGAATGCGGGGATTAATCGAGCTTCCCGGCCAGCAGGGACTCAGGGTAGCCCGCAAAGCGGCAAACCGGGCGCAGGGTCACATGGCTCACAATACGCGCCACGCCAAGTTGCGCGTCGTCGATCAGCGCGCTGGTGAGCTCTTCATAGGCGGCGAGATCGGCGCACACGAAACGGGCGACGTAATCGACTGCGCCACTCACTTCCCAGCATTCGGTCACTGCATCCAGCGAAGCCAGACGCTTTTCGAAGCGGCCGCGGTTGGCATGCTTCTCCAAAAAGATCTCGCCAAACACGGTGACGGTGCGCGCAATGCGCCGAAGCTCGATCACGGCCTGATAACCGTTGATGATGCCGGCGGCCTCCAGGCGTCGAACACGCTCGAGGGTGGCACGGGGAGAGAGGCCCACCCGCCCGCCGAGTTCGGCAAAAGTCGCACGGCCGCTGCGCTGGAGCGCCGCGAGAATTTTCACGTCGAGGCGATCCAATGTGGGGGTGCGGTTGGCGGCCATATCAGTCTGTAGGATGGGTTGAGCGAAAGCGAAACCCATCCGGTGCACGGCGACGCGGTAATTGATGGGTTACGGCGCTGCGCGCCTAACCCATCCTACGTCACCGAGTCCTGGATCCGAACAGCCTTTCCAGAAACCAGCCGTCAACGCCGCGATCGATGGGTTGCGGCCTCGGGCCGCCCGCAACGGAGGAGGGAGAAGCTGTCCCCGCTGAAGCCACGGCGGAGGAAGCGCTCATACTCAGCCCCGGCAAGCCGACTACCGCGACGCCACGATGGCCCACCTTCATCACCCGATTCCAGATCTCGACCGGCAGGCTTCCTCCGGTCGTCTTGCGCATGGGGGAGGAGTCGTCATTGCCAAGCCACACGCCCGTGACAAGCCGGCCGGTGTAGCCGATGAACCAGGCGTCGCGGAAATCCTGGCTGGTTCCGGTCTTGCCGGCAGCCATCCACCCCGGCAGCTGGGCCGTTCGCGCGGTGCCGATCGTGAGCGTTTCACGCATCATCGCATTCATCATGCCCACATAGCGCGGCTCAATGATGCTGCCCCAGGCAGGCGGTGCGCGCGTGAACAGGATTTGGCCGCCGCGCGTGCGCACGCGCTCGACCACATGCGGCTCGACCGCATTGCCGCCGTTGGCAAACGGCGCGTAGGCAGAGACGAGCTCGAGGAGCGAGACTTCCGAGGTGCCCAGCGCAAGCGAAGGATTGGCATCGAGCTTCGAGGCGATGCCGAGCCGGTATGCGGTCCTTGCCACGGCAGTGGGACCGAACTCCAGCACAAGGCGCACCGCAACCGTATTGAGGGACAGCGCGAGCGCCTGCGTCAGCGTCACCGGGCCGTGATATTCGTGGTGATAGTTTTCCGGCTTCCAGCCTTTCACCGCAATCGGCTTGTCCTCGCGCACCGTGTCGGGAGTGAGCCCGCGCTCGACGGCCGTGAGATAAACGAAAGGTTTGAATGCGGAGCCGGGCTGGCGCCGCGCCGCAACGGCCCGGTTAAACTGGCTTTCGGAGTAATTTCGGCCGCCGATGAGCGCGCGCACAGCACCCTCGGGGGTCATGGCGACGATCGCGCCTTGCGAGACTTCGAACTTCGCGCCTTTCGTCGTCAGTTCGTCGACGAGCGCCTGCTCGCAGGCGCCCTGCAGCGCGGGATCAATGGACGTTTCCACAACGAGGTCCTGCTCCACGCGTCCGACGAGGTCGTCGAGCACGTCCATGATCCAGTCGGCGACATAGTTGATGGACGCGGCGCCCGGCCGCACCACGACGCGCGCAGGCGCGACGAGCGCATTCTTTGCCGCGGCTTCGCTGATCAAGCCAAGCTCACTCATGTTGGCGAGTACCATCTGCGCGCGGCTTTCGGCGCGGAAGGGATTGCGCGTGGGCGCAAGCCGTGAGGGCGAGCGCACGAGACCGGCGAGCAGCGCAGCTTCCGCAACTTTCAGCTCGCGCGCGCTCTTGGCAAAATAGCGTTGCGCCGCCGCCTCGATGCCGTAGGCGCCCGCGCCGAAATACACGCGATTGAGGTAGAGCTCGAGTATCTCTTTCTTGCCGAACTTGCGCTCGAGCCAAAGCGCCAGCACGACTTCCTGCAGCTTGCGCCACACCGTGCGCTCGTGGGTGAGGAACAGATTCTTTGCCAGCTGCTGGGTAATCGTCGATCCGCCCTGGGCGATGCCGCGCCGCAAGACATTGGCAAACGCCGCGCGCATGAGGCCGACCGGATCGATGCCGAAATGGCTGAAGAAACGACGGTCCTCGATGGCGACGAATGCCTTGGGCACGAAGGCGGGAAGCTCCCTGAGCGGCACGTCGGTGCCGCTCATCTCCCCCCGGCTCGCGAGCGGTCGGCCATCGAGCGCGACGATCTCGATGGTTGGAGGCCGCTTGGGAATTTCCAGCGATTGGATCGGCGGAAGCGTTGACAGCACAAACGCGAGTGTTGCCATGGCTGCGATCCCCAGCCACAGCGCGAGCACGAACGTCCCGTAGACGAGGCGGCTAAGCGCCGATCGAGTGCGGGGCTTGCGCCTGCGTTTTCGGTTGCCCGCCGTTGCCGGATCGGTTCGCGCAGGTGTCGGCGCATCGCCCGTGCCCTCAGGCGCGCGCCCTTTCTTTGTTGCCCCCATCTCGTCCACCCGCCCAACCGTCGGCCGAGCCTAGGCAGGCGGCTTTAAGGCGGAGTTACCGCGACAATTGTAGCGCGATGAGCGAAGCGATATGCGGGAAGCTCAATCCCGGACGTCGCTTGCGCTCATCCCGGCTACGGCCGCGGTCGCGGGCTGGAGGCGCTGCTCGGCGCCGGGCTTGGCGGCAAAGAGCGAGATGAGGGCACGCTTGATTGCCGCCTGCCGGGTCGCGGAAGTGACCTTCGCGCCAAACAAATCGGTGACATAGAAAACGTCGACCACGCGTTCGCCGAAGGTAGCCACGTGCGCCGAGGCAATGTTGAGGTTGAGCTTGGAGAGCGCCGCGGTGAGCTCGAACAGGAGGCCGAGCCGATCAAGCCCGGTCACCTCCACCATGGTATAGCGGCTCGACCAGTTGTTGTTGATCGTCACCTCGGGCTCGAGCACAAACGGACGCTGGCCGCCTTTGCTGGCCGCGCGCTTGGCCACCACTTCCGGTAGCCGCACATCGCCGCGCAACGCCTTCTCGATCGTGGCGGTGATGCGCCGGGCGCGGCGCGCCTCGTCCTCGTCGAGCTCGAACTCCCGCGTCACCGCAATGGTGTCGAGCGCGCGCCCATCGGTGGTGGTGTAGATCTGAGCATCAACGATGTTGGCGCCGGCCGCGGCGCAGGCGCCCGCAATGGTCGAGAGCAGCCATGGATGATCCGGCGCGAGCACGGTGAGCTCGGTGACGCCGCGCGCAGCCGGAAAGGCGAGGGTGGTGGCGAGCGCCTTCCCCTCTTTGGCCGCTGCGTGCAGGAATCGGGCATGCGCGACCTTTCGCGCAACGTCGACCTTGAGCCAGTAGGCCGGATAGTGCAGGGCGATGTACGCGCCGATTTCCTCCTTGCTCCAGTCCGAGAGCTCGGCGCGCAACTCATCCTGCGCGAGCGCGACGCGGCGCGCCCGATCGACCTCGGAGAACCCGCCGGTCAGCACCGGCTCGGTCTCGTAATAGAGCGTGCGAATGAGCTGCGCCTTCCAGCTGTTCCAGACGCCCGGACCGACCGCCTTGATGTCGGCGCAGGTGAGAATGGCGAGCAGCTTCATGCGCTCGACCGACTGCATCACTGCGCTGAAATTCTCGATGGTAACGCGGTCGGAGAGATCGCGCGATTGCGCGAGCGTCGACATGAGCAGATGCACCTCGATCAGCCAGGCGACCGTTTCGGTCTCGGCTGCGGTAAAGCCCAGGCGCGGAGCCAGACTGCGGGCGACCCGCGCGCCCGCGATGGAATGGTCCTCAACGCGGCCCTTGGCGACATCGTGCAGGAACAGAGCGAGATAAAGCAGCTTGCGGTGGCCCGGCTGAATCGTGCGCATCAGCTCGTTGGCGAATCTTGTGTCCTCGCTGCGGCCCTCCTCGATGTCCGTGAGCACGCCGATGCACCGCACCAGATGCTCGTCGACGGTGTAGTGGTGATACATGTTGAACTGCATCATTGCCACGATACGCCCGAACGCCGGTATGAAACGCCCGAGCACACCGAGCTCGTTCATCCGGCGCAGGATGATCTCGGTGGCGTTCTTCGCCGTCAGGATCTCCAGAAACAGGCGGTTCGCTTCCGCGCCCTCGCGCAGCTTCTGGTCGACGAGCTTGAGCGAGCGGGTGACGAGATGCATCGCGTCGGGATGCAGCACCAGATTGTATTTCTGCGCGAGATGGAAGATGCGGATGAGGTTGACCGGATCGTGCTGGAACAGGTTTTTGTCGGCAACGGTCAATCGATTGTAGTCGACGACAAAGTCGGGGCTCTCGGCCAGAGCGCGGCGTGGCCGCGGGCGCAGGCGGGCCATCATGCGGCTGAGCACCGGCATCGGTTTGGCTTGCGCGTCCTCGAGCTTGGCGCAGAGCACGGCGGTGAGATCGCCAACGTCCTTGGCGACGAGGAAATAATGCTTCATGAAGCGTTCCACATCGCGCATGCCCGGGTGCTGCGTGTAGCCGAGACGCAGCGCGATCTCCCGCTGCACATCGAAGGAGAGGCGCTCTTCCGCCCGGCCGGCAATGAAATGCAGGTGCGAGCGTACCGCCCATAAGAACTCGCCACAGCGTTTGAAGCGGCTGTATTCGCGCGGCTCGAACACCCCGAGCTCGATGAGCTGGGTGCGATCGCGGATGCGGTAGACGTATTTCGCTATCCAATAGAGCGTATGCAGGTCGCGCAGGCCGCCCTTGCCCTCTTTCACGTTCGGCTCGACAAGGTAGCGCGATTGTCCGCCGCGGCGGTGGCGCTCCTCGCGTTCGGCAAGTTTTGCGGCGACGAATTCCGGCGCCGTGCCCTGCACGATTTCTTTGTCGAACCGTCCAAGCAGCTCGTCATAGAGCTTGCGGTCGCCAAACAGATAGCGCGCCTCGAGAAGCGCCGTGCGCACCGTCATATCGGTCCTTGCCTGGCGCATGCAGTCGGACACCGAGCGTGTGGCATGGCCGACCTTGAGACCCATGTCCCACAGACAATAGAGGATGGCTTCCGCGACCTGTTCGCCCCAGGCGGTCTGTTTGTACGGAAGGAGAAACAGCAGATCGATGTCGGAGCCGGCGGCGAGCACCTGGCGGCCGTAGCCGCCCGTGGCGACGATCGCCATGCGCTCGGCCTCGGAAGGATTTTGCGCCGGATAGAGCTGCCTGGTGGCGATGTCGAACAGCAACAGAATGATCTCGTCGGTCATTGCGCTCAGGCGCTCGGCGCAGCGCCGGCCGAGCCGATCCCTGATGAGCTGCCGCTCGGCCGCGGCGCGACCCTCGATGAGCGCCTGCTTGAGCCGGCGCGAGATCGCCAATCTGAGCTCCCGCTCATTGCCGACGTGCGATTGCGTGAGCGCTGAAAGGTCGGTCGCGACTCCGGCACGGTCGAACAGGGCGGGGGCGGGATCGGGGGTCGGAGTGAGCATGCCGGTTTCAGATAAGCGCGGAGAGCGGCGTTGTCATGGCCGTATTCCGCGAGCCATCCCGCTATCTTGCTGCGTTCCCAAGCAGAATCAATTCGTCGTTGACGAGCTTGGTCCGGCTTCCTAAACACCCGGCATAGCGCCGATTTGAGCAAGCAGCTTGCGGGCGCTCAACAAATGCAGCTAAAGCGCGGGGCCCGCCCCTCGCCAAGCTGACGGCGGGCCGAAATTTCCCGCCTTCATCAACCAGTTGTTGCGCGCTCTCTTTGCGCGGGCATCCTTACGCATGGAGGTTTTCGTGACCACAGTCAGAGTTCTTTCCCGAGCATTCGCTTTCGTATGGCTTGCCGCCGCGTTATGCGGCACGAGCGCCCTCGCCGCCGACAAACCGAAAGAAATCCGCATCGATTGGGCGACCTACAATCCAGTCTCCATGCTGCTCAAGGAAAAGCAGCTGCTGGAGAAGGAATTCGGCAAGGACGGCATCGGCGTGGTCTGGGTACAGACGCTCGGTTCGAACAAGGCCCTCGAGTTCCTCAACGCGGGCTCGATCGATTTCGGCTCAAGCGCGGGCGCCGCTGCGCTGGTCGCAAAAATCAACGGCAACCCGATCAAGTCGATTTACGTCTATTCGCGGCCGGAATGGACCGCGCTGGTGACGCGCAAGGACACGCCGATTACCAAAATCGCCGATCTCAAAGGCAAGCGGGTGGCGGTCACGCGCGGCACGGATCCGCACATCTTTCTGGTGCGCGCGCTGCAGACGGCTGGTCTGAGCGAGCGCGATATAACGCCGGTCCTGCTGCAGCATCCCGATGGCAAGACCGCGCTCATCCGCGGCGATGTCGATGCCTGGGCGGGACTCGATCCCATGATGGCACAGGCGGAAGTGGAGGAGGGCGCGCGCCTTTTCTATCGTAACAAGGATGCGAACACCTGGGGCATTTTGAACGCGCGTGAGGAATTTTTGAAGGATCATCCCGATCTCGCGCGGCGCGTGCTCGCCGTGTACGAGGACGCGCGCAAGGAGGCGCTGGCGAACTATGACGAGCTCAAGCGGATATTCATCGCGGTGACCAAGCTCGATGGTCCGGTGGTCGACAAGCAGCTCAAGGAGCGCACGGAGCTCACCCACAACAAGATTGGCGCGCCGCAGCGGGAAAGCATTCTCCAGGCCGGCCTTGCGTTGCAAAAAGCAGGCGTAGTTCCCGCGAATGTGAACATCCAGCAAACGCTGGATGCTCTCATCGACGACCGCTACGTGACGGCGAGCAACTGACCACACGTTCCTGGTCATTCCGGCGCGCGGCGACAGCCGCGCGCCCGGAATCCATACCCACAGGCCAGGGGTTATGGATTCCGGCCCTCGGCTTTCAGCCTCGGCCGTAATGACGGGCCAGTGGTGTGACACGCGCTGTTGCAAACCGAGGCGTGATTATGTCTGTTGCGGGCATGACCGCGGGCGTCGAACAAGCCCCGCTTGAGCAGAGCAGGCAGGCTGCTCCTTGGCTGCGCATCATGCGCCCGGCGCTCGGGCTCCTCGTGCCGGTCGGGATTGCAGTGGCGTGGGAGCTTGCAGTCTGGACGGGGCTGTCGGACGGCCGGCTGGTCCCGCCGCCCTCGCGCATCTTTCAGGAATTTGAGAGCCTTGCGCGCAGCGGCGAATTGTATCGCCATCTCATCGCAACGCTGCTGCGGGTGATTGTCGGATTCGGGCTCGGCACGGTGGCCGGCACGCTCCTTGGCGCGCTCGCCGGATACTCGTCGCTCACGCGCCGTCTCGTCGATCCTACGTTGCAAGGCCTGCGCGCTGTGCCTTCGATCGCCTGGATCCCTTTGTTCATTCTCTGGCTTGGAATATTCGAAACGTCGAAAGTGGCGCTGATTGCCGTAGGTGTGTTCTTTCCGGTCTACCTGGGCGTGCTGGGGGCGATCCTTTCCGTCGACCGCAAGATCGTTGAAGTGGGGCGCGTGTTTCGCCTCTCCGGCCAGGCAATGGTCCGGCGCATTCTGCTTCCCGCCGTGCTTCCGGCGTACGTGGTGTCCCTGCGTGCCGGTCTCGGGCTTGGCTGGATGTTCGTGATTGCGGCGGAATTCATGGGCGCGTCCGAAGGGCTCGGGTACCTCCTCATCGACGGACAGCAGCTCGGAAAACCCGCGGAGATCGTCGCCGCCATCGTTGCGTTCGCGATCCTGGGCAAAGCGACGGACTGGCTGATTGCGCTCGTCGCAACGCCATTCCTGGGCTGGGAAGACCGCTTCGTGCGCAGTTGAGGGACGAGATGCTGGTCCTCGACCGTGTCGGCAAAACCTATCCGAACGGGGTGCGCGCGCTCGACGGCGTCTCGCTTGAAGTGCAGCCGGGCGAGATCATGGTTGTCATCGGCGGATCGGGCAGCGGCAAGTCCACCATGTTGCGCGCGATCTGCGGCCTTGATCCGCCCAGCCAGGGCAGAGTGCTCCTTGATGGGAACGCTATTACCGCGCCGCACGAGGAGATCGGGATTGTGTTTCAGGAGCCTCGCCTTCTCCCCTGGCTGCGTGTGGCCGATAACGTGGGCTTCGGTCTCGAGCATCGCCCGAAAGAAGAGCGCCGCGCGCGCGTGGCAACCGCACTCGAGCGCGTGTCGCTCAGCGACAAGGCACAGGTGTGGCCGCGCGAGCTTTCCGGCGGGCAGGCGCAGCGCGTCGCCATTGCGCGCGCGCTCGTGCCGCGTCCCGAGGTGCTCCTGCTCGACGAGCCGTTCTCCGCGCTCGATGCCTTTACCCGCGCCGACCTGCAGGACCACTTGCTCGATTTGTGGGCCGATGCGAAGCCCACGCTGGTGATGGTGACGCACGACGTGGAAGAAGCCATCGTGGTTGCCGATCGCGTCGTGGTGCTGCGGCCGCATCCCGGACGCGTCTACGAGCAGATAACATGCGATCTGCCACGGCCGCGCGACCGCCAATCGGCCGCCTTCGATTTCGCCAAGCGCCGCGTGCTTTCGGCACTCGATCGCTCGCTCGAACGCACGATCGTCACCGATGACGCCGAGACGCGGGCGGCAGCCGGCGGCGGGATGTGGTGGTGACAGATATCAGATGTCGGATGTCAGATAAGCAGGGAGAGTCTGATCTCTGACATCTGACATCTGATATCTGACATCGGATCTTTGGAGGACAGAATGGATGCGAGCACGTTACGCGCCATGCAGGCGCCGCTCAAGGAGCGATACAAGAACGATCCACAGGCTGCGTTCATCACGTTGAAGGCCAAAGGCGCGCTTGATAGCGCATCGATTGCCTGCAAGGTGGAGACCGGGCGGGCGCTCGCAGCGGCGGGCCTGCATCCGGCAACCGGCGGCTCGGGCCTTGAACTGTGTTCCGGTGACATGCTGCTCGAGGCGCTGGTCGCCTGTGCGGGTGTCACCTTGAAGGCGGTCGCCACCGCGCTTGATATCCCGCTGCGTTCCGGTCGTGTGTTTGCGGAAGGCGATCTCGATTTTCGCGGCACGCTCGGCGTGGCGAAGGATGCGCCTGTCGGATTCGCGAAGATCGGGCTGCGTTTCGAGGTCGATACGGATGCCGGCCAGGATAAGCTCGATCAGCTGCTCAAGCTCACAGAGCGATATTGCGTGGTCTACCAGACGCTCAAGAGCGGCCCGCCCATCGAGGTGAAGCTGAATGTCGCTCGGTAGGATGGGTTGAGCGCAGCGAAACCCATCATCTTTGACGCGCACGACATGCGGTGGGTTTCGCTTCGCTCAACCCACCCTACGATTTCTTCGCGAGGATTGCCTTGAGCGTGTAGAGCGCCTCGAGTGCTTCGCGAGGAGACAATTCGTCGGGGTGCAGCGCTGCAATCGCAGCCAGTACAGCATCAGCGGGATGTGAATTGCGGGCTGCAGGATTTGGGGCTGCGGCAAACAATGGGAGGTCTGCAAGGCTTGCGGGTGATGCGCGTTCTTCCGCTTCGAGCATCGCGAGCACCGCCTGGGCGCGCTCGATGACCTCTGGAGGCAAGCCTGCGAGCTTCGCGACCTGGATGCCGTAGCTGCGGTCGGCGGCTCCGGGCACCACCTCGTGCAGGAAGATCACCTCGTTCTGCCATTCCTTGACGCGCACTGTGGCGTTGAACAGGCGCGGCAACCGGCCGGCAAGGGCTGTGAGCTCATGAAAGTGGGTCGCGAACAGCGCGCGACAGCGGTTTCTCTCGTGCAGGTGCTCGATCGTGGCCCAGGCGAGCGATAGCCCGTCGAAAGTCGCAGTGCCGCGGCCGATCTCATCGAGAATGACGAGCGCCCGCGGCCCCGCCTGATTGAGAATGGCGGCGGTCTCCACCATCTCCACCATGAAAGTAGAGCGGCCGCGCGCGATGTCGTCGGCTGCGCCCACTCGCGAAAACAGCCGGTCAACCGCGCCGATCCTTGCGCGCCGCGCCGGCACAAAGCTCCCCATCTGCGCGAGTATGGCAACGAGTGCATTGGCGCGCAGATAGGTCGATTTGCCCGCCATGTTCGGGCCGGTGAGGAGGCAAATGCCACCCTCAGATAAATCGGGAGGAGGGGAGAGATCGCAATCGTTGGCGACGAAGGCGCCACTTGCGAGTGCCTGCTCGACCACCGCATGCCGGCCTCCCTCGATGAAAAAATCAAGCGAGGTATCGACTTCGGGGCGCACGTAGCGCCGCTCGATCGCGAGCTCGGCCAATGCGCTCTCGACGTCGAGAATCGCCAGCGCTTCCGCCGCCTCCGTGATGGCACGCGCCGCGGCAGTGACGAATGCGGTGAGCTCGTCGAAGGTGGCGAGCTCGATGCCCAGGGCGCGCTCGCCGGCGCTCGCAATCTTTGCCTCCAGCTCACCAAGCTGGGTCGTGGTGAAGCGCACCTGCCCGGCAAGCGTCTGTCGGTGAATGAACGTTGCGTTGAGAGGAGCGGCAAGCAGTTTGTCGCCATTTTGCGCGCTCACCTCGACAAAATAGCCGAGCACGTTGTTGTGCTTGATCTTGAGTGCGCGCAGCGAGGTCTCCTCCGCATAACGCGCCTGCAGCGAAGCAATCACCCGGCGCGAAGCGTCGCGGAGAGCGCGAGCTTCGTCGAGGCTCGCGTCGTAGCCTGCCCGCACGAAGCCGCCATCGCGTTTGAGGTACGGGAGCTCAGGCGCAAGCGCTGCGGCCAAATTGCCGGCGAGCTCCGGATCGGGGTTACCTAACTTTTTTGCGGCATCTGCAAGCTCTTTTGGCAAACCGGCAGTGTTTTGAAGGCCGCTGGCAAGGGCCGCAGCGGCGCCGATGCCGTCGCGGATGGCGGCAAGGTCGCGCGGCCCCCCGCGACCGACCACCAGCCGCGAGAGAGCGCGCGCCAGATCGGGTGCGGCCTTGAGCTCACGCCGCACGTCGGCACGTTTCTGCTCCTCGCGCACGAAGAACGCGACCGCGTCGTGACGGGAGGCGATCGCCTCTGGATCGGTGAGCGGCGTGGTCAGGCGGTGCGCAAGGAGCCGCGCGCCGGCGGCAGTCACGGTGCGATCGATCGTGTCCAGGAGCGAGCCGCGCCGCTCGCCGCCAAGCGTGCGCACGAGCTCGAGATTGCTGCGCGTTGCCGCATCGATGAGCAGCGCCGCACCATTGAGCTCGCGCTGCGGCGGCGACAGGGCAGGGCGTTCTCCGCGCTGCGTGCGCTCGACATAGCTCACTGCGGCCGCCGCCGCGGTGAGCTCGAGCCGCGCGAGCGCGCCGAAGCTCTGCGTCGTCGAGAGGCCGAAATATTCGACGAGGCGCCGCTCGGCGCTCGTTCCGTCAAAAAGGTCGCGGGGCAGCGGCGTCACCGCCGGCAGCGTGCGCAGATAGGGAGCTGTCGCAGGGTCGCCGAACAGCGCGTCGGAGACGATGATCTCGCGTGGCTCGATACGCGCGATCTCGGCAGCAAGCTGCGCGCGCTCGCATTCGAG
The DNA here is from genome assembly GCA_046733355.1 of Pseudomonadota bacterium. Taxonomy (GTDB): domain Bacteria; phylum Pseudomonadota; class Alphaproteobacteria; order Rhizobiales; family Xanthobacteraceae; genus VAZQ01. The sequence goes on along the minus strand of JBKPOZ010000022.1, from coordinate 44,938 downwards.
CACGCGGAATTCGCCGGTCGAGATGTCGATCGCGGCAATGGCAAAGCGGCTGTCTTGCGATGCAGATGCGCGGGCGCAGGCAAGCGCCACGAGATAGTTGTTCCGGCGCGGATCGAGAAGCGTGTCTTCCGTCAGGGTTCCCGGGGTGACGAGGCGGACCACGTCGCGCCGCACCACGCTCTTGCTTCCGCGCCGACGCGCTTCCGCCGGGTCTTCGAGCTGTTCGCACACCGCGACGCGATGGCCGAGCAGGATCAGACGCTGGAGATATTCATCGGCGCGATGCACCGGGACGCCGCACATGGGAATATCGCGGCCGAGATGCTTGCCGCGCTTGGTGAGCACGATGCCGAGCGCGCGGGCGGCAATCTCCGCGTCCTCGAAGAACAGCTCGTAGAAATCGCCCATCCGATAGAACAGGAGGCAATCCGGATGCGCGGATTTGAGGTCGAGATATTGTTCCATCACCGGCGTCGCCCGCGCAGCGGAGTCGGTGGGCGCGGCGGGTTCGCGATGGCTCGAGCTCAGCGGCTGGGGAGCATCCATGGCGGCGCGACGCTAGCAGAGCTCATCCGTGCGTGCATGCGCTCCACGCAAGTAACCCACAGCGCATGAAATGCGAGCCCGTCCATGTCGTCGCGCGCGCAGGCGGCGATCCAGTAATCACGCCAGGATTCGTTACTGAATGCCCGCATCCGCCGGGCATGACATGGCGAGTGGCGCTAGGCGCCCCCATGCCGCTGCGCCAGCAGATGATCGAACTCCAGCACCGCGTGCAGGAGGACCTGCGCGCCGCGGGCGCACTGCTCCTGAGAGCTGAACTCCGCCTCGTTGTGGCTGATCCCCTCGCGGCAAGGGACGAAGATCATGGACGTCGGCGCAACGCGCGCCACATAGGCCGAATCGTGCTGCGCGCCGGAGACCATCTCGCGTGCGGAATAGCCGCAGCTTGAGACCGCGCGCCGCACGCAGGCTATGCAGCTCGCATCAAATTCTACGGGCGGCTGCTCCCATATCTTGGTGAGCGCAGCGGCGAGGCCGAGCGAGCTTGCGCTCTCGGCAACCGCAGCGCGGAGCTTCTGCTCCATGGCATCGAGCACATCCGATCGCGGATGGCGCATGTCGATGGTGAAGAACGTCTCGCCCGGAATGACGTTGCGCGAATTGGGCCTCACTTCGAGTAGCCCGACGGTTGCAACCGCGAGGGGCGGGTCGGCGTGCGCGATGGCGTCGACGGCCTCGATCACGCGCGCGGCGCCGATGAGCGCATTCTTGCGGCCCTGCATGGGCGTCGAGCCGGTATGGGCTTCCGCTCCCGTCATGGTGCACTCGAACCAGCGGGTGCCCTGCACGCCGGTGACGACGCCGATGTCCTTGTCCTCGCGCTCGAGCAGCGGACCCTGCTCGATGTGGAGCTCGAAATGCGCGGAGAACTTGCGCGTGCCGCACCGCTCGCTGCCCCGGTAGCCGATTTTCTCCAAAGCCTCGCCGAAGCGGATGCCACTGCGGTCTTCGCGCGCGTGCGCCCAGTCGCGCTCGAACACACCGGCAAAGACTCCGGAAGCGGTGAGCGCGGGCGCAAAGCGCGATCCCTCCTCGTTCGTCCAGTTCACGAGCTCGACGGGCGCGAAGGTCACGTAATTCGCCGCATGCAGGGTGCGCAGAACTTCGAGCGCAGCGAGCACCCCGAGGGCGCCATCAAATTTTCCGCCGGTCGGCTGGCTGTCGAGATGGCTGCCGATCGCAATGGGCGGCACGTCGTTACGCTTGCCGCCGCGCCGTGCGTACATCACACCCATATCGTCGACGCCCGTTTCGCAGCCAAGAGCAGCGGTTTGTTCTTGCAACCAGTTGCGCGCGTCACGATCGGTTTCCGTGAGCGTGAGCCGGCAGACGCCCCCCTTGGAGGTGCCGCCGAACGTGGCGGCGAACATCAGGCTATCCCACAGCCGCTCGCCGCTGATCGACAGATTCATGTGAGCTGCGGCATCCTGTGGTGATGATCCGTCGCTTTCTGAAATGCGGCGCCGAGCGCGACCACGGTCTCATCGCCGAAGGGCCGCCCGATGAGCTGCAGGCCTATGGGCAGCTGCTGGGCCGACTGTCCTGCCGGCACCACCAGTGCGGGCAGCCCGAGATAATTCACCGGCCGCATTAATCGCGTGAGGGCCTGAATGGCGCGCTCCGCATCGGCCGCACCGCCGAAATCGGTGCTTTCGATCGTGGGAGCGGACGCGCGCGCGACAGGTGCGAGGATGATATCGGCGCTGCCGATAGCATCCATGTGCGCGGCGAGCGCAGGCCCGCGCCAGCGCAAGGCCTTAAGATAATCCAACGCGCTGTACGCGATTCCGTTCTCCAGGCGGTTGCGGATCTGTGGACCGTATTGCTCGCCCCGCGTGCGCAGCCAGGGCGCATGGAAGCTCGTCGCCTCGGCCTGCAGCACGACAAGTGCCGCGGCGCTGAGCAGGGTCTGATCCGGCAGTTTCACTTGCACGACCTTCGCACCCACGCGCCGGAACGTGCCGAGCGCATCTTCGAAGGCTGCGGCAACATCCTTCTCGAGGTCATCGAGATAAAAGTTCGCAGGCACGCCGATGGTCATCGCTTTTGGCGAGCGCTTCGCGGCCCTCGCGTTCCAGGCCGGCGCCGTTGCGGTCGTCGCGTCCAGCGGATCGGGTCCGGAAATGATGGAGGCGATCAGGCCGCAATCTTCGGCGGTCTGCGCAAGCGGCCCGACGGTATCGAGACTGAAGGAAAGCGGCAGCGCGTTGGCGCGGCTTACGCGGCCTGCCGTCGTTTTCAGGCCGGTGATGCCGCAGAAATGCGCCGGCAGGCGAATGGAGCCGCCGGTGTCGGAGCCCAGCGCCGCATGCACGAGGCGCGCGGCGACGGCGGCTCCGGAGCCGGACGACGAGCCGCCGGTGATGCGGCTCAGATCCCATGGATTGCGCGCGGGACCGAGATGAGCATTGTGCCCGGTCGGGCCATAGGCGAATTCGGCCATGTGCAACGCGCCGAGCCGAAACGAGCCGGCTTGCTGCAGCCGGGTAATCACCGTGGACGTGGTCGGGGCAATCCAGCCTTCGCGTATTTTGCTCCCGCATTCTGCGGGCTTGCCGGCGTAGTAGTACATATCCTTGTGCGCGAGCGGCACGCCATGCAGGGGACCCGTCGGTCCGCGCCGCTTCATTGTGCGGTCCGCCGACTTCGCCGCGGCGAGCGCCTCCTCGGGCTCGAGTCGCACGAAGGCATTGAGCGCCTTCCACTGCGTGATGCGCTCGATCGCCCAGCGCGTGAGCTCGACTGAGGAGAGCTTCACGCGTCTTATCGCGCTTGCCACCTCGCTCAGGGTCAGCTCGGCGGGATCTTTCACGCGTCCGCCTCCGTCTGCTGCGCCACGACGAAAGTCGACGGCTCCACTTCGAGCGGCAGCTCGAACTCGCCAGTATGAAGTCGGGCCAACGTGCCACGCACCGCATTGGCGATGCGCCTCGCGCTGCCTTCCTCGAGCGGGATGCGGGCTGCCGCCGCGAGCGCAGCGATGCGCTCCGCCAGGATCTCATCCTCCATGACGCTCCTCCAAAAGGATCGCGATCATAGCCGCGCACCATGCGCTGCACCACTGGCAGGCATGCCTGCTAGCGCATCAGTTGCTGCCGTGCGTATTTGCATCGGTTCAATCGCAGGTGCATCATCGACTCACGTACCTGGAGACGCTCCATGCATGACGTTGTCATCCGCGGCGGCACTATCATTGACGGGACCGGCAGCCCTGGGTTCACCGGCGACGTGAGCATTTCCGGCGGACGTATAGTTGAGGTCGGGGGCAGGCACGCGCCCGCGCGCCGCGAGATCAACGCGAGCGGGCTCCTCGTGACCCCCGGATGGGTCGACGTGCACACGCACTATGACGGACAGGCGATCTGGGATCCGCTGCTCGCGCCCTCGTGCTGGCACGGGGTGACGACGGTCATTTTCGGCAACTGCGGGGTCGGGTTCGCGCCGGTGCGTGCAGAGCATCGCGCCGCGCTGATGGATCTCATGGAAGGCGTTGAAGAGATTCCCGGCGTCGTTCTCACCAATGGTCTGACCTGGGAATGGGAGACGTTCCCCCAATTCATGGATGCGCTCGAACGCCGCCCGCGCGCCATCGACATCGGCGCGCAGATCGCCCATCACCCGCTGCGCGTCTACGTCATGGGCGACCGCGCGATCCGGCTCGAAGCCGCCAGCGCCGATGACATCTCGGAAATGCGCCGTCTCACCATCGAGGCGCTCCGCGCCGGCGCCTTCGGCTTCACGACATCGCGCACGGATTCGCACAAGACACCTGTCGGCGAGATGGTCCCTTCGCGCTACGCGGCGATCGAGGAGCTCATGGGCATCGGCTCGGCGCTCGGTGCGGTGCAGGCGGGCGCGTTCGGGATGAACAGCGATTTCGACGACGAAGAAGAGGAAATCGCCTGGATTACGCGGCTCGCGAAAGAGACCGGCCGGCCGGTATGGTTTTTGCTCACCGACCGATACGAGGATGGGGAGCGCTGGCGCCGGTTGCTCCGCGCGGTGCATGCCGCCCGCGCGCAACGGCTGCCCGTCACGGCGCAGATCGCCGGCCGACCCATTGGCGTGATGATGGGCATCGGCACCGCGCTCAATCCCTTCTCGGTGCGCCCGAGCTATCGCGAGCTCGACGGCCTGAGCATTGCAGAGCAACGTGCGCGCCTGCGCGATCCTGAACTGCGGCGCCGGATTCTTGCGGAAAAGCCTTCTGCGGATGAGGTCAGCCGGCTGGCACAATTCCGGCAACTCATCACCACGCGTTGGGACAAGTTCTTCGTCATGGGCGAGCCGCCAGATTACGAGCCGCCCGAGAAGATGAGCACAGCCGCGATTGCGCAGCGCGAGGGACGCACACCCGACGAAGTGGCTTATGATTACCTGACCGCGGCCGACAACCGGTATTTGTTCTTCCCCGTGGTGAACTACACGGTGGGAGACCACGAGCCGATACGCGAGATGCTGCTTGCGAGCGGCACGCTGCTCGGTCTGAGTGATGGCGGCGCGCACTGCGCCTCCATTGTCGATGCAGGCGTGCCAAGCTATATGCTCGCGCATTGGGCACGCGATCGGGCGCGCGGCCCGCGCCTGCCGCTCGAATATCTGATAAAGCGCCAGACCAGCGAGACCGCCGATTTCTTCGGCCTTTGCGATCGTGGGCGGCTCGCGCCCGGCCTGCGCGCCGACGTCAATGTCATCGACTTCGACGGGCTGCGTCTGCATCCGCCGGAGCTGATAAACGATCTGCCGGCAAACGGCCGGCGTTTTGTGCAGCGCGTAGAGGGCTATGAGGCGACGCTCGTAGCAGGAACGTCGATCTTCGAGCACGGCGAGCATACGGGCGCGCTGCCGGGCCGCCTCGTGCGCGCCGGGATCAGTCTGGACGTGCAGGCGAGCGCGGCCTGACGGGCCTATCGGCTAACCTATTCGGCCTCGGAGCCCTCGGCCTCGGAGTCGCGCTTCGATCGCAAAAGCGGATGCAGGATTTTGGCCGCCTGCCGGCGCGCGAGCTTGTGGGCTCGCTCCGCGAGGTCGAGCCAGGCGTCCGCCATCATGAGCAGGCGGGCCTTGTCTGACGTTGAACTGGCCCGCTGGGCTAGATCAAGCGTATCCGCGGCGTGCCGGCGGTAATCGTCTTCTTTGCTGTGGTAATGATGTACTTTACGCATACAACGCGTCCCCGTGCCGTCTGCGCCCCATAATGCCAAACTTCCTAAATGGTTCCCGCAATGGGATTGCGCGACCGAGGCGGCGATTCGGCCGCCGGAGGACAAATACGCGATGAAAAACAACGTCGTTATCGAGGCGGCCCACGTGGTCAAGGCGCTGGGCGAGGGCGCGGGCCGGGTGCTGGCGCTCAAGGGCGTGACCATCGCGCTTGCGGGAGGGGAATTGACCCTGCTCATGGGGCCGTCCGGCAGCGGCAAGACCACGCTGCTCTCCATTCTCGGTTGCCTGCTCTCTCCGACCGAGGGCGCGGTGAAGATCCGCGGCCGCACGGTCACCGGCGCCGGCGCGGAAGAGCTCGCCCGACTCCGGCGGGAGAATATCGGATTCATCTTCCAGTCCTATCACCTCTTTCCCACGCTCATGGCGGAAGAGAATGTGCGGCTTCCCCTCGATGTGCGCGGCGAGCGCACGCAGGCGGCACTGAGCAAGGCGCGCGAGGCGCTCGCGGCGGTCGGCCTTTCGCACAAGCTGAAATCCTTTCCGCGCGACCTGAGCGGCGGCGAGCAGCAGCGGGTGGCGATCGCGCGTGCCATCGTCGGAGATCCCGCAGTCGTCCTCGCCGATGAGCCCACGGCGGCGCTCGACAGCGAGAACGGAATGGCCATCATGAGCGTGCTTGCCGGAATCGCAAAAGAGAAGACTCGCGCGGTGTTCGTGGTCACGCATGATCCGCGCATCCTGCCGTTTGCCGATCGCATTGTGCGCATCGAGGATGGCCTGCTGGTCGGCGACGAGCAGGGCCAGGCGAAAGCGCAGTGAGCCCATGACATTGGCGCGCTGGCGCGGTAAACTAGAACGACGTGTTCGAGTGAGACTCGAGTGACACAGGATGACTACCGCTGCGGGAGAGATCGGCTAAGCCGGCGCCGAAGGAGCAACCGCCCCGGAAACTCTCAGGCAGACGAACCGCGCGGTAGAGAACGACTCTGGAAAGTGGCGCATGCGCCCGCCGACGGGATAACGTTCTCAGGCAAATAGACAGAGGGGGCACCACAGGTCGACTCGCAAACCGCGCGGCTGGGTGCCTCGATGTCGTTACACGCCGAGCCTCTCGCTACTGCCGATCTCAAGCGCACGCCGCTCCATGCGCTGCACGTCGAGCTCGGCGCGCGCTTTGCTCCTTTTGCCGGCTACGAAATGCCGGTCCAGTTCCGCGGCGGCATTCTCAAGGAACACCTGCACACCCGAACCGCTGCGGGTCTCTTCGATGTGTCGCACATGGGGCAGATTGCGGTGCGTCCGCGCGAGCGGCCAGCGGATGTGGCCCGCGCGCTCGAAGGGCTGATTCCAGTCGATCTCCTCCAACTGCCGCAAGGCCACCAGCGGTATGGTTTTTTGACGACCCAAAACGGCGGCATTCTCGATGATCTGATGGTCGCGAATCTCGGCGATCACTGGCTGCTCGTGGTCAATGCCAGCCGGAAGGAGGCTGATTGCGAGCACGTTCGCGATGCGTTGGCCGGCAGCTGCAGTGTCAACCTGCTCGCCGATCGCGCGTTCATCGCACTGCAGGGTCCCCTGGCCGAGGAAGTGTTGAGCGCGCTTGCTCCGGATATCGGTTTCATGCACTTCCTCGATGTGCGGACCGCTCGCCTTCGCGAACTCGATTGCGTCATCTCGCGGTCCGGCTACACCGGAGAGGACGGTTTCGAGATCAGCGTGCCGGCTGCTGCGGCCGAGCGCCTCGCGCGGATGCTCCTCGATCACCCCGCGGTTGCGCCGATCGGGCTTGGTGCGCGCGATAGCCTGCGGCTCGAGGCCGGCTTGTGCCTCTATGGCGCCGACATCGATGCAACGACGACTCCCGTTGAGGCGGGACTCGCATGGGTGATTCCGAAAGTGCGGCGTGCCAGCGGTGCGCGCGCCGGCGGCTTTCCCGGAGCAGAGGTGATCCTGCAACAGCTCGCGCAAGGGACAGGGCGCCGGCGCATCGGCCTGCGCTCCCAGGATCGCACCGTCATCCGGGCCGGTGCCCGGCTCTATGGCGATGCGAGCGCCGGGAACTGCATCGGTGTCGTGACCTCCGGCACCTTCGGCGCGAGCGTCAACGCGCCTGTCGCGATGGCCTACGTTGAGAGCGCAGCGGCGAGGCCAGGCAAAATTCTGTTCGCCGAAGTGCGCGGCAGGCGGGTTGCCGTGGACGTGGCCGATCTTCCGTTCGTTCCCACTCATTACAAGCGCAGCTGACACGCAGGATATTATGAGCGCTCCTCTGAAATTCACCAAAGATCACGAATGGCTTCGTCTCGAGAGCGGTGCCGCGACGGTCGGCATTACGCCTTACGCGCAGGAGCAGCTCGGCGATCTCGTCTATGTCGAGCTGCCCGCACGCGGAACCGAGGTAAAAAAGGGGGCGCAGGTCGCCGTGGTGGAATCGGTAAAGGCGGCCTCCGACGTGTATGCGCCCGTGAGCGGCGAAGTCACGGACGTAAACGAGGAGTTGGCGAGCGAGCCGGGCCTCGTGAATTCCGACCCGATGGGACGGGGCTGGCTCTTCAAGATCAGGATCGCGAATGCTTCCGAGCTCGAGACGATGATGGACGAGGCTGGATACAAGGAGCTGATCGGTTGATATCGAAAAAGCTTGCCGAGGGCACTTTTGCGAGCCGCCATGTCGGTATCCGTGCCGACGATCTGCCGGCGATGCTGGAGACGGTCGCCGCTTCCAGCATGGAGGCGCTGATCGCAGAAACCATTCCGGAGAGCATTCGCCAAAAGCGGCCGCTTGAGCTGGGCCCTGCGCTTTCCGAGGCCGAGGCCTTGCAGAAAGTGCGCGCAACCGCAGCCAAGAACCGCGTGCTCACCTCGATGATCGGGCAGGGCTATTACGGCACGTTTCTTCCCCCGGTGATCGAGCGCAATGTGCTGGAGAACCCCGCCTGGTATACGGCCTATACACCCTATCAATCTGAAATCAGTCAGGGCCGCCTCGAGGCGCTCATCAATTTTCAGACCATGATCGCCGACCTCACGGGACTCGAGATCGCCAACGCATCGCTGCTCGATGAGGCAACCGCGGGTGCCGAAGGCATGGCCATGGCGCGGCGCATTTCGCGCTCGTCCGCGGCTGCATTCTTCGTCGACCGAGACTGCCATCCGCAAACCATCGCTCTGATGCACACGCGCGCCGCTCCCCTCGGCTGGGAAATCCTTGTCGGCGATGCGGCGGGCGATCTCGATCCTGCGCGCGTGTTTGGGGCTCTCTTTCAGTATCCAGGGTCTTTGGGGGAGATCCGTGACTTCCGGAAAAACATTGCCGAACTCCATGCTGCCGGCGCCGTTGCAGTCATGGCGGCCGATCCTCTTGCCCTGACCCTGCTCACGCCGCCGGGCGAGCTTGGCATCGACATTGCCGTCGGTTCGACCCAGCGGTTCGGTTTGCCCATGGGATACGGCGGACCGCATGCCGGCTTCATTGCAAGCCGGGCAGCCCATCAGCGCGCCTTGCCCGGCCGGCTCGTCGGCGTGTCGATTGATGCGCGCGGCCGGGCTGCCTATCGCCTCGCGCTGCAAACCCGCGAGCAGCACATCCGGCGAGAGAAAGCGACCTCGAATATTTGCACCGCAGAGGTGCTCCCCGCAATCATCGCTGCGATGTATGCGGTCTACCACGGCGCGCAGGGCCTCACGCACATCGCACACACGGTGCACCGGAGCTGCGCGGTCCTGGCCACCGGCCTTGAGCGGCTGGGCTGGCGGGTTTGCAACAAACATTTCTTCGACACCGTGACGCTCGAAGTGGGAGAGCGGCAGGCAGCGGTCCTCGCACGCGCCGAACGTAACGGCATCAACCTGCGGCGCGTGCCGAGTGTGCCCGCCACGATCGCAATGAGCTGCGATGAGACGACCACGCCCGCAATCATCGAAGCGGTCTGGGATGCGTTTGCATCCTCCGACCACAACCAGAGTGCCGCGCGGTTTTCATACGAACAGCTGGCGCAAGGGCGTGCCGATGCGATCCCCGCCTCGTTGCGTCGCGAAAGCAGCTTTCTGACGCATGCCGTATTCAGCAGTCATCATTCGGAAACCGAGATGCTGCGCTATCTGCGACGGCTTGCCGACCGCGACCTCGCCCTCGATCGCAGCATGATCCCGCTCGGCTCGTGCACCATGAAGCTCAACGCCGCCGCCGAGATGCTGCCGTTGAGCTGGCCCGAGTTTGCGCAGCTGCACCCCTTCGCGCCCGCCGATCAGGCGCAAGGCTATGCGCAGATGCTCGGCGACCTTGTTGTCAAGCTGCAGGCGATCACCGGCTTTGACGCGATCTCGCTGCAGCCCAATTCCGGCGCGCAGGGTGAATATGCGGGCCTTCTGGTGATCCGCGCCTATCAACGCAGCAAGGGCGAAGGACACCGCAATGTCTGTCTTATCCCCTCCTCTGCGCACGGCACGAATCCCGCTTCCGCGCACATGGCCGGAATGGATGTGGTGGTGGTGAGCTGCGATGCGGCGGGCAATGTCGATGCGACGGATCTTCAGAAAAAAGCGGAACAGCACGCAAAAAATTTTGCCGCGCTGATGATCACCTATCCTTCAACGCACGGCGTGTTCGAGCCGGGCATTCGCGCGATTTGTAATATTGTACACGGGTGCGGCGGCCAGGTTTATTTGGATGGCGCCAATCTGAATGCTCAAGTCGGTCTTGCGCGTCCCGCCGATTACGGTGCCGATGTCGGCCATATCAATCTGCACAAGACCTTCTGCATACCGCATGGCGGCGGCGGCCCGGGCATGGGCCCGATCGGCGTGAAGGCGCATCTCGCGCCTTTCCTGCCGGGCCATCCGGAACGGCCGAACGATACCCGGCAGATCGGTCCAGTATCGGCGGCTCCGTTTGGCTCCGCCTCCATTCTCACCATCTCCTGGATTTACATGCTGCTGATGGGCGGCGAGGGGCTGGCCGCGGCAAGCCGGATCGCCATCCTCAATGCCAACTACATCGCCGCGCGCCTTGGAAGACACTACACGCTGCTCTTCAAGGGCGCGAAAGGACGCGTCGCCCACGAATGCATTATCGACGCGCGCGGCTTCAAGGAGACCGCCGGCATTTCGGCGGAGGACATCGCCAAGCGGCTCATCGATTACGGCTTCCATGCGCCTACCATGAGCTTTCCGGTACCCGGCACATTGATGATCGAGCCTACGGAATCCGAATCGCGCGCGGAGCTCGATCGCTTCTGCGACGCCATGCTCGCAATTCGCGAGGAAATTCGTCAAATAGAGACGGGCAAGATGCCGCGCGACGATAACGTTCTGAGAAACGCGCCGCACACGGTGCTCGACCTTGCGGATGAGAAGTGGATGCATCCGTATTCGCGCGCGCACGCGTGCTTTCCTGCCCCTGCATTGCGCAGCGACAAATATTGGCCGCCGGTCAACCGCATCGACAATGCCTACGGCGACCGGCATCCAATCTGCACTTGTCCCACGCCCGCCCAGCTGCAGGACGCCGCGGCGTAGACGCAAGGTGCTGCGATTATTTCTTCATTCCGATCAGATCGATCTCAACCAGCGTGTCCTTCACCAGAAGGCCGGTGCAGCCGATCGTGGTGCGCGGCGGCGGCACCTTGAAATAGCGCTTCCACACCGAATCGAAGCCATGAAAATTGTTGAGGTCGGTGAGAAAGACCTGCGCCTTGACCACGTTGTCGAGCGATGATCCCGCAGTCTCGAATGTTTGCTTGAGGTTGTCGAGAACGTAGGCGGTCTGCAGCTCGATATCGGACCCGTAAAAGGGAAATTCCGCGTGCTTGCGCGCCTGCTGCGGCACGCCCGTGACATAATCGCTCGCGATCTGGCCGGCGGCGAAGACGTAGTTGCCGAGCGTGAAGGCCTCATTGTAATGCGCCAGCGGCCGCGGCGCTGAGGATTTGATGACGTCGTGCCGCAGTCCGTTCCGCGGCACGTAGCCGATGAGATCGATCTCGACCAGCGTATCCTTCACCAGAAGCCCGGTGCAGCCGATCGTGGTGCGCGGCGGGGGCACTTTGAAATACCGCTTCCATACCGTGTCAAAACCGTGAAAGTTATTGAGATCGGTGAGGAATACCTGCGCCTTTACCACGTGCTCGAGCGAGGAGCCTGCGGCCTCGAAGGTCTTCTTGAAGTTGTCCAGGATATAAGTCGTCTGCAGCTCGATGTCGGACCCGTAATAGGGGAAGCTCTGGTGCTTGCGCGCGTCGCTCGGCACGCCGGCCTTGAAATCGCTCGCGAGCTGCCCGGCCGTGAAAACTAAATCGCCGACGACGAATCCTTCGTTGTAATTGGCGAGGGGGCGCGGCGCCGACGAGGTCACGAGCTCGTGGCTCAGCCCCCTCTTCGGCACGTAGCCGATGAGATCGATTTCCACGAGCGTGTCCTTGACCAAAAGGCCGGTGCAGCCGATGGTCGTGCGCGCAGGCGGCACCTTGAAATAGCGTTTCCACACGGAATCGAAGCCATGGAACAGCTTCAGGTCCGTAAGGAAAACCTGCGCTTTCACCACGTGATCGAGAGATGCGCCGGCGGCTTCGAAGGTTCGCTTCAGGTTGTCGAGGATGTAGGCGGTCTGCAGCTCGATGTCGGAGCCGTAATACGGAAAGGAAACGTGCCTGCGCGCGGCCACCGGCACGCCGTCCTTGAAATCGCTGGCAAGCTGGCCTGCGGCGAAGACCAGATCTCCGGCAACGAAGGCTTCGCTGTAATTCGCAAGCGGGCGCGGCGCCGCCGACTGGATGACTTTGTACGACATGGTTGCTCCTTAGCTGTCATTCCGGGCCGCCGCGGAGCGGCGAGCCCGGAATCCATAACCACAGGCCTGGGGTTATGGATTCCGGCCGTCGGCCTTTGGCCTCGGCCGGAATGACGAGGTCAAGCGCGGGCGTCGGTCTCCTTGCCGTCGACGATGCGCACCATGTGGGTGACCAAGGTCGGGTCGCCTTTCTGGTCGAACTTGAACGGCCCGCGCACGCTCTTGTAGTCGGTCTGGCGCAGTGCATCGCGCACCGCCTTGCGATCGGCGCTCCCGGCGCGCTCGATGGCCAAAAGCGCGATGTTGATGGCATCGAACGCCTGCGCGTGCACGTAGTCGGGAGGCTTGTTGTAGGTCTTCTGCATCAGCGCAATGAAGGCCTGCGCCTCCGGCAGTTTCGACGAGGTCGCCGGGCTGAAATGCGTGGGATAGATCACCCCGTTGGCCGCTTCCTTGGCGAGATCGAGAAAAGCCGGCGCGGCGATGCCGTCCGAGCCGAAGCGCGGCAGCTCCCATCCCATTTGCCTGATCTGGCGATGGATGAGCGCGCCTTCGGTGTAGCGAGACCATTCGACGAGGGCGTCGGGGTTGCTGGCGCGAATGCGCGTGAGCTGGGCGGTGAAGTCGAGATCGCCGCGCGAATAGCGCTCCTCGGCCGTGATGCTCATGCCGTATTTCTTGCCGGCATCCACGAAAGCATCGAAGCCGCCTTTGCCGAAATCATCGTTGACGTAAAGAAAACCCAACCGTTTAAGATTGGGCATACGCTCGTTGATAAAATCCACCATGTCGCCGACGAGCTTGCGGTCGGGCACGGCGGAACGGAATACCCATTCGTTGCCTTGCGTGGTGATGCGCTGCGCAGTCCCGCTCACCACGATCTGCGGCAGCTCCTCCTCTCGAAAAACCTGTGCAGCGGCCAGGCTTGCCGGGCTGCTCACGCTGCCGATCGCGAGCGTCACCTGATCGCGCGTTGCAAAGCGCCGCGCGACCACGGCGGCCTCCTCGGGCTTGCCCGCATCGTCGCCAATGATCACTTCGATCGGCCGGCCGATCACACCCCCACTGCCGTTCTTGCTGTTCACCACCATCTCGACGGCCTCACGAATGCTCTGCCCTTGCGCTGCGGCATTGCCGGACATCGGACCGAACGCGCCGATCTTGATGGGTGCTTTTGCCTGGGCGCGCGTAGCGCGAGGGAGGCCCACAATGGCAGTCGTGCAAATTCCGCCGACAACAAATGCTCGTCGATGCATGGGTTGAACTCTCCTCGAAAGTCTTTGGCGCAGGCTACACGAGCATTCGCGCATGCGCTACCGCATGCGACGTTCTGGCGTGGCTGCTGCGCTTGCGCCCAGATAGCTCGCGCGCACGTGGGCGTTGTTCAACAACTCCGTCCCGGTGCCAGTAAGCGTGATCCTGCCGGTCTCCATCACATAGGCGCGATCGGCAAGCCGCAACGCGAGGTTCGCGTTCTGCTCAACCAGCAGAATGGTGATGCCGGAATCCCGGAAGGCGCGGATGCAGTGCAAAATCTCATTGACCATGAGCGGCGCGAGTCCCAAGGAGGGCTCATCGAGCATGAGCAGCCTGGGACTACTCATCATGGCGCGGCCGAAAGCGAGCATCTGCTGCTCCCCTCCGGACAGCGTGCCCGCGCGCTGCTTGCGCCGCTCGGCGAGGCGAGGAAATTGCCCGAATACATGATCAAGCAGCGCGCGCACGTGTCCATGCCTGCGCGCGAGATACGCGCCCGCGCGCAGATTATGCTCGACGGAAAGCTCCGGAAAGATACGCCTGCCTTCCGGCACCTGTACCAGGCCCAAAGCGACGATTGCATCGGGGCCCAGCTTGCCGATATTCCGGCCGGCGAACTCGATGCGGCCCGCCCGCGGGCGAACGAGCCCCGAAATGGTCTTCAACATCGTGCTTTTGCCGGCGCCATTGGCTCCCACCACGGTGACCACCTCACCGCGATTAACGTCGAGCGAAACGTCATGCAGGCACATGACGTCCTCATAGCCCGCCACCAAGCTCTCAAGCTTGAGCACCGAGATACGCCTCGATGACGCCGGGGTTGTCCTGGATCTGCGCGGGCGTGCCGGTTGCGAGTCTGCGCCCGTAATTGAGAACGGTGACCTGGTCACAGACCTGCATCACCACGTCCATGTGGTGCTCCACGAGCACGACAGTCGTGCCCGCATCACGCATGCGGCCGATCAGCTGGCTCATGTGCGCCGCTTCGGTCGCATTGAGCCCGGCTGCGGGCTCGTCAAGCAAGAGAAGGAGCGGCATGGCGACCATCGCGCGCGCAATCTCGAGAAGGCGCCGATGCCCATAGGCGAGCGCGCCTGCGCGCATTTGCGCCCGCCCGTCTAGTCCCACGAACTGCAGTGCGTGCAAGGATCGCTCACGGATGCTGACCTCCTCCCGCCCGCTGCGCGGCGTGCGCAGCACGGCATCGAAAAATCCGCAACGGGTCGCGGCGTGCAGCCCAACGGCGACATTGTCGAGCGCCGTCATATCGACAAATAGTCTGACGTTCTGGAATGTGCGGCGGATTCCCATACGCGCGCGTTCCGCACGGGAACGGCGCGCAATGTCTGCGCCGCAGAAGCGCAGCGCGCCGGCGCTCAGCGGCAACACGCCGGCGATGATGTTGAGAAGCGTCGTCTTGCCGGCGCCGTTTGGACCGATGAGCCCATGCACGCTGCCACGGCGGACAACCAGATCCACGTCCTCCACGGCACGAACGCCACCGAACAGGCGCGTCACACCTCTTGCTTCGAGCAATGCATCGGAAGGCGCGCCCATCATGAGAGCTTCTTCTGCGCGCGAGCAGATGCGAGCGCGCGCTTGCCTGCTGCGCTCAGCCGGCGCGTGACTCCGGCGCAAAGCGCGGCGAGCCCCCCTTCGCCGAACAGCATGGTCGCAATCAGGATCGCGCCGAACGCAGGCATGCGGTAGTCACCGATCTCGCGCAAGAGCTCAGGCAGCCCGACGACCAATGCTGCCCCAAGCACCGCGCCGGGCAGGCTGCCGATCCCGCCGACGACGACCATGATCAGAATTTCGATCGATTTCCATAACGAGAAGTCGTTGGGCGCGAGATAACGCACCTCGTGGGCGTAAAGCGATCCGGCAAAGCCGGTGACGCATGCGGCTATGACGAAACACTGGCTCTTGTACAGCGTAAGCTTGATGCCGCTTGCGGCTGCCGCATCCGCATCCTCGCGGATGGCATTGATGGCGCGGCCGAAGCGGGTGCCCGGGATGCGCGAGAGCAGGAAGTAGACGAGGGCGGCAAAGCCGGCGCAAAGGTAATAGCTATGCGCGGGATCACGCAGCACGAAGCCGAACATTGCCGGGCGCGGGATGCCGATGAATCCGAACGATCCGCCGGTGAGCCACTCCTCGTTCTTCAGAACAAGATAGACCAGAATAGAAAAACCGAGCGTGGCCACGGCCAGATAGGCGCCGGTCAGCCGAGTGATCGGCACCATCAGAATGCTTGCAATGCCCGCCGTCGTTCCTGCGAGAACAAGCGCAACAGGAAAAGGGACGCCGAAATTCACCGTCAGGATTGCGGAAGTGTAGGCGCCAATCCCGTAGAATGCAGCCTGGCCGATCGAGAGCTGCCCGGAATAGCCGAGCAGTACCTGCAGTCCCATTGCCGCAATGGATGCAATGGCGATCAGGCTCAAGACGTGCAGCACGAATTTGTCAGGCTCGATCCATGGCAAAACAAAGAGGCCGAGCACAAGCAGAAGGGGGGTGGCGGGCACCCGATGGCGCCATGCGGGTGCAGCTTGTGCTACGGGCGCCTCTGCCACAGGCCGACGAGTCCGGAGGGCAGAAACAGCAAAATGGCGATCAACAGCAGCATGCCGATCCCGTCCTTGTAGGCCGAGGACACGAATACCGCGCTGAACGTCTCGATCAGCCCGAATATTATGCCGCCGAGCATTGCGCCGGTGATGCTGCCCAGCCCGCCCAAAATCGCGGCGACGAAGCCCTTCAGCCCGGTCAGAAATCCCATTTCGAAAAATGCGAAGAACATGGAGCCCAGCATCACGCCGGCGGCGCCGGCCATCAGCCCGGCAAGGCCGAACGTATAGGCGGTCATGCGCGTCTCGTTCGCTCCCATCAGCTGTGCTGCCTCGGCGTCCTGCGCCATTGCCTGCATCAAAATGCCGGTGCGCGTATGTTTGAGAAAAAGCTGCAGCGCGAGCATGATGGCGATGCCCATGACCATAATCCAGAACAGCTGCGGCGAGATGCGCAATCCGGCGAATTCGTAGACGCGTGTCGCAAACAGCTCGGGAAAACGCAGGGGTTCCGAGCCCCAGATGAGGCGCGCCGCGTTCATACAGAGAATCGACATGCCGACGGTTGCGGTGATCACGTTCATGATCGTCACGCGCCGTCGGCGCAGCGTGCGATAGACGACAAGCTCCATCGCCACAGCAATGACACCGGCCGACAGCATGCCGACGGCAAGCACTGCCAGCAGTGGTAGCGAGGGAATGAGCCAGAGCGACGTCAAGCCGCACATCGCCCCGAGCATCATCACCTCTCCCTGCGCGAAGTGAATGATGTTGGTGGCGCGCATGATCATGGCAAAGCCGAGCGCGACCAGGCTGTAGACACAGCCAATGGCAAGCCCGCTGACCGCAAGGTCGATGAGCTGAGCAAGGCTGAGCATCAGACGAAGGACGAGAGAGGACGGAGGACAGGTATACGGCGCATCGTTTAATTCCCCTCTACATCTCTCATCTGTTCTCTACCATTCTCATCTATCCTCCGCTTCCGTGATCTGTTGCCTGCTTGATGGAAACAGAGATTCGGGATATGGAATCGGCGGGGCGGGAAAAGGGGATTGAGGAGGAACCCTTGGCCCGCGTGTTGCATCCCGAGTTTGGGCTTTTCTGGCCTTCTCCCCGCTTTTTGCGCAAGCTCTGCATCGTCACGGCCTTTGTTGCCGGCGGCGTGATCGTCGGTACGCAAGGTATCCTGTTGCTCTCGAACGAAGAGGAGCACGATGCACGCAGCGCGTTCGCCCTTGCCCCTCCTGCATCATCGGTTATCCCGCCCGGCAGCGGGGCTGAAATAGAAAAGACTGTTCGATCGCCTGCAACGCCATTACAGCCAGCCACGGTAACGCCGCCGTTACGGGCTGAGCCGAAAATTATTCGCGTCGAGCGCAAACCGATACAATCCGTCGAGATTTCGAGCGAACGCAAGACGCCGACCGCGCCAACCGAGCGCGCCGGTCCGTTGGCGGCAGCTCCCGCTGTGCCGACGAGTGCGCCAACTCTGGCGGAGCATACGACGCCGGCCGTTCCGGCTGAATTGAGCAGGACGCCGCCCGAAACCCTAGTTACCGCGGTTCCAACCGAGGCTGTAGCAGCACCGGTCGAGGTTGTAACGCCGCGTCCGGCTGCATCGCCGTCACGCAAGGTCCATCGCAGCGCAACGCGCAGTCCCTCGGACAACTGGCGCAGCTATTCCTATCGTCCGGCAGCCCGAGCAGCCGGCGGCTACGGGGCTTTGTGGTGACAGGCCCTACCAGAGCGGGGCGAATTGGAACTGGCCACCGTTGCCCAGCAGATCGACTGTCACGGTACTATCAGTTGCCACAGCCCGAGGCGCGAACCGCGTCGAGTGCGCCCATTGCGTGATGGCCAAAGCAACGAGCAGCGCTGCGGCGATAAACACCACGCATTTACGCGCCCAGTAGGCTGCGGCGTATTTGCTTGCCAGGAGCCTCATGATCCCTCTCCACGCGTTCGCGGGCACTCCGGCAGGCGAGCCGGCCGCTTCGCCTGAATATCGCAGGCGGGCAATCACTCTGAGAGTGAGGGAGATCACACAGGCAACAGATTCATTTGCGACTCGGCGCAAACTGTGTCGGGCGCGTGACACTGCGCGAATGCGATAAAACGGCGTTAGGAACTTTCTTCATCTCCGGCGGTTCATGCCCGCCGGAGAGCGTTCCACTGAGAGCCTGCACTCGTGCCTCTGGGTTGGGGGCGTCGGAGCAAGAGGCATGCGACCTATCAGAGTTCTATTTGTCACTCCCGAATTCGGCGATCTCATCAAGGTAGGCGGATTGGGCGAAGTGTCGGCCGCGCTGCCGCGCGCGCTTCGTCGGCTTTGCGACATCCGGGTTTTGGTGCCGGGATATCGGCGGATTGTCAGCACGCCCGAGGCGATCGAGACCGTTGGCCATTGCGATGGTTTTGCGGGGCTGCCGGAGTGCTCGATCGGCCGCGTGCGGACGAGCGATGGTCTGACCGTTTATGTAGTGTTGTCGAGCGGCCTGTATGACCGCGACGGCACTCCATATCTGGATGCGGCCGGGCGCGATTGGCACGACAACGATGTTCGCTTCGGCCGTTTCGCGGCAGCGGGAGCCGACCTGGCGCAAGGGCTCGTCGACCGAGACTGGAAGCCCGACCTCGTGCACGTGAACGACTGGCCGTCGGCGCTCGTCCCGGCCTATCTCCACTGGAGGAGCGCGGGCGTTCCCACGATTCTGACCATTCACAATCTGGCTTATCAGGGGCTTTTTCCGCGCGACACGCTCGCGCGCATCGGCGCGCCACCGAGCGCATTCGACATTAACGGGGTCGAGTTTTACGACAAAGTCTCGTTTCTAAAGGCCGGCCTCGTCTACGCGAGCCATCTCACCACGGTCAGCGAAACCTATGCGGCCGAGATCACTATGCCGCAGTTCGGCTGCGGTCTCGATGGTCTGCTCCGCCTGCGCGCCGAGCGGCGGCAGCTCACCGGCATTCTCAACGCGGTCGACGCGAGCTGGGACTCGCGCACGTGTCCCGATCTCGCCAGCACCTATGAATGCGGCGACTGGAAAGGCAAGCGGGCGAATGCGGAACATGTGCGCAACAGCTTGGGGCTGGCGATCTCGCGCGGGCCGCTGTTCGGCCTCGTTGCCCGCCTCGTGCACCAGAAAGGCGTCGACCTCGTGCTCGACGCGGCAGACGCCATCGTCAGCGCAGGCGGCCAGATCGTCGTGGCCGGCACGGGCGAGAAGCATTTCGAAGACGCGCTCCAGGCGAAAAGCCAGAAATTCGCGCAAGCGATCGGCGTGAGCATCCGCTACGACGAGGGCGAAGCGCGGCGCATCTTCGCCGGCTCCGATTTCATGCTGATGCCTTCGCGTTTCGAGCCGTGCGGGCTCACGCAGATGTATGCGCAGAAGTTCGGATCGCTGCCCATCGGGCATCAGACCGGCGGCCTTGTGGATACGATACAGGACGGCAAGACGGGGTTTCTGTTCCGAGAGCCCTCGGTGGGCGGCCTGCTTGGCGCCGTGTGCCGCGCCTTCTCCACCTTCGCGTCCAAACGCCAGCTCAACCACATGCGGCGCAACGCGATGGAGCGGGTGTTCAGCTGGGAGGATTCGGCGCACACCTACGGCGATCTCTACCAGCGCGTCGCGCAGTAGTACTGGCGCGCCTCTCTCCCGCGCCATTGCCGGGCTTGACCCCGCAATCCACCTTCTTGGCAAAAAGGATGATACGCGGGTCAAGTCCGCGCATGACGACAGCAGTGATGGCAATCCAATGCAGCAGGAGTGGTGGAAGGCGGGGGTGATCTATCAGATCTATCCGCGCTCGTTCGCTGACGCGAACGGCGACGGCATCGGCGATCTCGGGGGCATCATTGCGCATCTCGATTATCTCATCGATCTCGGTGTCGACGCAGTGTGGATATCGCCGATCTTCCCGTCGCCAATGGCGGACTTCGGGTACGACGTCGCCAATTACACCGACATCGATCGGGTATTCGGCGATCTTGAGATTTTCGATCGACTCGTTGCCGAGATGCACCGGCGCGATCTCAAGATCATTCTGGACTACGTGCCCAATCACACCTCGGATCAGCATCCCTGGTTTGTCGAAAGCCGCGCCTCGCGCAGTAATCCGAGGCGCGACTGGTACATCTGGCGCGACGGCAAGGCAGATGGCCGGCCGCCGTCGAACTGGCTTGCCGAGTTCGGCGGCAGCGCCTGGCAATGGGACGAACGTACGCGTCAATATTACTACCACGCGTTCCTGCCACAGCAGCCCGATCTGAACTGGCGCAATCCGCAGGTGCTTGCCGCCATGCTGGACGTGCTGCGCTTCTGGCTCGATCGCGGCGTCGACGGCTTTCGCGTCGATACAATCCATCATCTCTTCGAGGACATCGAGCTGCGCGACAATCCGCCGGACCCTGCATGGAAGGAGGGTATGGCGCCCACACATCGCCTGCTGCGCCTGCATACGATCGATCGGCCGGAAGTGCACAAGGCCGTCGCTGCGATGCGCGCCGTGATCGATGCATATCCGGGCGAGCGGCTGCTGATCGGCGAGGCCTATCTGCCGATTGATCGGCTGGTGCTTTATTACGGCGCCGGGCTTTCGGGCTTTCAGCTGCCGTTCAACTTCCATCTTATCTCGACACCGTGGCACCCGAGGGCAATCCGTGGCCTGATAGAAACTTATGAGGCGAAGCTGCCGCCGGGCGGCTGGCCGAATTGGGTTTTTGGCAATCATGACAAGCCGCGCGTTGCGAGCCGCATCGGCCGCGCGCAGGCGCGCGTTGCCGCGATGATGCTGCTCACCCTGCGCGGCACGCCGACCATCTACCAGGGGGAGGAGATCGGCATGGCGGACGTGCCGATCCCGCCCGAGCGGCTGCGGGACCCCTGGGAGCTCAACATGCCGGGATTGGGGCTGGGACGCGATCCGGAGCGCACCCCCATGCAGTGGGACGCCACTGCCCATGCGGGCTTCAGCAGCAGCGATCCGTGGCTCCCCATCGCCACCAACTACCGATGCGTCAACGTCGCCGCACAACGCGCGGACGCAAAATCCATGCTCTCGCTCTACCGCGCGCTCCTTGCATTGCGCCGATCGGAGCCCGCGCTCTCGATCGGGAGCTATGGAACGCTGTTCGCCACGGATCGCGTGCTCGCCTACGAGCGCAAAGCGGGTGCGCGCGCCATCCGCATTGCACTGAATATGAGCGATGAGGCCGAAGAGATCGAGCTGCACGGGTGCGTGCTCCTGTCAACGTCGCGCGAGCGCGAGGGCCAGGCGCTGCATGGGCGACTGAAGCTCGGGCCGGCCGAGGGCGTGATGATTGAAGCGACCTGACGCGCGGCGAATTTACGAGCGCAGGGCAGAAGCCATCAGCTGCTTGAGCATGCGTTCGAGGCGTACGCCGGCGAGATGCATGTCTTCGCGCATTTCCGCTTCGATCTCATCGTGCGAAGAAGGCGTCGCGGGTCCGTAGCCGAGCCGTTTTACCGTGGCGCGCATGCGCACGGAGAGAAACATCGCTATGGCGCGGTAGAGCCGCGCGGCAAAGCACGGATCGCAAGTCGTCTTTGCATCGAGCATTGTCCGGTCGATGGAAAGGACGGTCGCCGGTTAAAGCACGCTCACCGTCGCCGATGGAGGACTCTCGTCGACAAGCGACATCTCCCCAAGAATGTCGCCGCTGCCGAGCCGCGCGATCTCGCCCACGCCTTCTGCGGTGACGGAGAGAACGCCGTCGAGGACGAACGTGAGCGCCTCGATCGGCTGTCCCTCGCGGATGAGCACGGTGCCTGCGGGCAGCCGCTTGCGCTTGCCGACGGTCGCCATCCAGTCGACGTCCTCGTCGGATAGCCGCGTCAGGATGTAGAGGACCTTGCGCACGGCGTGCCTTGGTTCGATTTGAAAGCGGATAGTGCGGCAATGCAAGCTCAATCTCGATCTGCGCAGCCAGCGCTTTGCAGCAAGCATCAGGTTCAGCGTAATCTCCTCCCGAACGAGTCAACGCAGGACGTAGCGGATGAGTGAGGTCGACACGCCCGAGGTCATGGGCGGCACTCCTACCTCCATGCACACGACGGCCACGCCCGTCAACGTGGCAACGACCGTCGTGCTGCTGCTCGTGCTGCCGCCGCTCGTCTATTATCTCTGGATGTGCCTGGCCTACAATCACGGTCAGCTGATGTTGCCATCGGTCGATCTGCTCGGCCGCGTTCCGACGCCCACTGCGACGGCATTTGCGATCGTGATCGGCTGGGTTTTGTTTCAGGCGCTGCTGCAGATCTATGCGCCCGGCAAGTGGGTCGAGGGTACGCCGCTTCGCGATGGCTCACGGCTCAAATACAAGATGAATGGCTGGTTTGCGTGGTGGTTCACCTGGGCGGCGCTGGCCCTGGGTGCCTGGCTGCAGCTGTTCTCACCGACCGTTCTGGCGGACCAGTTCGGCCCTCTTTTGACCGCCGCGAACATCGTAACCTATCTTTTTGCGTTTTATCTGTACTGGCATGGCAAGGCGCTCGCCGCGCCGCAGGAACGCGTGACCGGGAACGCGATCTACGATTTCTGGCTCGGCACCGCGCTCAATCCGCGCATCGGCAATTTCGATCTCAAGTTGTTCTGCGAAGCGAGACCGGGCCTGATCGGCTGGGTGGCGATCGATCTTTCGCTCGCCGCCAAACAGTATGAGCTGCACGGGCTGGTCACCACGCCCATGATCCTCGTTTGTTTCTTCCACTTCTGGTACGTCGCCGACTATTACCTCCACGAGGAAGCGATCCTCACCACCTGGGACATCAAGCATGAGAACTTCGGGTTCATGCTCGCCTGGGGAGACCTCGTGTGGGTGCCGTTCATCTACACCATCCAGGCCTATTACCTGGTCGAGCATACGCATGACCTGCCGTGGTGGGGCACCGCGGCAATCGTGGTGCTCAACTTCACCGGCTACGCGATCTTCCGCGGCGCCAATATCCAGAAGCACCAATTCCGCAAGAACCCCGCGGAGCCGATCTGGGGCAAGGCGCCGCAATACATCAGAACGCGACGGGGCTCATTGCTGCTCACCTCCGGCTGGTGGGGACTGTCGCGCCATATGAACTATTTCGGCGATCTGCTCATGGGGCTTGCGTGGTGCCTGCCGTGCCTCTTCGGCAGCCCGCTCCCTTACTTTTACATCTTCTACTTCACGCTTCTTCTCGTGCATCGCGAGCGGCGGGATCACGAGATGTGCGCGGTGCGTTATGGAAGCGACTGGGAAACCTATTGCCGAAAGGTGCCGAAGCGCATCATTCCAGGAGTGTACTGATGGCGAACTATGCGGTCGCAGAACAGCGCATCGAGCCGCGCACAGCGCTGCCGGTGAAGGACAGGGTCATCATCGGCCTGATTATTCTCTTCACCGCCGTTGCGCTGACGCTCGAGCTCTACTGGCTCATATTCCATCAGCAAATGGAGAGCCGCACCGACCTGTTTGCGCGCATTATCGCGCTCTACTGGCCGGCGGACTCCAGCTATCGCATTCCGGGATATCCGATCGAGAAATCCTACACGCTCACCGTCGAGGCCATTAACACGTTCTTGACGCCGGTCCTTTCGGCACTGTTGATCTATGCCATCTTCAAGCACCGGCCGTACCGATATGCGCTGCAGCTCGTGATCGGCACCTACACGTTCTATGGCACGTTCGTCTATTACACGCTCCACCATGTCTCGGGATACAAGGCCTTTGAATACCACGGCGCCTACCCGTTCCTGATGTTCTATCTGGCCAACCTGCCGTGGCTCGTCGCCTATGGCTGGTTCGCGTGCGACGCATTCCGCGCGCTCGCGCGCGGCGAGCCACCTAGCCCGGATTGAGCGGAGTGAAATTCAGGGCGCTAATTCCCGCGCTAGCCGCTCATGCGGGCTACAGATATTCAGTCGGTCTTGCCCGGCTCGCCTTGTACTTCGGCAAGGCGGCCGTCCTCCGGTTGCCTTACCATTGGACGGATGCGCAAGAGCGACGCCACATGGTGCAACAGCGCCTTCACGAGTCCGACGAGCAGGCGCGGTGCGGGAAGCGGGCGACCATCCGGCAGCAACACCGGCTGCCGATAATTGGCAACAAGGCCGTACACCATCACCTTGAGCATCTGATAAACGAGCGATAGCGAGCGTCCGTCTGCGGTGGACAGGAGCGCCATGGTGGCGGCACATCCGCGCGTGCTCGCGCGCCAGTAGGCGAGGATGCCGCGGCGAACGACGTACCATTCGGGGGTGCCGGCGCAGAACGCATCGCGCAGCGCGTCGGCAAGCGTGACCCGCGTGATCTGCGGGCGCGCCCGCCGGCTCTGATAGGCCAACAGCCCCGCGCGCACATCGTGCGGATTGGCGGCCAGCATGTCGCGCAGCATCAGCGCGTCGCTGATGCACATTGTCATGCCCGTTGCGGTCAAGGGATGGCAGCAGCCGGCGGCATCGCCAACGAGCACCACGCGACCGCCGACCGAGTGCTCGCCGCTCGTCGCCTGAACGAGTACGCTCATGCGCTGCTGCTCCGCCACCGCGCGCTCGGCATCGTCGCGTAAACGCGGCGGCAAGGCGACAGACATTTCCAGACATTCGGCCGGGCTCGCGCGTCGGCCTTCCGCATAAGGAATGTCGAACAGAATGCGCGCCTCTTCGCCGCTGATAGGATAGACCAGGATGGGCGTGCGGGCGCCGAGAAACACGTGGCCATAATCAGGCGCCGGCAGGTTCTCCAGCGGAATGCGGTAGCCAAAGATTGTTGCAATGCGGCGGCTGTGGATGGCAATGCCCGCAAGCTTCGCAATGCGTGAGATCGCTCCATCGGCGGCGACCAGAAAGCGGCAGCGGTGGCGCGTGACCGCCTTGCCGTTGGCAAGCTGTACGACGACATTCGACGAATTGCTCTGATCGATGCCGACCACGCGTTCGCCATACCGAAAGCTGATGCCGGGCAGCACGCGGGCGGCAGCCTGCAGCCGGTCACGTATGAGACCATGGTCCAGGCTCAATCCCGGGGTGCAATGGCTGTGCACAAGATCATAGGGCAGCCTGATCAGGCCGTTCTGCTGAGCGCCTGTTGAAACCGAGAAGCCTTTCACGGTCACGGCCGGCGCACTGCAGAGCGCTTCCAGCAGGCGCAGCTCGGCGAGGCCGCTCACCCCCGGCGGATGAAAGACTTCTCCCGCCAGACGCCGCTCATTGTGCAAGCCCGGTTCCACCAGCATGACGCTGTAGCCGATCTGCTGGAGTGCGGCGGCAGTGACCGTTCCTGCCACTCCCCCGCCGCCGATGATGACGTCGACCTCAGTGGCATGCGGCATGTGATGCCACCGCGAGATAACGGTTGATCGCCCAGACGGGAAAGTATGCCGGATAGAGCCGATAGATCAGCATCGCCGACCCAAAGAACACGCCGTTGACCGCGCCCTCCGGCCAGGAGCCGTCGGGCGCCTGCTTCCGGCACAACCATGTAATCGCGCGGCGCACTGGCTCCGCGTTGCAGTCCATCAATTCGAGCAGCGCAAGCGTTGCCCAGCTCGTCATCACCGGCTGGCCCTCTTGATGCTCCACGTATTGCCCATTGAGACAGCCGGAGTAGTGCTCGCCCCAGCTTCCGTCCGGCTTCTGCTTGCTGATCAGCCAAGAACGCGCGCGCGAGAGGGTGGGATCGTTGGTCGGCACGCGGGCTGTGCGCAGGGCCGCGACGACGAAATACATCGCATAGGTGAAATTGACGCCCCAAAAACCCGGATAGGAGCCGTCGGCGCGTTGTCGCGCGCGCAGGAATGCGCAGGCGCGCGCGATCGCCTGGTCGATGCGGTCAGGCAGGCAGCCCGGCTCCTGGGCACGCAAGCGGCAAAGCGCGATCACGGCGGAGCACGTGCATTCGATGTAGGAGAGCTCGGTCATGCATTGACCGAACATTTCCGACGGGTTCAGGCGTTCGAGAAAGCCTGCACCGCGCCGGCGCTCATACGTGCCGAATCCGCCGTCGGCATTCTGGCGATCGAGGATGAAGCGCCCGGCGGCCTCGAGCCACGCCGACGGCAGGCGCTTCTGCCGCTCGACCAGCCCGGCCGCATGCATTTCCAGGATCGCGCTGAGCGCTTCCGCCGCGCAATCGCTCACCGGCCAGCGGTGCTTTCCGTCACTGAAGCACCAGCCTCCGCGGATTGCATCGCGCGCCTCGGACTCACGACCTGCGAGCTCGCTCTTCTCCTGCGCGGCGGCAAGAAACGAATACGCCCTGCTCAGCGCCTCCCCACATTGCACCGGTTGTGGTGCGGCAAGCATGGCGAGCATCGCGAACGCCGTGTCCCACGATGTCGAGCGCGCGCCGGCAAGCCGAATGCCCTCGTACGCATCGTCCCACCGCCAGCTCTCGATCCCATCCAGGCTCGGGGCGAGCATTGCGTCCTTTGGGTCGTGCACCCAGAGCGCGAGCGTATTGAGGATGCCGTTGACGGGGGAGAGCCCCTGATAATTGCTCGCCTGCTGCTCGAAGCGGATGCGTTTCAGGCAACGCGTAAGCGCGCGACGACGCAGGGCGCGCAAAGGCGCATACCTTTGCTGCAGGCGCTCGTATCGCGCCATCAAGTCCCAGGCGATGCGCAAACCGCGACTCGGCGCGACGTAAAGGTCGCTTGCTGCGAGATCATGCCGGTGCGCGGCAAAGTCGATCGAGCCGTATGGAACGGCGTACAGTTCGCGGCGCAGCTCCTGCGCAATTGGGCCGATATCCGCCCGAGCGCGCGCGCCGTAAAGGAAGCTGATGCCGAGATAGATGTAGCGCGTATGGCAGTAGAGCTGGTCGGGATGAATGGGCGACCATTTCGGCAGCAGGAAAAGCTCGGGCGGACAGGGATTCATGCCGCTGTATTCGTAGAGCCCGATGAGGGAGAGCCAGAATTTTCCCCACGATGGAATGCCGAGCACGCCTGTCGGCTGACCATGCAGCCATTCTCTTGCCTGCCGCATGTAGCCGGCATCGGCATCCTCGCCCAAAAGACGCAGCGCAACGTAGGAGAGAGCGGTCACGAATACATACGCGTTCGACTCCGGATGCAGACCCCAGCCGCCACCCGGCCGGCACGTGATCTTGAAATGCAGAACGATCCGCTCCCGCTCCACGCTCGTGAATTTTTGCCCAAGCGCCCGGCAGACAATCACATACTGAGCAAGAATCATGGGGCACCAGACCACCTCGCCCTCGAAGCTGCCGTCCGGCTTCTGCAGCTGGCATAGCCGCTTGAGCGCACGCGCAGCGCAATGGCGCGCTTGAACGCCGATTGCATCATTATACGATTGGGCGCCGTCGACCTCAGCCGAAGGCAGAATGTCCGGCGCGGCTGCGGGCCCGACCAATTGATCAGGCGATGCCATGGACTTCGTCCGCCGTGATCCTGGGCGCGGTCTCCTCTGCGCTCTCGCCGGTCAGGTATTCCTCCCAACGTCTGACAATCAGCTTCTGGCTGATCACTGCCGGGTTGAATTCGAGGAACGGCGCCGCCGTTTTCTCAGAGGCTTCCTGCTCCGCCTCGACGGCGATCCCGTCCTCGTTCAGCACCGGTGCGATGAGCAGGCGATTCGCCGCCTTGAGAAACGGCACCATGAGCCAGCGCGGAATGCGAAACGGCGTGAAAGGTATCTTCAGCGCATCGAAATAGAAGAGAAAAAAGGCGCGGGTCGTGCGCTCGTCAATGGGCAGGAAGAAGCACCAGTGCTTGATCTTGTCTCCCGTGTTCGACCATTGATATGGATAGTCGAAGCCGAGATCCATGCGGTCGGTGCGTACGCGCTTGCGGTCGACGAAATATTTGGAGAAACGGCCGGCGCCCACAACCACATCATAACTGAGCACGATGCTGTCGCCCTGCGCCTCGCAACGCTTCAGATTGGCATCCGTGAAAGGCTGATAGCGCCGGTGCAGGTACGCGTGCGTGAAGTCGATGACATTGTCGACGATGATGGAAAAATGCGCGCGCCAGGTGAAATCGAGGGGAACGCAGGCCCAACGATTGGGCCCTTCGAGCTCGGGTATGTTCGGAATGCGCCGCTGCCTGGCCCGCTCCGGGTCTCCTGGAAACAGCCAGATCAGCCCATAACGCGATTGCACCGGGTAGGAGCGTATCCTCACGTTGGGAAACGGGCGACCGAACATCTCATGCGGGATATCGGTCAATCGGCCTTCCTCGTCGTAGCTCCAGCCATGGTAGGCGCAGGTCAGAGTGCAGCCGGTGACCTCGCCCAGGGACAATTTGATGTGGCGGTGCGCGCAACGGTTCTCGACCGCGCGCAGCCGACCATCGCTGCCGCGGAAGACCGCGATTGATTGATTCCAGAACTTGACCTCGACGACGCGGCCAACGGGCACTTTCGCATCGTATTCGACCGCATACCAGTAATCGGGATGCATGCCGGCCGCGCGCGCCCGTTGCCGCGGGTTGCCACCGGCAGCAAAGGCCGCCGTCCTCTCCGCGCTCGATGAGCCGAGGTACCGTTTCATGCCGCAGCCCCACCCCGCCCGGTTCCGCTACTGACTGGATTTCTACCATAGCGCGCACGAAGCAGGCCGCCCATAGTGGATGCGGCCTGTGCGCACAATTATTGGGCGAACGCGCGCGCGGGCTAATGCGCATCGAGCTGCGCGTAGGATCTCTTTTGATAGCGAACGAGGCAGGGCTGATGCGGGCCGACCACGAAAGTGGTGTAGTCCGGCGCCGGATCCGGGCGGACCAGGGAGAAGTCATATCTCCCCAGCAGGATGCTCCAAATGATCTTGATCTGCTGGTAGGCAAAGGCGAGCCCGATGCAACGGTGTTTGCCGCCCCCGAAACCGATCAGCGCATAGGGCGTGCGCCGATCCTCCTCGCGAGGCGGCGCAAACCGCGCGGGGTCATAGCGTGAGGGGGCGGCGAATATTTCAGCGATGCGATGGGAGACCGCGGGCGAGACCATGACCAGATCTCCTCGCGCAATGCGGTAGCCTGCGAACTCGAAATCGATGAGCGCCCTGCGCATGAGCATCACAAGCGGCGGGTAAAGGCGCTCCGCTTCCTTGATGCATCGCTCCAGCACGACAAGCTGCTTGAGCGCGGCGAGCGTCATGCCGTGCCGGCCGAGCACCTCGGTCTGCTCCTCGCGCACGGGAGCGAGATAGTGCGGGTGCTGGAAGAGAAGGACGCCGGACCAGGTGGCAAGGACCGCGCTCGTGTGCTGTCCCGCGAACAGCAATGTCAGCAGCAGCCCGGTGATGGTGTCGTCGCTCAGTGCTGCGCCATCGAGGCGGGCTCTGATCAGGGTGTCCAGGAAATCATCGCGTGTCTTATTCCTGCTCCTGCGCTCGGCGGCAAGCCCGGAGATGAGCTCGACCACACGCCGGCGTGCCCGATCGCGCCGCCACATGGCGGGGAGGGGAAAATTGGGCGCGAAGAAAGCGACCAGGTTCAAGCCGCCCTCGAGGTCGCGATAGAGCTGCACGAACTCGCTTGACAGGCGGCTGCGAAACTCCTCGCCGATCAGGCAGTGAGCCGCCGCATAAATCGTGATTTCGTTCATGGCGGCGAGCAGATCGACCTCGCCTTCCTCTCCCCAGCTGGCCAGATAATTCTCCACTTCCGACGCGATGACGTGCGCGTAGGTGTGCATCTTCTCGTCGCGCAGGGCGGGATGCACGAGACGCAGCTGTGCATCCATCAGCTCCGGACTGACGTCATAGGCCACGCCTTTGCCGAAGATCGGAATGGTCCAGCGATACGCCTCTTTCGCGCTGAGCACGTCGTCCGCCGCCTTGAAGAATGCGGCGTTTCCGGCCGATCCGGTGAGGACGTTGAGCCTGTTTCCAAACAGCATGAAGGAGAACACATCGCCGCAGAGATCGCGCCCGCGCTGCAGGAAACCGACCGGATTTTTGCGAAACTCGATGGCATGGCCGATGAACGGCAATCCGCCGGCCACCGAGGGGACCGTCTTCTCGGCATGCGCAGCCCGCGTCAGCATGCCGGCTCCCGGCGGGGCATATAGTCGGCGTATGCTGCCGCACGCGGTCGCTCGATGACCCTGCGCGCGATGAAGCATTCATAAGCCTCGCGCACCGCTTCAGCGATGGAGCCCGGTTCGTAGCCAAGCTCGCGGCGCGCCTTGCTGCAATCCACCTTTTGCCGGCGCTGGAGCAGGCGCACCGCCGCGCGAGTCAATAGCTGCCGCTTTCCTGAAATGCGCTCGTTCAACTCACCCATATAGGCCACGCCCATCATTACTTTCGGCGGCAGGCGGAGGGGCGGCATCGGCTGGCCGGTCACCTCGCTATAGAGCCGCATTAGTTCGTCCATGCTCAAATATTCGGTGCTGAAAATGTATTTGTGGCCGCGCCGGCCCTTGCGCATCGCGAGAAGATGGCCCTCGACGATGTCACGCGCAGCTACGAACTCAAATCCGCCGGGGACATAGGCGCGCAGCCGGGTGCGGGAAAAATTGATCAGCAGCTGCCCCATGCGCGACGGTTCGAAATCATTCGGGCCAAGAATAGCGCATGAGACCGCCATGACCACGTCGAGTCCGTCCGCCGCGGCCTTGAGGCATTCGTGCTCGACCGCTGCCTTGCTGAATGCATAGGGCAGATGATGCTCGAAGGGATTGAAGGGGACGGTCTCGTCAGTTGGTCCGTTGCGGCGCAGTCCCACCGCACCCAATGAGCCGGTCACCACGACGCGGGCGACGCCGTTCTGGGCCGCGGCTTGCAGGAGATGGCGCGTTCCCAACACGTTCGTTTCGAAAATTTCCTGCTCACGGCCGGCGATAGTCGAGATGAGCGCGGCGCAATGATAGACACCGGAACAGCCTTTCGTTGCAGCAATGAGGGATGCAGGATCGCGTACATCGCCGAACACCCGTTCGAGCGCGAGGCCATCCACCGCCAACTCGCCGCCTTGCCGCCATAGCAGCACGCGAACGGCCTCGCCCTCGGCAATGAGCCGTCGTACGAGATTGGCACCGAGATGTCCGGTAGCTCCGGTGACGAGCAACATGCGGGCGCTATCCTAGGCAAAACGTCGCACTGGCTGCCATATAGCCCCCATGTTGCTGCAGAACCAAGCCGGCTCACTCGCCGACAGCCACAACCCCTTGTTGCAGGAATGGAGCGATCCATTTGGGGTCCCGCCATTTGCGCGCATCACGCCGGAACATTTTCTGCCCGCCTTTGCGCATGCGTTCGCGGAGCATCGGCGCGAAGCACGGGCGATTGCTGACAACACCGCCGAGCCCAGCTTCGACAATACCATTGCCGCGCTTGAGCGCGCCGGACGCACTCTGAGCCGCATCCACGATGTCTTCCATCTGCTTGCGGCTGCACAAAGCGACGATGCCATTCGCGGCATCGAGCGTGAGATTGCGCCGCTCGAAGCCGCGCACTGGAATGCTATTCTCTTGGATGAGGCGTTGTTTCGCCGCGTCGACACGCTCCATGCGCGTCGCGTCCATCTCAACCTTACACTCGAGCAAACGCGCGTCCTCGAGCGCTATTATCTCAAGCTCACACGCGCCGGTGCGGCGCTCGATGCGAACCGCAAGTCACGTCTCGCCCACATCAACGAGCGGCTTGCCGCTCTGGGTACCGAATTCGGCCAGCATGTGCTCGCCGACGAGCAGGATGATGCACTCGTCCTCAACACGGAGCAGGATCTTCAGGGCCTGCCCGATTTCGTCCGTTCGGCAGCGCGCGCCGCCGCTGCAGAGCTTGGCCTTGCCGGCAAACATGCGGTCACGCTCGCGCGATCGAGCGTGGTGCCGTTCCTCCAATTCTCCGCGCGACGCGACCTGCGGGAGAAAATCTTCAAGGCCTGGATCGCGCGTGGCGACGGCGGAGGCGCCACAGACAACAAATCAATCATCGGCGAGATGTTGAAGCTCCGCGCGGAGCGCGCGCGACTCCTCGGCTACGCGAGCTTTGCCCACTACCGCCTTGCGGACACCATGGCCAAAACGCCGGAAGCAGTACGTACACTGCTGGACGAGGTATGGACGCGGGCTCGCAGCCATGCGCTCGCGGACCGCGATGCGCTGCAAGGGCTCGTGCAGGCGGAGGGCAGCAACTTCCAGCTGGAGCCCTGGGACTGGCGGTTTTATGCCGAGAAACTGCGCAAGCAGCGCTGCGACATCGATGAGGCAGTGATCAAGCCATACCTTGAGCTCGACCGCGTGATCGAGGCGTCGTTTTATTGCGCGAACCGGCTGTTCGGTCTCTCCTTCCACCTGCTCGCCAACATGCCGGTCTGGCATGCGGACGTGCGCGCCTGGGAAGTGCGCGACCCCCGTGGCCGTCATTGCGGGGTCTTCTTCGGCGATTATTTCGCCCGTGCGTCCAAGCACAGCGGCGCATGGATGACCACGTTACGCGATCAGGAGAAGCTCGCCGGAGACATTCGCCCGCTTGTGGTCAATGTGATGAAATTCGCAAGGCCGGGTGAGGGCGAGCCGGCCCTGCTTTCACTCGATGACGCGAGGACGCTGTTTCACGAATTCGGGCACGCCCTGCATGCGCTCCTCTCGGACGTGACTTATCCGGCAGTTTCGGGAACGAACGTGCTGCTCGACTGGGTCGAACTGCCGTCCCAGCTGTTCGAGCACTGGCTCGAGTGCCCGGAGGTGCTCAGCCGTTTTGCGCTTCATTACCGCACCCGGGCGCCGATGCCGGAAGAGTTGCTGCGCAAGCTGCGCGCCGCCCGCACCTTCAATCAGGGCTGGGCCACCATCGAATATGTCGCGTCGGCGCTGCTCGACCTCGAACTGCATCTTGCGCCATCGCCCGACGATTTCGACCCGTGCGCGTTCGATGTGAGAGCTTTCGAGCAAAGCGCGCTTGCGCGCATCGGCATGCCTTCCGAAATGGTGATGCGGCACCGCCTGCCGCACTTTCAGCATGTGTTTTCCGGCGGCAGCTATGCCTCCGGATATTACAGCTACATTTGGTCGGAAGTGCTCGATGCCGACGCGTTTGCCGCGTTTGAGGAAAGCGGCAACGTTTTCGATTTCGCGACCGCAAGCAAGCTGCGCGATCACGTCTACGCGGCCGGCGGATCGCGCGATCCCACCAGGCTCTACATCGACTTCAGAGCGCGACTGCCCACAGCGGACGGGCTGCTGCGCCGCCGGGGTCTGCTCGATGGGATCACGCCAGAGTGAAACTAAATTAGTGTGGCGGTTCAGAAGTCCGCTCATTCTTGCGGCGAGTGCGATTGCGACTTCTGAAACCAAAGCCACACGTAGAACTTAAGGTTTGCCAGTGTCATTCGATTCCGAAGTTCGTACACGAGCTTGCCGAAACATCAAACGAACTTCGGAATCGGGGACACTAGTTGAGCGTGCGCCGAGCCCGCAGTATAGCGCCCCCCAAAATCCGAGCAGGAGGCATTCATGTCCGATGTTTCGCGGCGAACCGTCCTGGGTGCAGCCGCAGCGGCCAGCATGTTGGCAGGTGACGACGAAACGGTGGCACAAGGGCAGCCGCCGTTCGGGCCTACACCCCCCGTTCTGGCGGGCAAGGAGCTGCCGTCCTTTCGCTTTGAGCTGGGCGCGGTGGCGCCGAAACGATGGGAAGGCGGCTGGGCCAAGGAAGCTACTGTCGCCGAGTTCCCCGTCTCCGAAAAGCTCGCGGGCGTGCTCATGTCGCTTGCGCCCGGCGCATTACGCGAGCTGCACTGGCACGCGAACGCGGCGGAATGGGCCTATGTGCTCAAGGGCCAGTGCCGCGTCACCACGATCGATCCGCAAGGACACGCCCAGATTGTCGACTTCGGAGCCGGAGACGTCTGGTATTTCCCGCGCGGTTACGGCCATTCCATCCAGGGTATCGGTCGCGAAGACTGTTTGTTCGTGCTGGTCTTCGACAACGGTTATTTCTCGGAGTTCGGCACGTTCAGCATCACCGACTGGGTCGGGCATACCGCGCCGGACGTGCTGGCGAAGAATTTCGGCGTACCCGCCGAGACATTCGCGAATTTTCCAAAGAGCGAGGTCTACATCGCGCAGGGGCCGGTGCCGCCGCCCCTTCCCGCCGATCCGAGCCCCGGCACAATCAACACCGGCCCGCTTACGCATCGTTATCGTCTGCTCGCGCAGCGGCCGGAAATCTTCCCCGAGGGCACTCTGCGGCTCGTCTCCGAGCGTCAGTTTCCGATCTCGAAGACGATCACCGGCGCGATCATGCGCATAAAGCCGGGCGGCTTGCGCGAGATGCATTGGCACCCGAATGCGGACGAATGGCAGTACTACGTCTCGGGCCGCGCACGTATGGGCGTTTTCGGCTCGCATGGGCGTGCGCGCAACGAGGAGTTTGCAGCGGGGGATGTCGGCTATGTGCCGCAGGGTTATGGTCATTACATCGAAAACAGCGGTAGCGAGGATCTCGAGCTTCTGGTTGTGCTGAACGACGGGGATTATCAGTCTATCTCGATCAGCGCCTGGATCGGCGCAAATCCGCACCTCCTGCTCGCCACCAATTTCCGCGTTCCCGAGAGCACGTTCGACAAATTCCCGCGCAAAGAACGCTTCATGCCTTGAGTGCGGGCCGTCTCAGCCGTCGCAAAATGCCGCGCGATGCGTTCGCATCCGAGTGAATTTCATTGAGCGTCGATCTGCACACGGCAGGCCACCGAACGGGTGTCGTATGCGCGCCGCACCAGGCGGCCGTGGAGGCGGGCCACACTGTGCTGAGCGATGGCGGTAACGCCATCGAGGCGATGATCGCGATGGCAGCGACAATCGCCGCTGTATATCCGCACATGAGTCATGTGGGCGGCGATGCTTTCTGGCTGTGGCGGGAGCCCGCCGGCCGCGTGCGCGCGATCATGGCGGCAGGCCGCGCCGGCGCTCGTGCAACTCGGGAGCTTTATCGCGCCTATGATGACATCCCTGGGCGTGGAGCACTCGCTGCCCTCACCGTTCCTGGCGCGGTTGCGGGCTGGATTCTGGCCCTGGAAGCCGCCCGCGCGCGCGGCGGCCGAGTGCCACTGATTGATCTGCTGGCACCTGCCATTCGCCATACCGGGCAGGGCTATGCTGTCACGCGCAGCCAGGCACGCCATACGGCGGAAAAGCTCGGCGAGCTCCGGGACGTGCCGGGTTTCACTGAGACCTTTTTGCTGGAGGGAAAACCACCCGCAGCAGGCGATACGCTCAAACAGGCTCCACTGGCGGCTACGTTGGAACACCTCGGCCATGCCGGTCTCGATGACTTCTACCGCGGCGACGTCGGGCGGGAGATTGCTGCCGACCTCGAACGCATTGGCAGCCCCGTGACACGCTCGGATCTCGAGGCCTTTCACGCGCAGCTTGCGGAGCCACTCTCGCTCAAGCTCGATCGCGCAACTCTCTACAACACGCCACCACCCACGCAGGGGCTTGCCTCCCTCGTTATTCTTGGGCTGTTCGAGCGGCTTGGTGTAAAAGCCGGCGAGAGCTTCGATCACGTTCACGGTCTCGTCGAAGCCAGCAAACGCGCGTTGCGCTTGCGTGATCGCGTCATCGCCGACCCCGACCGCCTGCCGCAGCCTGTCGAGCGCTATCTCGATGCGGTCTTCCTCGATGCCGAGCTCCGGCACATCGATCGGCGCAAAGCTTCCGTATGGCCGCTCGCAACAGGCGCAAGCGATACGATCTGGATGGGCGCTGCGGACGCTTCCGGCCTGGCCGTCTCGTACATCCAGTCGCTCTATTGGGAGTTCGGATCGGGCGTTGTGTTGCCGCGCACCGGAGTGCTCATGCAGAATCGGGGCGCAAGCTTTTCGCTCAAGAGCGATTCACTCAACACACTCGCGCCGGGGAGGGTGCCTCTGCACACGCTCAACCCGGCGCTTGCCGAGCTCGAGGACGGACGGATCATCGCTTATGGTGCAATGGGCGGCGATGGCCAGCCGCAAACGCAGGCAGCGGTGTTCACCCGTTACGTTTACTTTCGTGAGCCGCTCGATCGCGCGATCGATGCGCCACGCTGGCTTCTCGGCCGCACCTGGGGCGCGTTGCGCAGCAATCTGCGCCTCGAATCCCGCTTTGATGCGAGCCTGACAGAGCAGCTCGAAGCCGCCGGTCACGATCTGGAAGTTCTCTGCGAACCCTATTCCGAAGTGATGGGGCACGCTGGTGCCGTGGTGCTCAACCCTAACGGAACCCTCGAAGCCGCCCACGATCCGCGCGCCGATGGCGGCGCCGCAGGTCTATGAACGAGAGGGCCGCGCCTCCATTCCGCCGCAGTCCGTGATATGGTGCCGGGCTCGCGTTTTTCGTCGAGAATTCAAGAAAAGCTGATGTTGCCTCGCTGCTTCTGGATTTTGCTGGCAGCCATTGCCGGCCTTGCGATGCCGGGCGCGCCCGCGCGCGCGCATCCCCACGTCTGGGTGACGGTGAAAAGCGAGCTCCTGTTCGCGCCCGACGGGTCCGTCACGGGCGTGCGGCACGCCTGGACGTTCGACGACATGTTCTCGGTGTTCGCCACACAGGGGATCGAAGGGAAGAAAAAAGGCCACTTCACACGCGAGGAGCTCCAGCCGCTTGCCCAGGTGAACGTGAACTCGCTCAAGGAATTCGAGTTCTTCACCTTCGCCAAGGCAAACGGCAAAACGCTCGAATTCAACGACCCGGCCGAAGGCTACTATCTCGACTTCGATCCCAAGCTCACGGTGCTGACCTTGCATTTCGTGTTGCCGCTCAAGGCACCGGTGAAGGCCAACGACTTCACGCTTGAAGTCTACGACCGCGAGTTTTTCGTCGACTTCAGCCTGGCCGAGAAGAATCCAGTCAAGCTCGTGGGAGCGCCCGCGCAGTGCAAGCTCGGGGTGCTCACACCACAGCAGATGAGCGCAGACCTTTCCCAACGATTGAGCCAGCTGGGTGCTGACCAGCGCGACCCAACGCTCACCATCGGCGCCGAGTACGCAAACCGCGTAACGGTGAAGTGCCCATGACCGTTGTTCCGGCGCGCCTGACGGCGTCGCGCGCAGCGCAATCGGCAGCGGCGTGCGTTCTCTGCATTGTTCTCGTGCTTCTCATTTGCGCGGCGCTCGATCACGCATTGGCGCAGATGAGTCCTTTCGGTACGCCCCGGCCGCAGACGGCTCCCACAGCGCCGGTGGGCGGCTTCCTCGGCTGGATCTTCGCCAAGCAGGCCGAGTTCTATCGACAATTCTCCGGTTTGATCCGCTCGGCGAAGTCCGATGGAAGCGCTGCCTGGGGACTGTTCGGGCTTTCTTTCCTGTACGGCATATTTCACGCGGCCGGTCCGGGCCACGGAAAAGCAGTGATCTCTTCCTATATCGTCGCCAACGAGCAGACCTGGACGCGCGGAGTGGTGCTTTCGTTTGCGTCGGCGCTGCTGCAGGCAGCTGTGGCGGTAGCGCTCGTGGGTGTCGCCGCCGCATTGTTGAATGCTACGGCTGCCAACATGATGCGTGCCGTAAACGTGATCGAGATTCTCAGCTATTCGCTCATTGTCCTCATCGGCGTGAGACTGCTGTTCGTGAAAGGCCGCGCCTTCGTCAATCTGCTGCAGACACTGCACCGCCCTGCTCCGCTCGGGGCGGCGGCGACACCTGCGCATTTGGCGCATGACCATCATTATCATCACGATCATCACGGCTCGTGTTGCGAGCACAAACATGAGCACGATCACGCTCATGACGAGGAGGCATGCGCCTGGGGACACGCGCACGCGCCCGAGCCCGTCGAGCTTGCCGGGCCGGGCGGCTGGAGGCGTGGGCTCTCGGCCATCGTGGCGGTCGGGCTGCGCCCCTGCTCGGGCGCGATCCTCGTGCTGATCTTCGCGCTGGCGCAGGGTTTGTTCTGGGCGGGCGTGATGTCCACGCTGATCATGGGATTGGGCACCGCCATCACCGTCGCGCTCATTGCAACGCTGGCGGTCGCAGCGAAAGGCTGGGCCAAGCGTCTCGCCGAAAGCCGCTCGGGCTACGGCATGCTTGTCATGCGCGGCATCGAGGCGGGCGCCGCCGTGATCATCATCGCCTTCGGCGCGCTGCTGCTGAGCGGCTATCTGGTGGCGGAGCGCATGGTCGGGATTTAAGCCGCTCTTCCGCTCATTCCCGCGCACGCGGGAACAAGAGAGCATGACCCGTCCGCTTTCGCGAAGACGAATGTAACAAATGGCGCAGCTTCACACCCGCTGTTGCATTGTCGGGGGCGGCCCGTGCGGGATGATGCTCGGCTATCTGCTTGCTAGGGCGGGCATCGAGGTGGTGCTGCTCGAGAAGCACGCCGATTTTCTTCGCGATTTTCGCGGCGACACCATCCACCCCTCGACCCTTGAGCTCATGGGCGAGCTCGGGCTGCTCGCGGACTTCCTCAAGCTGCCGCACCAGGAGGTCACCAAGGTAAGCGCCTTCTTCGGGCAGCGCGAATACACGCTTGGGGATTTCTCACATTTGCCCACCCGCTGCAAATTCCTCGCCTTCATGCCTCAATGGGATTTTCTGAACTTCCTTGCCGATCGCGGGAAGCGATACGCGAAGTTCGATCTGCGCATGCAGAGTGAGGCAACAGATCTGATTGAGGAAAACGGACGCGTGGTCGGAGTGATCGCGCAGGCGCCGGAAGGCCGTATCGAGATCAAGGCTCATCTCACCGTCGGCTGCGACGGCCGCCATTCGCTCACCCGCGCACGTTCGCGCCTGCCGGGGCGGGATCTGGGCGCGCCCATGGACGTGCTCTGGTTCCGGCTGCCGAAAAAGGGCACCGATCACCCGCACACGATGGGGCGCGTCGGCGTCGGACATATGCTCGTGCTGCTCGATCGCGGCGATTACTGGCAATGCGCCTATGTCATCCGTAAAGGCTCTCTTGAAGAGACACGGCACGCCGGACTTGCGGCACTCCGCGAAAGCATTGTCGGCCTGATGCCCAGCTTCGCTGATCGCGTGGACACACTAGCGGATTGGGAGCAGATCAAGCTTCTTTCGGTGGCGGTGGACCGGCTCGAAAAATGGTGTCGGCCGGGACTCCTGTGCATTGGCGACGCGGCGCATGCCATGTCGCCAATTGGCGGCGTCGGCATCAATCTTGCGGTGCAGGACGCAGTGGCGGCGGCGAATATTCTGTGGCAGCCGCTCGCGAGCGAGAACGTGCAATTGCAGGACCTTGACCGCGTGCAGGAACGCCGCATGTTTCCAACCCGCGTGATCCAGGCCATACAGCTCTTCCTGCAGGAGAAGCTGATCGCCAAAGTGCTGCGCGCGGGCACCCCATTGGAGGCGCCGTCGGCATTGCGCCTGGTCTCGAGCATGGCCCTGCTGCAACGTCTTCCGGCGCGGCTGATCGGAATGGGCGTACGGCCAGAGCACGTGCATAGCCCCGAGCGGGCAAGAGCATGATCCCGAAAAGCCTGCCCTCTGGCCCCAGAGAGGGTGGGAACCGGTTTCGGAAAAGATCATGCTCACCAAAAAAACTATTTGCTGAAATCCTGCGCAGCCAGCGCGATCGGTGCCCCATGCGGAGTGCGCGCGGCAGCATGCGCCCATGCATGCCGGTAGCGCTCGAGCACGGTCGCATTCGCCATGCCCTTCTCCGTCACAATGCGCTCGAGCGCATTGAGCCAGTGCCGATAGTACGTGCTGCCGGTATCCTGATCGCCGGCGGCCTGTGCGCGCTTGATTTCGTCTCCCAGGACCGTTGCCCATTCCGACCAGCTGAACAGCCCCCGCTGCTGCAGCGCTACTGCGAGGGCGAATGCATGCGCTTCCCACGGCGCGCGGAATACCGGCCCGTGCGCATCGCGAGGAAGATCCGGCACCGAAGCGAGCGCCCCGCTATCGTCAGGCCGGCTCAAGGTAGGGCTCGAAAGCATCGATGGATACTTTCAGGGTCGGGTCTGCGTCGACGCCCCACAGCTCGCGCCCGTCGAACACCACCGTATAGAGCCACTGCGGGTTGTCCGCTCCGTCCGAAGCGACCGTATCGGGAAAGGCCTGGCACCCGTGTAGCAGGTCGACCGTGCCCACGTGTCCGCGCACATAGCGCGGAAGCCGTGTATGGCTGACCGGGTGAATGTTGCGCGCGCGCACGCGGTCGCCAATCTTGAATTGTGCTGCGGTGCGCGCCTGCCGGTAGTAGGACCCGCGGCCGAGGGCGTCCTTGAAAACGGCGGGAGTGAGCTTGCGCTCAAACGCGGTGCCCGGGCGCCGCGCATGCCCCCTGCGGATCTCGTCATCTTCCACGTAGCCTCGCTCGAGCAAAGCCTGCTGCATGGCGAGCGCCCAGCGCTGGTAATAGGAGGCGCCGAGGTAAACGAGCGGATGCAGCTTCTCCTGGGCATGACGAAAAGCATCGATCGACCAGGCACGCCCGTAGCCAAGGGAACGCTGCAACGCGACAACGCGCGCTTCCCATGGCGCGTGAAACGGTGGCTCATTCGGCTCGGGCTCGACTTTGCCGAACCCGTCCATACCGCCCATGTCGTGGACGCCGTCCATCAGGCGACGTCTCCTGGATTCTTCGGCAGGCCCATGCCGATCATGCAGTCACGCGTCACGAGTCCGGCAAGCCGCTCCTCGCTCCAGCCCTCTGTTCCCGCTGGCCGCATCGGCAACACCAGAAACCGTGTTTCCGCGGTCGAGTCCCACACCCGGATATGGGTATCGGGGGGAAGCGTCACGCCGAATTCGGC
Source organism: Pseudomonadota bacterium (assembly GCA_046733355.1). Taxonomy (GTDB): domain Bacteria; phylum Pseudomonadota; class Alphaproteobacteria; order Rhizobiales; family Xanthobacteraceae; genus VAZQ01. The sequence goes on along the minus strand of JBKPOZ010000022.1, from coordinate 3,918 downwards.
GAGCACGCTGCGCGGGTCTTTGACCGCGCGCGAGCGGTAGGGTGCCGATTTATACCAGACGGGCGGCAGCCCGAGCACGTCCCAAGGGTAGCAGGAGCACAGGGTACACACGACGAGATTATGCACTGCCGGCGTGTTCTCGACCGCGACGAGGTGATCCCCGATCCGCCATTCGCTCGTCAGCGGACGCACTGCTTTGGATGCATCCTCAAGCAGCGAGCGCCTGAACGACGGATCGCTCCAGGCTTTGGCAATCGCCCGCGCGCCAACGTGCGGCCCAACCTTCGTTTCGAAGGCCTCGACGATCAGGTCCATGGCGGTTGGATCGACGTAGCCTTTCTCGGTGAGCACGGTTTCCAGCGCCCGCACGCGCAGTTCGACGTCCGAAAGCTCCGATCCTGGCCCGTGATCGTGCGCGCTCATTGCGCTTTGCCCTGTTGTTTAGGAACCCGATTTCCGTGGATATTATCCCGGCAGAAATGTCCAGGGTAGCGGCCCAAGAGCACAGCGACGCATGTCTGCGGCCGAGCTTTTCAATATTGCCGGGCAGGTGGCCCTTGTCACCGGGGCCTCCAGCGGCCTCGGGCTGCGCTTTGCTCAAGTGCTGGCGGAAAACGGCGCCGCCCTCGTCCTCGTGGCGCGTCGCAAGGAGCGGCTTCTCGCCCTCAAGTCTCGCATCGAGGAGGCGGGCGGACGTGCGCTTGCCATCGAAGCCGACGTGATCGATCGGGTCGCGATGGTCAGCGCCTTCGATCAGGCGGAGAAGGAATTCGGCTGCGTCACCATTCTGGTCAACAACGCCGGCATTGCTCCCGTCGCCCGGGCTATTGAATTAAGCCAGGACGAATGGCAGCGCGTCCTTGCGACCAATCTCGACGCGGTGTTCTTCTGGGCCCAGGAGGCGGCGCGGCGCATGCTCGCAGCAGGACGGCGCGGCAGCATCGTCAACATTGCCTCCGTGCTCGGCTTCGGCGTCGCCAAGGGGAGCGCCGCCTATGCAGTGACGAAGGCGGGCGTCATCCAGCTGACCCGGGCGCTTGCGCTCGAACTGGCGTTCAAGGGCGTGCGCGTCAACGCAATCGCGCCAGGTTGGATCGTCACGGACATGAACCGGGAGTTTCTGGAAAACGACGGCGCGGCCATGACACGGGAGATACCGGTCGGGCGGTTTGGCGAGGAGCGGGATCTCGACGGCGCATTGCTGCTCCTCGCCTCGGATGCGGGCCGTTTCATTGCCGGAGCAACGATCGTGGTCGACGGCGGACAAATGGTCGCGCTTCGCGGATAGGTCCTTCCGCAACTTTGAAATTATTCGGTGAACCACATGGAATTCACGCTTCCCGCGGAAATCGAAAAGGTGCGGCTGCGCACGCGGCAGTTCGTTGAGGAGCACGTGCTGCCGCTCGAGGCCGATGCGGGGAACTACGACGAGCACGAGAACATCCGCCTCGACGTTCTGCGCCGCGTGCAGGCGCGTGCGCGGGCAGAGAGTCTCTGGGCCCCGCAGGCTCCGCCCGAATACGGCGGCATGGGCCTGCCGATCGTCGGCTGGGCGGCCATGTACGAAGAGGCCAACCGGTCGATCTTCGGACCGCTGGCGTTCAACTGTGCCCCTCCCGACGACGGCAATATGAACCTGCTCGCGCGCGTTGGAACGGAAGCGCAAAAGGAAAAATGGCTGCGGCCCATTATCGAGGGGAAAGTGCGCTCGGCCTTCGTGATGACGGAGCCTTCACCCGGCGCGGGCTCCGATCCCGGCATGATGCGCACCCGCGCGGAGCGCAAAAACGCGCATTGGGTTATCCAGGGACACAAATGGTTCATCACTGGCGCGGGCATTGCCGACCATTTCATTCTGATTGCCCGCACGTCCGATGACGCGCGGCGCGGCCTGACGGCCTTTTTGTTTCACCGCGACCAGCCAGGCTGGCAGCTCGTGCGCCGCATTCCGATCATGGGCCCCGAGGAGCACGGCGGCCACTGCGAGCTCTTGTTCGAGGGGCTGGAAGTCGCGGACGAGAACGTGCTGATGCAAGTCGGGGATGGGCTGCGCGCCACGCAGATCAGACTCGGTCCCGCCCGCCTCACCCATTGCATGCGCTGGCTCGGCCTTGCCAAGCGGTGCCTCGAGATCGCGCAGGCTTATGTGGAGCGGCGCGAAGGATTCGGCACCAGGCTCGCGGACCGGGAAAGCGTGCAGATGAAGCTCGGCGAGGTGGCTGGTCGCATCCAGCTCGGCCGCTTGCTCGTGATGCACGCGGCGTGGAAGCTCGATCAGGGGGATCGCGCGCGCAAGGAAATCTCAATGGCCAAGGTTCATGTGGCCGACACGCTGCACCAGGCGGCCGACGTCGGCATTCAGCTCAACGGCGCGCGCGGCTATTCGAAGGACACGATCCTGGAATGGATCTACCGCTATGCACGGCAGGCGCGGCTCGTTGACGGCGCCTCCGAAGTGCACAACATGGTGCTTGCGCGCTTTCTTCTCGAAGAGGGCCGCGACTTCTGGAGCTGGAGCGCCGGCAACCGGGTGTGAGCGGGTTTGTGCTGCGATGCGCCAAAATGCGTTTGCTGGCGCGGTCTCGACATTTCGTTGCGCAAGCCGCGCCTTTTGCGAAACAGCGCGTGCACTCAGCCGGTCGGGATTGCTGCGTCGGCGTGGGCGCTATATCTGTTGCGCAGTGATTTGTTGCCGCTCGCCAGCGACTAAAGATGGATGCAGGTTGCGATGACGCTCAATCGCGTCACCCTCGAAGACAAATACGATCTGAGCAAGAGCCGTATCTTCGTGACGGGGTTCCAGGCGGTGGTGCGCCTGTGCCTGATGCAGAAGGAGCGCGACCGGCGCGCGGGGCTCAATACGGCCGGCTATGTCACCGGCTATCGCGGCTCGCCGCTCGGCACCCTTGATCAGCAGTTTGTCCGTGCGAGCAAATATCTCGACAAATACGACATCAAGTTCCAGGCCGGCCTGAACGAGGACCTCGCCGCTACCGCGCTCTGGGGCACGCAGCAGGCCGAGCTGCGCGGCGAGGGTAAGTTCGATGGCGTGTTTGGCCTCTGGTACGGCAAAGGTCCCGGCGTCGACCGCACCGGCGACGTGTTCCGCCACGCCAATTTTGCGGGCACCTCCCGCCATGGCGGCGTCCTCGCGCTGATGGGCGACGACCACACCGCCGAATCGTCCACCACCGCGCATCAGTCCGAGTACCATTTCGTCGACGTGATGATCCCGATCCTCAACCCCGCCGGGGTGCAGGAGATTGTGGATTACGGGCTCTACGGCTGGGCCATGTCGCGCTTCTGCGGCACCTGGGTCGCGCTCAAATCCATGCACGAGACGGTGGAGTCGACCGCCGTCATCGACGGCAGCCTCGAGCGGCTCAATATCGTGATCCCGCAGGATTTCGAGATGCCGGAAGGCGGGCTGAACATCCGGCTGCGCGACACGATCCTCGGCCAGGAAGCGCGGCTGTACGATTACAAGCGCGACGCGATGCTCGCGTTCGTGCGCGCCAACAAGCTCAACAAATACATCACTTCGGGCGGCGGGGCGCCGAAGATCGGCATCATCACGGTCGGCAAGAGCTATCTCGACGTGCGCCAGGCGCTCGACGAGCTCGGCATCGACGAGGTCCGGTGCAACGATCTCGGCATCCGTCTGTACAAGGTCGCCTGCCCATGGCCGATCAGCCAGCGCGACCTCAAGGAATTCGCCGACGGGCTCGAGCTCATCATCGTGGTCGAGGAGAAGCGCTCGCTGATCGAAGTGCAGGTGCGCGAGGAGCTGTACGGCATGCCCGACCAGCCGGTGTGCATCGGCAAGAAGGACTAGGAGGGCAACTGGCTCTTCCCGGTGAAAGGCGCGCTCGACCCGAACGAGATCGCGGTCGCGGTCGGCGAGCGGGTGATGCGCCG
>JBKPOZ010000021.1:0-4573 GCA_046733355.1 Pseudomonadota bacterium | reverse complement strand
GGATGGGGACAATCTTCCATATCGAGAACGACTATTGCGGCGATCGCTTCGCCAGTACCGTCCAGACCACCAGGAACGCTCAATTGCCGGAGCAGCAACGGCCGGGACTCGGCGCGCGGGACTACGATGTGGTCACCAAAGAGCGGTGCCAGTTCGGCTGAACCGCTGAGGGCGCTCCGGAGCCCGTCCCGAACTGCTTCGTTGATCGTGCCTTCCGGGCGACCCCCACGGCGCTTCAGGTTGAAGCAGGATCCAAGATAGCGATTGGCCTTCGAATTTGTTTGAAGGACGCAGCCTTTGAGGAGTATGCCCCCGCAGCCAAGTGCCTCAAGAAGATCGAGCACAACCTGACCCGCTGCCGCCATATCAGCGCCGTAGCGACATTAACAACAGGTAACATTATGAATGAGGTTACAGTGCGCTGGTTCCGGACGTAAGCGGCCGTTTGCTTCCGCCGCAAAATTTTTTGCGACCATACCTCAAACGAGAGATGGCCAAAGCAATCGATTGGCTTACTTGTGCGGCCACGGCAGGGGTCCTTCAAACCTGGCCGAGAAAAGCCCAATCCATAACGACTCTGATCAAGGAGGATAGAATGCGTGGCTTTGGGAGCGTTGTTGTTCTTGCAGGTTTGATTGGGCTAGCCGGAGCGGCTCACGGCCAGGATCTGTTGCCCATACAGGCGACAAAAGATTAGCCTCGCTGATTTCAATGGGGTTGCATATTACACTGTCGAGAAGGAGGGTCTGCGCATCGTTGCGACCTTGGCCCAGGGTGAAGCTGGAACGCCGATCCGGTTTGTCCTGACCTTATCGCCCGGCCAAAAAGCTCTGCTGTCCGTCCCCGGTGCTGTCGGACAGGTCGAACAGGCAGTAGAATTGTTACGGGTCGATGACCGTGTTTCGGTATTGCCAGCAACTGCGGCCACCGCCCCCAACTCGGCAAATCGCCTGATAACTTTGCGCTAGCTGGCGATCCTGGAAATCGATCCTGGTCACTTTCAGCGGGTGCTGCGGCAGATTTTCGGTCGTGCCTTGGTGAGCACTGATGCTTCGTACGTGCCGAATCTGCGGTCTTCTCTGGTTGTCTCGACCAATGTCGGATCGGACTCGCAACCAGATCCCTGATTTGGAGTAGTCATTCGGTCCCCTTGAATGACTAGGGTCGTCGGCACAGCGCCGGAGACCCCCTCCCCGGCGCCAAGCGCCTCAAGGCGCGAGGGTGCTCGGCTTCTTAAATCGGGCTTTGTTGTGCAGTGAGCGGTCGAATCTGCCCAAGCCATCAGGCTTCGGTCAGGACGTGAGCCAGGCCGATGCATTGCGGGGATAGGCAATGTGGTCGGACTGCCGCCTGTCATTGCAGCGTCACTATTATCGGGCCGAGCATCGGATCGTGGTGTGAGGCACCGCAAGCCTGTCCACCACAAAGCCCTCAATCGATGAAAACCTTGTAGATGACGAGAGCCCAAATCAGCACCACGATAACCGCGAAGACGACCGTGAAAGTGTGCTGTCGCGACCACCGAGGCATCGAGTCCCCGAGTTCCACCGTCGGGTCATCATAGCAGAAGCCCGACGGCACCGGCCAAAGTTCATGACCTTCGGGAACAAAGAACCCCGTTCCACATTTAAGCATCGGTCGGGTCCGTTGACGCACGAAAGCAGCGTGCGCACTCACATTCGACACCCCCGACCCTTCCTCGGCCCGGGAGCTCGCCGGCAATCGCGCTCTCGGGTTTTCGTTTGTTCCGGCAGCCAGGCTGGCTGTCGCGTTAGTCGCGCGGGCGATGTCCAAGAAATGGGAGCCATGCGCGCCGGCATGGTCGGGCCGCTGACCTTAAGCTATCGCATCGGCGGGGCTCGAGAGCGCCAGAGCCCCGCTTCGCAGTCTTGAGCTTAATAGTCGCACCCTGTGCCGATGTGGTCGCCTGGTGAGTGATGACCCAGCCATTCCGAACCGGATCACCCGACCATGCCGCATGAGTTGGGCCCCGCCTTATTCAGCGCCCGGCTTGGTGTTCACCTGCTGCAGGGCCGAGTACCGGTCCGGTCTGCCTCGTGCGGTGCCGGATCGCTCAATTTGCATCCGCCAGAACTTTGCGCCGAACCACTCGTCCCTCGTGGACCCGCTGTAGATGTCGATCACGGAAATAACGTCAGCAGATCGACCTAAGCCGGGGCGTCGAAGTGCGGCGTTCGACTTCTGGGGAATTCGTGGTAGTTCAAAAACGGCCATGACTGTTTCCTGGAGTTGATGGTTGTGGCAAGAGCCGGTCGGGAGCCTTTGCCCCTCCTTGACCGGCTCGCTATTTCCTGACATTGGTAATTCATGGTGGCAATATCTGACCTCAAAAGAAATAGGGGTCGTCCCCGGGTCTATGCAACACCAATGACGCTGCGGATCCCTCCTAATCTGCTGAGGGCTCTGGACGCCTACCGCAAAGCCGAACCCCCGGAGATGAATAGGGCTGTGGCCCTGCGGCGGATCGCGACCGAGTTTCTGACCCGGCGCGGGTTCATGTAGAACGACCAATATCGCTACGTTGCATTATCACTATTCGTGGTCACCCCGCCCCTCGTGACTGGTGGTCAGAACAGTCACAACCCCAGTCTCGTCGTCAGCATCATCGCAGCTATTGCGACCGACTTCACTTGCTCTCCTCTCCCCGGCCACGAAATAAGGAGCCGCTCAGCCGAGGCGGGCTAATCCAGGATGAACTGCTTCACAGTGGCATGTTGCAGCGTGCCCTTGGTTTTGAGATGCTCCACCCGCACCCGCAGTTCGGACCGCAGCATTGAGCAGAGCCCTGCCGGCCCAGCGAAGCGTCAGCCGGACTGTTAGTTTGGTCCTCGCAATCGACACCAAATCCAGTGCTTCCAGAATCGACGGCATTGGTCGATTGACTGCTTGTCGAACGGCTAAAAGTATTAGAGGGGTTTCCATCGCGCGACTTTGAGGTCGTCGTTGAGTTGCCATTCGAGGCCCTGCCGAAAGCCTTGCTGTTAAGCCCAGCCGCGAAGTCGATAAACCAGCAGTCCGAGCCATTCCGTTAATGCAAGGCTTGAGGCGGCGAGCGCCCCCGCAGCGGGAAGGAAAACGAGCGGACCGCCTTCAAGAATCGGCTCAGTATGGAAATCCGCGGGGGCCGGTTCAACATTGAAACCAGCATGACGAAAAACCGCGAGCGCTCGTGGCATGTGAGAAGCGGAGGTCACGAGCAGGCCTGAGTGGAACCCATAGGCATTCCAGATTGGTTTAGACCGCGCCGCATTTTCATAGGTGTTGCGGCTCTGCCGTTCGATGATGAGCGCTTCGCTCGGAACGCCCCACTCTTTGAGGAGATAGGCGGCTTGTTCCGCCTCAGGCACCCGCATTTGCCATGGCAGATTACCGGCTGAGATCAGAATGTAACGGACCTGCCCTGCTCGATAGAGCCGCGCCGCATGAAGGGCGCGATCTGCTCCGGCGCCAAGGCTTGGCTCGCCATCAACGGTCGTGCCGTTAATCATCCCGCCAAGTAGGATTGCAACATCGGCCTTGGCACTGCGGTCGATCGGCGCATATTGACGTTCGAGCGACCTCAGCAAGGCCTGGGCCACCAAAGGAGTCGAGAACACCCATAAGAGGGCAAGGCTGAGAATGAACATCAGCCCACCAGCCCGCCGGCGCCCGAAGCTGAAAAGGACTATCGCGACGAAACTCAACAGCAAAGTCATACTGACCGGCAGGATGAGCGCCGTGAGGATCTTATCGATTAAAATCGACATCGATCGACAAGATCACCCTATCGCCGGCGGGATAATCAACTCCTTACCTCGCCTTTCCAAAGCGCTTGAGCACCTCACGTTTCAGGGCAAGAACACCGGGTTTGCCCATGACTACGGCTGCCGCAAATTTTCCCGCGACGGGTGTCATTGCCAGCGAAAATGCCGTAAGTTCCTTTGAAGCAATCGTAAGATTTGACACGACCACAAGCGGTAGGAGCAGCAACGCTCCATAGCTGCTTAGGATAACGGCCGCACCGACACAAAAGGGCCAACCCAATTCCTTGCTGATCTTACCCATGAAGGACTAACCCGATTGCGCCGTGACCATGCCAGGAACGATTCTACACTCGCGTGGCTTAGCGTGCCAATAACCTAGTGATTCCGGCCAGCGGACTTGCTTTATCGTCCGGTGCGTCGCACCAGGCAGGCGACGCCCTTTTGTTGCAAGGCAGCGCATTTGTTGTCTGCCTCGACCCGGCTAGCGACGCCAAGATAGGCACGCTGCCGAACGGCGGTCCCCATGCTATGATTGCGCGACGCAATGACCATAGGCGGTGAACTGCCAATTATGCCAGGTAGTCGCTCCTGAAGGGCTAAAAACATGTTCACGACCTGGTCGCGCGAGGAACTCTCGAATATTTGGACGCCCCAGGGAAAGACCGCGGGCGCATCCGGGAGAGCCGCTTCAATAGGCGTCTCCGGCTCCGGCGCTTTAATCGGTAGCGCCCAAAGGCCGACCAGGATCCCGAATACGTAGAACGTGGCCACGCCCACCGAAACGGAGGACAGCGTAATCACGCTCTTCA
>JBKPOZ010000020.1:0-73790 GCA_046733355.1 Pseudomonadota bacterium | reverse complement strand
TTTCAAACCCGCCCTCTCTCGGCAACTGCCACTCGCGCGATGTGAGCCTGTCTTTATCACGATCTATGCACAATTCCATTCGCCGAGATTGCCTTGCCCGGGCGGGTTTGAAACCGCCCCTACATTCCATCACCTCCGTGCGGCATCGAAGCGCTGTGTTTACGGTGGCGCAGCGCAGACTACGGCGCGCGGTTCTGCGCGTTCCAGTAGCGCTCGAGGTTGGCGATCAACGCGGGGCTGAAATGGCAAAAAGCCTGCTCGCGCGCATAGATCGCAAAGTAGGCGCGGCAGGTATCGAAGGGCTCCTGAGCGATGCGGATGGCGCGGCGGTTGCCGGCCGCGCTGACCACGCCCGAACTGGTCAGGCCCGCGATCACGCGATCGAGGCCCGCATCCATGTCGCCCGGCGGGACAATCTCGTCGCAGATGAGCCGCCCCTCGGGGCTGTCGCATTCGAGCCGGCGCTCGTATTGGATCGCCTGGCGCGCAATCCGATCGCCGGTAAAGCGCGGCAGCCGCATATTCGCCGCGCCGGGGATGATGCCCTCCTTGCGCGCCGGGAGCGTGAGGAACGCGTCGCGCTCGGCGATTACGTAATCCATGACCAGCAGGATCTGGCAATGGCCGCCGATGGCGAAGCTCTCGACCGCCGCAATGCAGGGCTTCTCGATTGTGTCGCCGCCGAACTCATCGGGCGGCGGCTCATCCGCGCGCGCAAGCCCTCGATAGATCTTGTTCACGTAGCCAAGGTCGCGCCGGATGAACCAGAGGAAGGGAATGCGGCCATGATAGAGGTGGGTAAGATTGATGCCGGCACCGAAGACGCGCCGGTTGTTGTATTTCGCATGCGCAACCGGCGCCCCGCGCATGACCATGATCTCGCTCGCGCGGTCGAGCAGCGCGACATCGACGCACGTTTCCGTGCCATCGAGGGTGGTCTGATCCTCCGCGTTCAGAAAGCGCGGATTGCTTAGCGTGACGATCGCTGCCTTGCCATGCCGAGTTAGAGACGCGCCGGGGAGCTCGATGACGCCGTCGCGTTCGAAACGGGGGAGCAGTTCCTCCGCCTCCGGCGTCGCCAGGAGCATTGCTTGGCAAAGGTGCCGGCCCGCCGGAGGGCTTTCCAGGACTGCGGCCAGAAACAGGCCCTGGTCGATCTCGTAGCCCTGCTTGTCGCGCTGGGGGCAGCCGCTCTCTGCAACAAGCTGGGAGGAAGACGGCACGAGACCGGGAATGAGCTCGGCCGCGCGCGCGACCAGATCCTCGACGCGGACAAAGCGGGAGCGCCGCGCCGTGAGCGCGTCATAGACGGCGTCCACATGGCGTCGGAGAAAACGCACGCGCGCCGCGCGCGCGCGCTCGTTTAGCAGAGTTGCCGCCGCCGCTTCGGGTTCGCTGCGGCGCGCTTTTGGCGGAAGCTTCTGCAAAAGCCCCGCTGCGCGCAACCAGAATTCGGAAAACCGCTGGCAGTCGGCGGTGAATGCACCCGGCAGGTCGGGCTCTGCCGCAAGACATTCTTCCCATTCCGCCCCGGCGAAGCCGGCGCTGCCCAGGGCTGCGGCGGCAGTGGACGCGCTCATGCAGCCTCTCCTATCCTCGTTCGGGCAACGCAATCGGGTTGGGGGAAAACACCATGAAGCCAAGCCTGCGTCCAGGTCTGTCCTACACGAAACGCATTGTTGTGGACCGCGAGCGGACCACCGGCCATTTGGGCGAGGAGGCGCGTACCTACGCGACCCCTTCCATGATCCGCGATATCGAGCATACCTGCCGCGATCTTATCCAGGAACATGCAGACGCGGGCGAGGACTCGGTAGGGATGGAGATCGCAGTCAAGCATCTTGCTCCGACACTGATGGGCATGACCGCGACAATCGACGTGCAGGTGAAATCCATGGAAGGGCGCAAGGTTTCCTTCGACGTCAAGGTCAAGGACGACCTCGATGCGGTCGGCAGCGGAAGTCACACGCGGTTTGTCGTGGAGAAGGCGCGCACCTTCGAGCGCGTCAAGGCCAAGGCTGCACGTGTCGCGGCACGCAAGGAGTGAAGAAATGGGGGCCATAGAGCCGGCGAGCTTCATGTTCGAGCGGAGCGCGGAAACCATGCCGCGGGCCGAGCTTGCTGCTCTCCAGCTCAAGCGCCTCAACGCGACGGTCGAGCGCGCCTACGCCAATGTTCCGCACGTGCGGCGCAAGCTGGAAAAGGCCGGGGTGGCGCCGGAGAGAATCAGAAGTCTTGATGAAGTCGCGCGCCTGCCGTTCTCGCACAAATCGGAATTGCGAGAGAATTATCCATTCGGACTGTTTGCGGTACCGCGCGAGCAAGTGGTGCGGCTGCACGCTTCCTCAGGCACAACCGGCAAACCCACGGTGGTGGGCTACACGCAGGGGGATCTCGACATCTGGTCGAACCTGATGGCCCGTTCCCTCGCCTGCATGGGCGCGCGGCCCGGTGATATCTTCCATAATGCCTATGGATATGGGCTCTTCACCGGCGGGCTTGGATTTCATTACGGGGCGGAACGGCTCGGGCTTACGACAGTACCGGTCTCCGGAGGGATGACCGAGCGGCAGGTGCTGCTGCTTCAGGATCTCGGCGCGAAGATTCTGGGCGCGACGCCTTCCTATGCGCTCAACATCGCGGAAGTCGCTCGAGGCATGGGCGTTGATCCGCGCGCCTTTTCATTGCGCTACGGTTGTTTCGGAGCGGAGCCGTGGAGCGAAGCCATGCGCTCTGCGCTCGAGGCGAGGCTGGGGATCAAGGCGCTCGACATCTATGGCCTCTCGGAAGTGCTTGGCCCGGGCGTGGCCTGCGAGTGCGCCGAAGTGCAAAACGGTCTGCATCTGTGGGAGGACCATTTCTACTGCGAGATCATCGATCCCGAGACCCTGGAGACGCTGCCCGTGGGAGAGAGCGGTGAGCTGGTCATTACGACGCTGATCAAGCAGGGGCTGCCCATGCTGCGCTACCGCACGCGCGATATCACGCAGCTAACCGATGAGCCATGCCTTTGCGGGCGCACGCACCGCCGCATGCTGCGCGTCACCGGGCGCAGCGATGACATGCTCGTCGTGCGCGGAGTGAACGTCTATCCGTCGCAAGTCGAGGCGCTGCTCGTCGGGTTTCCGGGATTGGCGCCGCATTATCAGCTCGTGCTCACCCGCGACGGGGCAATGGACGCGGTCACCATTGACGTCGAGCTCGACAGCGCCGCGCCGCGCGACGAGCCGTTCATCGCCAAGCTGCAAACGGACATTGGCGCACGGCTGAAGACGATGATCGGCCTGACCTGCGACATTGCTCTCAAGCAGCCGGGCGAAGTGCCGCGCTCGCAGGGTAAGGCGGTGCGGGTGAAGGATTTACGAAAGCCGTGATCACGGCGAAAACGTCCGCTTCTCAGCTTCCGCCGCGGCGTCCTCCATGGCCATGAAAACCGCGCGGTCGGCGATGAGCTTCTCGAGGAGCTGCTCAAATGCGAGCATGCGATGGCCGCGGCCGATCACGTATGGGTGCATGGTGTAGGTGAGCACGCCCCACTCAACGCTCTTCTGCATATAACGAAACTCGTCGAACCAGCTTTCCATGACCAGGCGGGCCGATTGCAATCCGGGCAGGATGGAAGTGGGCGTGCGCACGAACTCGAAATGCGGATAATCGTCGAGCGACCAGCTGATCGGCATCTCGATGAGGGCCGTCTGTTCACCAAATCGAAACGGTTGCCCCAGCTCGGCCACATCGCCTCGCCGCGCGCGGTAGGGCCAGTAATCGCCTCCCATCATGCTGGAGTCGTACTTGAAGCCGTGCGCGAGCAGGAGCTCGAGCGTGTTCTCCCCCAGCTCCCACGACGGCGAGCGATAGCCGCGCGCCTTGCGCCCGGTCAGCCGAGCGATGGCCTCGTTCGCGCGCACAAGATCCGCCTCCTCCTCGGCCCTGCTTTGCTGCGCCGGCGGCACATGCGCCCAGCTGTGGTGCGCGATCTCGTGCCCCGCCTCCACGACGGCCTCGCACGCGCGAGCATGGCTCTCGATGGTGAAGCCCGGCACGAACCACGTCGTGCGAATGCCATGCACACGCAGGAGCTCGAGGATACGCGGCGCGCCGATCAGACCGAACTCTCCGCGGGAGAGCGCCGTGGGCGAAGTCATGCCGCGCGCGATGAAACCCGACTGCGTGTCGAAGTCGAATGTGAGGCAGACGATGTGGCGGGGCAACTGGCTGCTCCGACGTAATATTCACCCAGGACCGTAGGGTGTGCAAAATCGCGACCAACGGCCTGTCCGCGTGGGCACGGCGCGTACGCGATTTTGCGCACGCGTCAAGGCCGAGAACCGCGCCTTTGCCCACCCTACAACAACGGAGTGCCATGCCCCAGCAAACGATCGGCATCATTGTCCACGGTGCGACCGGCCGCATCGCCTCGACGCAGCATCTAGCCAATGCACTCGTGCCGATTATTGCGGAAGACGGCCTGCCAATCGGGCCCGATCGCCTGGTGCCACGGCTGCTGCTCGTCGGCCGCGATGCCAAACGACTCGCCGCACTCGCGCAGACGTATGGGCTTTCCGAGTGGACGACAGACCTCGATGCTGCGCTCGCCTCAGGCAACCATTCGGTCTTTTTCGATGCCGCGGCGACGGCGCAGCGTTTATCCACACTGCAGAAGGCAATTGCCGCGGGTAAGCACGTCTATTCGGAAAAGCCGCTCGCACTTACGGTCGCTCAGGGAAAGGCACTGCTCAGAGAAGTGCAGGCGCGCGCGCTCAAACATGGCGTTGTCGAGGACAAGCTCGGCCTGCCCGGACTGCGCCGGCTTGCGGAGGTTGCGCGCTCCGGCGAGCTGGGCCGCATCGTGGGATTTCGCCTGGACTTCGGCTGGTGGATATTCGACGGCATCGATCGACCGGCGCAGCGGCCGAGCTGGAATTACAAGGAAGGCGGCGGGCTTCTGTTGGATATGTATCCGCATTGGCGCTACGTCATCGAAGGCATCATCGGGATTGTCCTGCGCGTGGCCTCGGCGCATTGGACGACAACACCCGAGCGCATCGATGAAGATGGCAAGCGCTATCGCGTTCCGGTCGAAGACTCGGCGACTACGCTCGTCGAGATCGAAGGGGGCGTGTTCGGCACGATTTTAAGCTCATGGGCCACGCGGATGCGGCGCGACGACTTGTTCACGTTGCAAATCGACGGAAGCCGAGCTTCCGCGCTTGCTACGCTGCATCGGTGCTATCTCCAGCGGGCGGCGCAGACGCCTGCGATCGCGCACTTCAACATCGCCAAGGACAGCGGCGCGGATTACCGAAGCGACTGGACCGAGCTGCCGCCGCTCAGCCCCGGAATGAATCCCTATCGCGCGGGCTGGGAAAGCTTTCTCCGCCATGTTGCGGCCGGCGCGCCGCTCGCCAGCGATTTCAGCGCCGGTATCCGTGACGTTGCCTTCGCGGAAGCCTGCCACCGCAGCATGGCGCAACGCAGCTGGATCGACATGCCGCCACTGCGGATGAGGCAGAGCATTATGCGGCAAACGCGGCCTCCTTGATGGCCGCGTTCACGCGCGGCATGACCTCCTCGGCCATCAGCTGCATGGAGCGCTTGTTGAGCGCGGGCTCGACCCAGTCCATTCCCGCATACACCAGCTCGCCAAATGGCCCGGTCTCCTCGCGCATCGCCAGAATGCCGTCGACCACCTTGTTGACGCTGCCGTGGATCACGCAGTGGTCCATCACGTAATCATGCGTGATCGCCTCGTCGGGCTGGGCGTTGTGCGACTTGAACACATAGAGGCGATTGCCGCGCTTCATCTTGGCGCGCATCTGGCGGTAATAGAACGCGTACGGACTGTTGGCATCTTCGCGCGCATAGCGCGCGGCGATGCGATCGTCATCGTGCACAAACACCGCGCGCGCGACGCGCCAGTCCGATGCCTCGGCCTCGCCACCAGCTTCCGCCCTGCCCTTGCAATAATTTTCCCAATGGGACCTGAGGTGCATGGAAAGCAGGAAATTCGCCGACAGCGGGTGAAAGTCGCGCCTGCCCATCAGCACCACGCCCGGCGAATAAGGCGCCACCACAGTGCCGACAATCTCCGGCCGCGGCTTCTGATACGGCTTGCCCATGTATCCGACGCCGAGATTGAGGGCCATGGTGCGCGCGGTCGAGACTTTGTAGCGATTGTCGGGAAATGTGATGTCATAGGGCGGATCACGCTCCCAGATTGCCAGGATGACATCGATCGCCTCCGCGAACATCTTGTTGCGGTCGCTGTCGAGAATCCCGAGCGCTTCCGCATCGGAGGTGAGCGCGCCGGGGCTCACGCCGAAGATGAAACGGCCTTCGCAGAGGTGGTCGAACATCGCCGCCTGCACCGCGATCAGCGCCGGATGCATGTGCGAGAGATTCGCGGTGCCGGTCGCGAGCCTGATCTGCCTCGTCTCATGAATGAGCGAGGAGAGAAACATCATGCTGTTGGTGACGTTCTCGCAGGCGTCGGTGAGGTGCTCGCCCATGAAGGCGTCGTGAAAGCCGAGCTTGTCGGCGAGAATGATCGCCTCGCGGTCCTGTTTGAGCGTCTCGCTCCACTTCCGGTGCATGGGATGCACCGGCATGGCAAAATAGCCCAGACGCATGAAGGCCCCCTCTCCTAATCCGTCATTCCGGGGCGCCACGCAGGCAAGCTTGCGCAGCCTGCGTAAACTTGGCTGCGTGTGGCGAGCCCGGAATCCATGACCACAGGCCTGGGGTTATGGATTCCGGCTCTCGGCCTTCGGCCTCGGCCGGAATGACGGTGATGCTTTGTGGCTATCCAGCCTCGGTGGAATGGATGCGCCGGCCTAACACCATCGATTCGCCGGTCTTCCGCCGAACGATGAGCTTGTTCAGCGCACCCAGATAGGCCTTCGCCGAGGCAACCAAGGTATCGGGATCGGCGCCCTTGGCCGTCACCGCGCGGCCGTTCTCGGACAGCCGTACCGAAACCTCCGCCTGCGCATCGGTGCCTTCGGTCACCGCGTGCACCTGATAGAGCTCGAGCACGGCCTCGTGCGGGATCAGCGTCTTGATGGCATTGAAGGTCGCATCGACGGGCCCGTTGCCGGTCGCCTGCACGGTGTTGTGGCGGCCCTCGATGTCGAGCGTCAGCGTGGCCGATTGCGGCCCCATGGTGCCGGCGATCACCGTGAGGCTCACGAGCTTCACGCGATCCTGGGCGTGCGCGATCTCCTCGTCGACCAGCGCTTCGATGTCCTCGTCGTAAACGTGCTTCTTCTTGTCGGCGAGCGCCTTGAAGCGGACGAACGCATCCTCGAGCTGATTGCCCGCAAGCCGGTAGCCGAGCTCTTCCAGCTTGTGCACGAAGGCATGGCGGCCGGAATGCTTGCCCATGACCAGGGAGCTTTGCTTCACGCCCACGCTCTCCGGCGTCATGATCTCGTAGGTCTGGTTATGCTTGAGCATCCCGTCCTGGTGGATGCCGGATTCGTGCGCGAATGCGTTTCGGCCGATGATCGCCTTGTTGTACTGCACCGGAAACGAGGTGGCGGCGGCGACCAGCTTCGAGGCACGCGTCAGCATGGTGCTGTCCACACTCGTCCAATACGGCAGCGCATCATTGCGCACCTTGATCGCCATGACGATCTCCTCGAGCGCGGCATTGCCCGCGCGCTCGCCAATGCCATTGATCGTGCATTCGACCTGGCGAATGCCGGCGCGGATGCCGGCAAGCGAATTCGCCACCGCCATGCCGAGATCATCATGGCAGTGCGCCGAAAAGCGCGCCTTGGCCGCATTGGGCACGCGCTCGCGCAGCATCGCGATCAGCGCGAAATATTCTTCGGGCACCGTGTAACCCACGGTATCCGGAATATTGATGGTGGTCGCGCCGGCATTGATCGCAGCCTCGACGCAGCGACAGAGGAAGTCGCGGTCGGTGCGGGTGCCGTCCTCACATGACCATTCCACGTCGTCGGTGTAGTTGCGGGCGCGGGTGACCTGCGCGATCACCATCTCGTAGACTTCATGCGGCTCCTTCTGGAGCTTGTATTTCATGTGCACCGGCGAGGTGGAAATGAAGGTGTGAATGCGGCTGCGCCTGGCCGGCTTGATTGCCTCGGCGCAGCGGTCGATATCGTTGAAGGCGGCGCGCGAAAGTCCGCAGATCACCGCGCGCTTGGCGCGCCTGGCGATCTCCTGAACCGCTGCGAAGTCGCCTTCCGAGGCGACGGGGAATCCCGCCTCGATAATATCGACGCCCATGTCATCGAGGAGCTCGGCAACTTCCAGTTTCTCCTCATGCGTCATGGTCGCGCCGGGGCACTGTTCGCCGTCGCGCAAGGTGGTATCGAAAATGTAGACGCGGTCCTGTTCGGACTGTGCGGGGGTGGTCATCGTGGAATCCTTTTCGTGATCGGCGCGCCCTGCTGGCGCTTCGCGGCTCTTTAGCTCTACTCCCCTGAGCGCCCAGGCTGATTCGCCCGGCCGGCCCTCAGGGGACAATAAGAAGCAGCAGCGCGCCAATAAGGGCCCCGCCCGCAAGGTTCTGCCTTGCCGGGGTGATTGCGCGGCTTGAGCGGCGCACGATCATCAAGGGCCCTCGTTCCTGCCGTGCACGGTCACGGCAGATTCGCATGCACGAACGCGTCGTTCTATCCGAAACAACCGGTGGGTCGCAAGCGTCGCAAACTACTTCTTTTTTTGGCCTTTGTGCGCGTTCTCTCGGCGCTCTTCGGCGTGCAGCTTGGCCTTTGCTTTGTCCAGCTCATCGAGGGCGGCACCGCTGATCTTCGGATACTGCAGATCAAGCCCTTGCAGAGCCTCGACGAGCGCCGCCGAAACGAACAGACGGGCGAAGGACTTGTGATCGGCGGGCACGACATACCAGGGCGCCTCAGGCCGGCTGGTGGCCTGGATCATCTCCTCGTACGCCGACATGTACTTGTCCCACAGCTCGCGCTCCACCAGGTCGCCCGCGGAGAACTTCCAGCGCTTGTCCGGCTCATCGAGACGCGCCAGCAGCCGCTCGCGCTGCTCCTCCTTGGAGATATGCAGAAAGAACTTGAGGACCAGCGTTCCGTTGCCCGCAAGGTGGCCTTCGAAGGCGCGAATATCGCTGAAGCGGTCGTTCCAGAACTCTTTTCCATGCACCGCCTTCGGCAGCTTCTGCCGTTCGAGGAGTTCCGGATGCACCCGTACCACCAGGACTTCCTCATAATGTGACCGGTTGAATATGCCGATACGCCCGCGCTCCGGCAGCCGCAATGCGGAGCGCCAGAGAAAATCATGAGCGAGCTCCTCCGCGCTCGGCGCCTTGAAAGCGCGCACTTCACAGCCTTGCGGATTGAGGCCCGACATCACGTGGCTGATAATTCCATCCTTGCCGGCCGTATCCATGCCTTGCAGGACGATCAGTACGGCCCAGTGCCCGTCTGCGTAGAGGCGCTTCTGCAAATCGGCGAGCAGTTCCAGATTTCCGGCGAGCTGGGCCTTGGCCTGCTTGCCCTTCCAGTCCAAACCGCCGGTATCAGCCGGATCGAAGGACGCAATTCGAAATTTATCGGGCCTGTCTACCCGGTTTTGCTTGAGCAGCTTTGCGAGCCTCATCAGTTCGCAGCCGCACGTTTTACAAAACGATCGTCGAACGTCTTGGTCAGGTCCACTTTCGCGCCTTTGATCTCCTCATCAAAGCCAAGCAGCATGTCGGCAGCCGATTTCATGCCCGCGGGGGGAATGATCCCGGTGAGAGAGTACACAGGCTTGTTCGCTTTCACCGCAGCGAGATAGAGCTCCTTGTCGCCCAAAAAATATTCCTCCGGCACAGTCGCGGCGATCTGTTCCGGGGTTGCCGCATTGATCCATTTCAGCGTCTTGTACAAGGCGTTGACCAGCGCCTGCACGGTGTTGGGATATTTCTCCATGAAATCGTGCTTGAGATAGAGCACGGCGGCAGGGTTGGAGCCGCCGAAGATCGCGCGCGTGCCCTCCTCGGTGCGGCTGTCTGCCACCACCTTGATGTCGCCGTCGCGCTCGAGCTTGGTGATCATCGGATCGAGGTTGACGAGCGCATCGATCTCCCCCTTCTTGATCGCGGCAACCACCGAGGGGCCGATCCCGACGCCGATATAAGAGGCGTCCGTCGGCTTGAGCCCGGCTTTCGTCATCATGTACATGACGAAAAAATTGGTCGATGAGCCCGGGGCGGTCACCCCGATTTTCATGCCCTTGAGATCGGCCGCGGTTCTGTAGCCTGCTGCCTTCTCCTTGCGCACGCCCACGACGATGCCGGGAAAGCGACCGAGCTCGATCACCGCCCGTATGTCCTGACCCTTCGCCTGCATGCGGATAATGTGCTCGTAGGCGCCGGTGACCACGTCGACGGAGCCGCCGACCAGCGCCATGAGCGATTGCGAGCCGCCGCGGAAATCATTGATGGCAATCTCAAGGCCCTGCTCCTTGAAATAGCCGAGCCGCTCGCAAATGGTGAGCGGCAAATAATACAGCGCCGATTTGCCGCCCACGCCGACGGTGACCTGCTTTTTCTCCGGCGCCTGCGCGGACGCCGTATGCACGACCCCTGCCGCGAAGGCGGCTGCCACAACCAGGAGCTTGAATGAATGCATGCAATGTCCTCCCGTCATCCTTGCTTGTGCCGGCCCAATCGCGTCGATTATCGCGTGCGGCTGTTTCCTCGGAGTTTTGCTGAACGACGCTGGCGCCGCAATACGCTGCTGATGCCGGCGCTAGTCTAAGAAACGCGCTTCCCCGCTCCCCAGTATGGTAAGGTCTGCCCTCGGCGAGGACGCTGCCGATGAGGCGACGCAAGTTCACCACGCTGCTCGGCGGCAGGTTCATGCAGCAGAGGCACAAAGAGCGAACCACGGAATCTCAGGGAGAACGGTGATGATCAGGTGGTCGAAGCGCGCCCTCATTGTTTGGCTCGGCCTCGTTGTGGCGGGCGCACTGAACCCCGTGACCGGGAAGGCGGACTATCGCGGCGGCACTATCAAGATCGGGGTTCTCAACGATCAATCGGGTCTGTATGCGGATATCGCGGGTACCGGCTCGGTATGGATGGCACGCAAGGCGGTCGAAGATTTTGGCGCGTCCGCCAAGGGCATGAACGTCGAGATCATAAGCGCCGATCACCTGAACAAGCCCGACATCGGACTCAACATCGCGCGGCGCTGGTTCGACGTTGAGCGAGTCGATGCGGTTGCCGACGTGCCCACGTCGTCAGTGGCACTTGCGATCAACGAGCTTACGCGTGACAAGAACAAGGTGTTCCTGGCAGTCGGGCCCGCCACGTCCGACCTCACGGGAAAGGCATGCACGGCCAACACCGTGCATTGGATCTACGATACCTGGGCGTTGGCGAATGGCACCGGCAACGCGCTCGTCAAGCGGGGTGGCGATACCTGGTTCTTCATCACGGCCGACTACGCCTTCGGTCACGCGCTCGAACGCGATACCGAAGCGGTCGTGGTCAAGAGCGGCGGCAAGGTGCTCGGCAAGGTACGCCACCCGTTTCCCGGCACCGACTTTTCCTCGTTCCTGCTGCAGGCGAAAACCTCAAAAGCGAAGGTCATCGGGCTTGCCAATGCGGGCGGCGATACCATCAACTCGATCAAGCAGGCCTCCGAGTTCGGCATCGTCGCCGGCGGCCAAACACTGGCCGGGCTGCTGATCTTCGTCACCGATATCCATTCGCTTGGCCTGAAGACAGCGCAGGGCCTGATTTTCACCGATCCATGGTACTGGGACCAGAACGATACCAATCGGGCAATCGCGCGCGAATATTTTGCGGCGCTCGGCCGCATGCCGGGTTACACGGTGGTCGGGGTGTATTCGGCCGTGATCCATTACCTGCGCGCAGTCGAGGCGCTTGGTAGCCATGCCGACGGCAAAGCGGTCGTCGCCAAGATGAAGGAGCTGCCAACCGACGACAAGCTCATGGGCAAGGGCAGCGTGCGCGTCGACGGACGCAAGATCCATCCGATGTACTTGTTTGAAGTGAAGAGGCCTGAGGAGAGCAAGGAGCCGTGGGACTACTACAAGCAGCTTGCGACCATCCCGGCGGAGCAAGCCTTTCGGCCTCTGGAGGAAGGCGAATGTGCGCTTGTGAAGAGATAAGCGACGCATCCTGCTGCCACACTGATGGACGAAGCACCCCGCTTCGTCAATCGCAGATTCCTGTTTTGATAGGCTGAATCAAAATCAGGCATCGAAGCGCCCTCGAAGCCCCGGACAGGCAATGCGACGACGCGATTTCATCACGATTGTTGGCGGCGCGGCGGCAGGCTGGACCGCCGCCGCGCATGCGCAGCAGCCCAGCGGGATGCGCCGGATCGGCGTGCTGATGGCACATGCCGAGGACGACGCCGAGTTCAAGGCTTACGTAGCCTCCTTTCGCGCCGGACTTGAGAAGCTCGGCTGGAGCGAAGGCCGCAATGTCCGAATCGATTTTCGTTGGGGGGCGCTCGATGACGCGGAAACAAGGCAACGATCCGCCAAAGAACTGGTCGGGTTACAGCCCGAAGTCATTCTCACCCAGAACACACCCCCCACAGCTTCAATGCTGCAGCAAACGCGGACCATTCCGGTCATATTTGTCATCGTTGCCGATCCGGTCGGTAGCGGCTTCGTTGAGAGCCTTGCGCGTCCCGGTCGCAATGCCACCGGCTTTACCGTCATGGAGCCGACAATTTCCGGCAAATGGGTGGAGTTGCTCAAGGATATTGCGCCGCGCCTCCATCGGGTCAGCGTCCTTTTCAATCCGGCAACGACACCTTACGCCGGGATCTACCTGACGCCGTTGAAAGCCGCCGCCGCATCGCTGGGGTTGCAAGCCGCCGACGCACCTGTGCACAGTCTAGCCGATCTCGCGTTCGTAATTGGCGAACAGGGCCGCACCCCGCATGCCGGGTTGGTCGTCATCCCAGATGGATTTCTCAACGTCTACCGCGAGGAAATCGTATCACTGGCTGCCCGTCACCATGTGCCTGCCGTCTACCCGTGGCGTTTCTTTCCTGATATCGGCGGCCTGCTGTCTTATGGAAGCGATCAGCGCGACTTGTTTCGGCTTGCCGCAACGTATGTCGATCGCATTCTCAGGGGCGCCAAACCAAGCGAGCTGCCGGTACAAGCCCCCGTCAAGTACGACCTTGTGATCAATCTAAAGACCGCGAAGGCGCTTGGTATTGAAGTGCCTTTAGCTTTCCAGCAACGCGCCGACGAGGTGATCGAATAGAGATGCCGTTTCTCCGCGTGGTCTAAACCGCATCGCTTGCGGCCGACGGGCGCCAGACCAGGAGCCGGCGCTCAATCCGGGTCACCAGGGCGTCGATGCAGATGACGAATGCGGTGAGCACGATCATGCCGGCAAATACGCCCGCAACGTCAAAGACCGATTCCGCCTGCTGGATGAGATAGCCGAGCCCGGCCGCGGCGCCGAGATACTCTCCCACGACGGCGCCAACCACGGCGAAGCCGACCGCGGTATGCAGGGAAGAGAACATCCAGGACAGCGCGGACGGCCAGTACACATGGCGCAGAAGCTGGCGCTCGTTCATGCCCAGCATGCGCGCATTGGCGAGCAAGACGGGGCTTACCTCCTTCACTCCCTGGTACACGTTGAAAAAGACAATGAAGAAAACAAGCGTGAAGCCGAGCGCCACCTTCGACCAGATGCCGAGCCCGAACCACAGCGCGAAAATCGGGGCGAGCACCACCCGGGGAAGCGCATTGGCCATTTTAACATACGGATCAAACACCGCCGCCACGAAAGGTTGGCGCGCAAACCAGAAGCCAACGACGATACCGGCAGCCGAGCCAATCACGAACGCAAGCAGGGCTTCGACAAGCGTGATCCAGAGATGCTCCCAGATGCTGCGCTCCACCACCCATTTAACCAGCCGCGCCCCTACATCCGCCGGCGTGGAGAAGAAGAAGCGAGGCAATAAGGCGTGTTCGGGGCTGGGAACCGACGTCAGCACCTGCCACAGCAGCACGGCAATGAGCGCGACGAGCACCTGCAGCGCGAGAAGGCGGCCTCGGGACATGTTCGTCTCAGCTGTGGTTGGTCTGGGCGTAGCCCTTGAGCACTTCCGATTTCAGCATGCTCCAGATTTCCGCATGCAGTTTTTGAAAGGCGGCATGGAGCTTGACATCCGAAATGTCGCGCGGGCGCGGCAGCAGGACCGGCCATTCGCCGATGACTGCTGCTGCGGGACCCGCCGACATGATCACCACCCGATCTGAGAGCGCGATGGCTTCTTCGAGGTCATGCGTTACGAACAGCACTGCTTTACGATCGGCGTTCCACAGCTCAAGCAGAAGATTTCCCATGATCTGCCGCGTCTGGGCATCCAACGGGCCGAACGGCTCGTCCATGAGGAGTATTTTTGGATCGCGAATGAGCACCTGCGCCAGGCCAACGCGCTTGCGTTGTCCGCCTGAGAGCATGTGCGGGTAGCGGCCACCGAACTCCGCAAGGCCGACGCGGGCGAGCCAAGCCTGCGCGCGCGCGTGGGCTTCCTGGCGCGCCATACCCGCGATTTCGACCCCTACGGCGATGTTCTCGACCGCAGTGTGCCACGGAAACAACGCGTCGGCCTGAAACAGATATCCGGCCTGCCGATTAAGCCCGCCCAGCGGAGTGCCGAAAATCTCAACAGTGCCGGCGGAAGGAGCGAGCAGCCCGGCCGCCACGTTGAGAAGCGTGGACTTCCCGCACCCGGTCGGTCCGACAACCGAAACAAACTCGCCATCGGCTATGGCCAGCGAGGTCGGCCTGATCGCCGGATATGAGCCACCCTCCGCCAGGCGAAAGTTGACCGCAACTTGCGAGAATACAATCGCGAGCGTGTTCGGTACCCTCACCTTCCGCTCGTCCCCGCGAAAGCGGGGACCCAGCATCTGCTGGATTCCCGCTTGCGCGGGAATGAGCGGAAGCCGGACTGCGCGAAGCGCATTCGCCAACTCGCTCCAGTCTAGTTCCGGCTGCGGTCGACCAGCGCCGTCTGCTTGATCCAAGGCATCATGGCGCGCAGCTTGGCGCCGATCTCCTCGATCGGATGCGCCGCCATTTTCGCGCGCATGGCCTTGAACGAGGTCTGGTTGACCCTGTTCTCCAGCATCCAGTTGCGGGTGAACAGACCGCTCTGGATATCGGCGAGAATGCGTTTCATCTCGGCGCGCGTCGCCTCGTTCACCACACGCGGGCCCGAGACATACTCCCCGTATTCGGCGGTATTGGAGACCGAGTAATTCATGGTCGCAATGCCGCCCTCGTAGATCAGATCCACGATCAATTTCACCTCGTGCACACATTCGAAATAGGCCATTTCGGGTGCATAGCCGGCCTCGACCAGCGTCTCGTATCCGGCCTTCATCAGTTCGACCAGGCCGCCGCACAGCACCGACTGCTCGCCAAACAGGTCGGTTTCGCATTCCTCGCGGAACGTGGTCTCGATGATGCCGGCGCGCCCGCCGCCGATCGCCGCACCGTATGACAATGTGAGATCATGGGCGTTGCCGGAAACGTCACGGTGCACCGCCATCAGCATCGGCACGCCCGCCCCGCGTTGATATTCGGACCGCACGGTATGTCCGGGGCCTTTCGGCGCGATCATCATCACATCGAGATCGGCGCGTGGCTCAATGAGATTGAAATGGATGTTGAGCCCATGCGCGAACATGAGTGCAGCGCCCTGCTTCATGTTGCTCGCGAGATGCTCGCGATAGATGTCCGCCTGCAGCTCGTCGGGGGTGAGCATCATCATGACATCGGCCCATTTCGCGGCGGCAGCGACTTCCATCACCTTGAGCTTCTCGCGCTGGGCCTTCTGCACCCCTTGCGAGCTCTTGCGCAGCGCCACTGCCACATCCTTGACGCCGGAATCG
The DNA here is from genome assembly GCA_046733355.1 of Pseudomonadota bacterium. Classification (GTDB taxonomy): domain Bacteria; phylum Pseudomonadota; class Alphaproteobacteria; order Rhizobiales; family Xanthobacteraceae; genus VAZQ01. The sequence goes on along the minus strand of JBKPOZ010000020.1, from coordinate 57,896 downwards.
CGCAGGTTGAGCGCGTGCGCATGGCCCTGACTTCCATAGCCGATGATGGCCACCTTCTTGCCCTTGATCAGGTTGATATCGGCATCACGGTCGTAATAAACGCGCATGGTTTAGTTCCTACGTACGACTTGGCTCAGCTATTAGTCAGCAGTGTCAGGCAGCTCTCGCAGCATAGCGCTTTATTTTGATGTCTTTCGCGTGTTTACGAATCTGAGCAGCATCGTAAGCCGCTTGAATGCGTAGCATGAGATCGACCCTCGGTCCGAAACCTTTCTCAATCCGCAGGGCCAGATCAGGCGAAAGCGCAGCTCTGCCGTTTATGACAGCGGAGAGAGTTGCTCGACGAACCCCTAGAACGCGAGCCGCTTCGGATATGCTGATGTCCAAAGGTTCGAGCACGCCCCAGTAGAAGACTTCACCCGGATGAGAGGGACTTTTTATCGGCATGACAGTTCAGTGATAATCTTCGAAATCGATTTCGCTTACGCGTGATCCATCCAGTCTGAACGTGAGGCGATGATTGCGCGTCACGACCATGCTCCACGCACCCTTACGGTTACCTTTGAGAGGGTGAAGCCGCCAACCAGGTACCGTGTTCAGTTCCGCAAGATTGTCTGCCTCCTCAATCGCCGTCAACATGGCGCGAAGCTTCGATTCGTGTTGACGTACAACGCCACGAGCCTCGTCACGTCGCCACAACCGCTCAAGGTCTTTGTGGCGGAAGCTGACGATGAGCATGCGGCACTGTTGTACGGCGTAGCCGTACAGCGGTCAATTGGTCACATCCCTTCCGGGCCGCGGGCGATCGCCACGATACCCGTGCGCGAGACCTCGACGAGGCCCAGGGGCAGCATCAGCGCCACGAAGCTTTCAATCTTCTCGCTCGCGCCGGTGATCTCGAACACGAAGCTTTCGGTGGAGGCGTCGATTACGCGCGCGCGGAACGCATCAGCAAGGCGCAGTGCCTCCATCCGATGCTCACCCTTGCCGCGCACCTTGACCATCGCCAGCTCGCGCTCGAGGTGCGGGCCCGCCACCGTCATGTCGACGACGCGGTGCACGGGGACGAGCCGATCCAGCTGGTTCTTGATCTGCTCGATGACCATGGGCGTGCCGCGGGTCACAATGGTGATGCGCGAGAGGTGCTTCTCGTGCTCCGTCTCTGAGACCGTGAGCGAATCGATGTTGTAGCCGCGCCCGGAGAACAGGCCGATCACCCGCGCCAAAACTCCGGGCTCGTTGTCGACCAGCACAGACAGCGTATGCGTCTCGACCTGCTGCGCCACGGTGGCGGCGGGATAGTGCGTTGTCGCGGTCACACCATCACCTTGCCTTCTTCGGTGATCGCCTCCTCGACGGAAACGGCGCTGTCGCCAAGCAGCATCTCGTTATGCGCCCGGCCCGACGGGATCATCGGAAAACAGTTCTCCGCGGGGTCGACGACGCAGTCGAAGATCACCGCCTTGTCGACAGTGATCATTTCCCTGATCGCGGCATCGAGATCGCCGGGGCGTTCGCAACGGATGCCGACAGCGTGATAGGCCTCCGCAAGCTTCACGAAATCCGGCAAGGCATCCATATAGCTCTCCGCATAGCGTCCGCCGTGCAGCAGCTCCTGCCACTGGCGCACCATCCCCATGTATTTGTTGTTGAGAATGAAGATCTTGATAGGGAGCCGATACTGTGCCGCCGTGGACATTTCCTGCATGGTCATCAGCACGGAGGCCTCGCCCGCAATGTCGATGACAAGCGAGCCTGGATGGGCGAGCTGCACACCAACCGACGCCGGCAGCCCATAGCCCATGGTGCCGAGCCCGCCCGAGGTCATCCAGCGGTTCGGCTCCTCGAAGCGATAGAACTGCGCCGCCCACATCTGGTGCTGCCCCACCTCGGTGGTGATGTAGGTGTCGCGGTCTTTGGTCAGCGCGTACAGACGCTCGATGGCATACTGCGGCTTGATCACTTCATTGAAGTTCCTGTAGGCGAGCGACTTGCGCGCCCGCCACTTGCCGATCTGCTGCCACCATGCCTCCAGCGCTTTCCTGTCCGCATGCTTCGAGCTTGCGGCCCACAGCCGAACCATGTCCTCAAGCACATGCGCGCAGTCGCCGAGGATCGGCACATCGACCTTGACGTTTTTGTTGATCGAGGACGGGTCGATATCGATGTGGATCTTCTTCGAACCGGGGGAGAACGCGTCGAGTCTGCCGGTGATGCGATCGTCGAACCGCGCGCCGACACAAATCATCACATCGCAGTCGTGCATGGCGAGATTCGCCTCGTAAGTGCCGTGCATACCCAGCATCCCGAGCCACTGGGGGTCGGAGGCCGCATAGGCGCCAAGCCCCATGAGCGTTGAGGTAATGGGAAATCCCGTCGCCTTGACGAGCTCGCGCAGGAGGTGACTGGCTTCGCGCCCCGAATTGATGACGCCCCCGCCCGTGTAGAATAGCGGCCGCTTCGCACGCTGCATCAGCTCGATTGCCGTCTTGATTTGCGGCAAATCGCCTTTGAGCTTCGGGCGATAGCCCTTGTGCTGGAACTCTCGCGGCTTCGAATAAAGCCCGCGCGTAAACTGGATGTCTTTCGGAATATCGACGACGACCGGTCCGGGCCTGCCGCTTTTGGCGATGTGGAAGGCCTCGTGCAGAACGCGAGGCAGGTCGGCGATGCTTTTGACGAGATAATTGTGCTTGGTGCAGGGCCGCGTGATGCCGACGGTGTCGCATTCCTGGAATGCGTCGTTGCCAATAAGATGGGTGGGGACCTGCCCGGTGATGCAGACGATCGGGATCGAGTCCATGAGCGCGTCTGTGAGTCCGGTCACCGCATTAGTCGCGCCCGGCCCCGACGTGACCAAAACACAGCCGGGCTTGCCGCTTGAGCGCGCATAGCCTTCCGCCGCATGCACCGCGCCCTGCTCATGGCGCACGAGGATGTGCTTGATCTTCTGCTGCTCGAAGAGGGCGTCATAGATGGGCAGCACCGCGCCCCCCGGATACCCGAACAGATGCTCGACGCCCTGATCGACAAGCGCGGCAATCACCATCTCGGCACCGGTCATTTCCTTGTTCATATCGTCCTTCCTTGCTCCACCGCCGGAAACAAAAAAGGCCCGTTTAGGGCCCGGATGCGCACCGCATTTTCCGCGGACTATCCCGCGGCAGCAGCGCGCCTTTGTACTACAATTCGTAGCCAAGCAATAATATTGCTCAAAGCACGGCTCTGCAGTTATTTCCTTGCCGTGGCTTATAGTACCCCGTTCAGGCCGTCAAGTACGGCTGGGCGCGCCCAGTCTGTCCGGCGGGTTGAACCGCGTGGCCACGAGCGTGCACTCGATCTTTCCGCGGTCCCGATTGCGACCATCGCGCCTTTGCCCACCCAGACCAGCGCCCTAATTATCAGGATGCCGTTTCTGCGCGAACGTTCCGGCACATGGTCGGCAATCAAGATCGTCGCCTTCACAGGTGCCGTCTTGCCGGCGCTCTGGATTGCCACGGAGGCGGCGACCGGCTCGCTCGGCGCGCGTCCTGTGACCGAGGTCATCCACCAGGCCGGCGACTGGGCGCTGCGATTCCTTTTCATTACGCTTGCGATCAGGCCCGCCCAGCACATTCTGCGCTACCCGAGGCTGATCGTGGCCAGACGCACGCTCGGAGTTGCCTGCGCATGCTACGCCGCCATGCATTTTTCTCTCTATAACCTCGATCAGCACTTTGATCTGCTGAAAGTCGCGAGCGAGATTGCGCTGCGCATTTATCTGACGATCGGCTTTCTCTGCCTTACCGGCCTTATCATTCTTGCTGCAACTTCTACCGATGCGGCGGTCCGCCGCCTTGGTGCAAGGCGCTGGCGCGCATTGCATCGTTTTGTCTATGTCATCGCCCCGCTCGCGACGGTGCACTTCTTCATGCAAACCAAGCTGGACGCCTATCAACCCTTCCTAATGGCCGGCTTCCTGATGTGGCTGCTCGGGTATCGCGTTGTGCTGAAACGCATGGGTGAAGTCGGCCCGGTTGCCCTCCTGATCCTGGCCGGTGCGGTGGCTGTGACGACGGCATTGCTCGAAGCGCTGCTCTACCGGCTCACGAGCGGAGTCGACGCGCAACTCATCCTCCTCGCACATTTCGATCCGGAGATGGAAATACGACCGGCGTGGTGGGTGCTGGCTGCGGGCCTGCTCGTCGCGATTACAGGGGCATGGCGTTACCGGCCGAGGCGTCAGCGCGAAAGCGCGCGTCGGATTGCACCGGCCGCTTTTTCCGGAGCGACCCAGGTCCAGTCCGGCAGCTGATGCCGAAACCAGGTGGCCTGGCGCTTCGTGTATCTGCGGGTGTCGCGCTTTGCCTCCTCGACCGCCGTTGCCAGATCGATTTCGCCGTTGAGATGCCGAATGAGCCAAGGCACGCCATGCGCTTTCATGGCCGGCAGCTGCGGATCGAGCTGGCGCAGGCGCAATGCTTGCACTTCTTGGAGGGCGCCGGCCGCGAGCATGGCATCGAAGCGCGCATTGATGCGTGCATAAAGCTCCGCCCGATCCACATCGAGGAACACGCGCACCGTGCCTGGCGCACGAAGCAGAGGCTGCATCCCGGATGCATGCCAATCGGCAAGCGAGCGGCCGGTTGCAATCACCACTTCGAGAGCGCGGATGATGCGCGCGCGGTCGCTGGGCATGAGCCGGCTCGCCATTGCCGGATCTCGCTCGCGCAGCTCGGTGTAGAGCGAAGCGATACCTTCGCTTCGTAAACGATTGCGAAGGCTCACGCGCAAGTCCGCAGGAGCTGGAGGAATGGAGGAAAGACCGACCGTTAGGGCCTTGAAGTAAAGGCCGGTGCCGCCCACCAGAATGGGCACACCGCACTCGATCGTCGCCAGTGTGGCAACGGCCTCACGACACCACCTTCCGACTGAATAATTCTCCGACGCATCCACATGTCCATAGAGGCGGTGTGCGACGAACGCTTCCTCGCTCGGGCTCGGACGCGCGGTGATGATGCGCAGGTCACGATAGACCTGCATGGAATCCGCATTGATGACCGTTCCGCCCAGCTCCTGCGCTAAGGTTACCGCCAGCGCCGACTTGCCGCTCGCGGTAGGCCCTGCGATAAGCACGGCACGCGTTGATGCTGCCGCAGCGCTCAATTTCCCATGCCCTTTGTCGCGACCTTGATCTCAGATCCGGCAAAGCCTGCGGTCGGCCGCGGCGTTATCGCGCAGGCGCGCGAGGCGCTTGCTTCAGTCGGAGCGCGCATCGACGCGGTCGCCTGGCTCGACGCTGAGATTGCTGCCGATCTGTTCTTTGATGCGCCCGACGATGTACCGAGGCCAGCCGCGGAGCGGCTGCGCACAACGCTCGCCGATGAGGGTATCGACGTGGTCGTGCAACGCTCCGAGGATCGGCGGAAGAAACTTCTGCTCGCAGATATGGATTCGACGATGGTGGGGCAGGAATGCATCGACGAGCTTGCAGATCTCGCCGGTGTCAAAGCGCAGGTCGCTTCCATTACCGAGCGCGCCATGCGCGGAGAGATCGAGTTCGCCGGAGCCCTGCGCGAGCGCGTTGGCTTACTCAAGGGCCTTGCCACGGCCGCCATAGCTGAGGTGATCAAGTGCCGCATCCGCCTCAATTCCGGCGCGAGCACGCTGGTTGCGACCATGCGCAGCCACGGCGCTTATACATGTCTGGTCACCGGCGGCTTCACCGTGTTCAGCGAGCCCGTGGCGGGCCTGATCGGCTTTCACGAGACTCACGCAAACCGGCTGCGCGTCGATGCGCAGCAGCGGCTAACCGGCGAGGTCGAAGAGCCGATCTTTGCACGCGAGAGCAAACTCGCGACCCTGATCAATTTACGAGAACGCCTGCATTTGCGCGCCGACCAGACGTTGGCTGTGGGAGACGGGGCCAACGACATTCCGATGTTGCAGGAGGCAGGTCTCGGCATTGCCTATCACGCCAAGCCCAAGGTCGCCGGCGCCATTGCGGCACGCATCGACCACGGCGATCTCACCGCCGTTCTCTACGCCCAAGGCTACTCGCGCAAGGAGTTTGTCTCGGCACTGTAGCCCGGAACGAGCGAAGCGAGATCCGGGATAGCCTGTAGCCCGGAACGAGCGAAGCGAGATCCGGGATAGCCTGTAGCCCGGATGAGCGTCACCGATATCCGGGGCTGCCGGTCCCGCATATCGCTTCGCTCATGCGGGCTACGATCTACTGCAAACTCAGCGCGACGAAGCGCAGCTCCCCGTCGGAGCCTGCGACCAGCAGCAAGGCCGATTTGCGCCCCTCCTTCTTCAATTTGTCGATGCGAGCCTGGAAATCGTCCGTGCTGGCGACCGCCTCCTGCGCGATCTCGACGATCACGTCTCCGGGAGAGAGGCGCTTCTCCGCCGCGGCTGAATTGGCATCCACTCCGGTGATCACGATGCCTTTCACGCTCTCCTTGATGCTGTAACGGCGGCGCAGATCGTCGGACATGTTGGCAAGCTCGATACCCAGCGTCTTTTTCACGACGCCGCGATCGGGTGCGCCGCTGCTCCTGCTGTCCGCAGCGGCGGCCATTTTCTCGCCGTCCTCGAGCCGCCCCAGCGTGACCGTCCTGGTCAGCTCCTTGCCCTTGCGGATGACCACGACCGGTGTTTGCTTGCCTACCGGCGTGTCGGCGACTACGCGCGGCAAGTCGCGCATTTCCTTGATCTCATGGCCATCGAACCTGACGATCACGTCACCCGGCTCGATGCCCGCCGGCTTGGCCGGACCCTTGTCGTCGACACCGGCAACGAGCGCCCCGCGCGCAGGCCGGATGTTGAGGCTCTCGGCGATTTCGTCGGTCACCTGTTGAATGCGCACGCCCAGCCAACCGCGCCGGGTCTCGCCAAACTCCTTGAGCTGATCGATGACATTGATTGCGGTCTTCGAAGGCACTGCAAAGCCGATGCCGATCGAGCCGCCCGACGGCGAGATGATCGCGGTATTGACGCCAACTACCTCGCCGTCGAGGTTGAACAGCGGGCCTCCGGAGTTTCCGCGGTTAATCGCCGCATCGGTCTGAATATAGTTGTCATAGGGACCGGAATTGATGTCGCGGTTGCGAGCTGAAACGATGCCTGCCGTCACCGTGCCGCCGAGGCTGAACGGATTGCCAATGGCGATAACCCATTCGCCCAGACGGAGCTTGTCCGAATCGCCGAATTTTACCGCCTTGAGCGGCTTCTCCGGCTTTACCCGCAACAGCGCTATGTCGGTTTTCTGATCCTTGCCGATGATCTCGGCCTTCAGCCGCGACCCGTCATTGAGAATGACATTGATCTCGTCCGCTTCCGAGATCACGTGGTTGTTGGTCACCACGATTCCCGCGGCATCAATGATGAATCCCGAGCCGAGCGAGCTCACGCGACGCGGACCGCGATCGCGGTTCTGCGGATCCCCCCGCCGATTGAAAAAGTCTTTGAACAACTCATCGAGTTGCGGATCATTCGGCAGCTGCGGCATTTGCGAGTTGCGCGTCTCGACCTTCTGCGTCGTCGAGATGTTCACCACTGCCTCGATGACCTTTTCCGACACGTCTGCGATGCTGTCGGGGCCACGTGCGGAAGCGGAGGAGACCGGCAACACTAGCGATGCCGCGAACAGCGCAGCCAGCAATGGCCGCCGATTGCGCGCGGCGGATTGAACGGAAGTGCCTAGCATTGAGATGGGCTCCTGAAGCTTGGGGAAGAAAGTGCTCTCGTCACCGCGCCGAGGCAAGGGTGCTCTCGGTAAAATGAAAGTTCCGATTGGGGCGGAATCGGGGTCATGCCATTACCGCGGCTCTCACCCTCACCCCCGCACCAGCCAGATGAGAATGAGCCCGAGCACGGCCGACACAATCCCCGCAATACGTAACGAGTTCTCCGGGCTTTCAAGTGCAGTCGCAGCCAGGCGCTTGGCGGCTGCCGGAAAGGCGGCGAAAAGCAAGCCTTCGATCACGAGCACCAATCCAAGTGCAACGAGGAACTGGCTCATGTTCGCCCGACCGCCGCGCGATCACCGCCTCTCCCGCTTCGCTATTTCGGATTTACACCACCTGCGGATCCGGTATTCGCGTCAGTCGGGCCGCTGGCGCGAGTGGTCCCCTCGCGCGGCTTGCCAGAAGCATCGTTGAAGAAGCGGAAGAAATCCGAGTCGGGCTTGAGCAGCATGCGGGTGTCATTGGCGTGCAGCCCGTTCTCGTAGGCCTGCATGGTGCGATAGAAGGCGAAAAACTCGGCGTCGCGACCAAACGCATCCGCGTAGATGCGATTGCGTTCGGCATCACCCTCGCCGCGGGTCTGCTCGCCCTTGGACTGCGCTTCCGCGACGATGACGGTTACATCGCGGTCCGCCCTAGCGCGGATCTCCTGCGCGCGCTGGGTGCCTTGCGAGCGGAACTCCTGCGCCTCGCGCTGGCGCTCCGTCTGCATGCGCTGGTAGACCGCCTGGCTGTTCTGCTCCGGCAAATCAGCACGGCGAATGCGCACGTCCACAATCGAAATACCGAAGGCCTGCGCTTCGTTGTCGAGCTGCTCGCGCACGCGCGCCATCAGCTGCTCGCGCTGATCGCGCACAACCTGCGTGAGCGTGGCTTCGCCCAGCACGCGCCGAAGCGCCGAGTTGAGCAGCGTGGAGAGCCGGGAATTGGCGCCCTCGACCGTGCCCACCGATTGGTAAAACAGAAGCGGATGTTTGATCCGGTAGCGCGCAAACGCATCAACGACGAGCCGCTTCTGGTCGGAGGCGATCACCTCCTGTGCCGGGTTTTCAAGATCGAGGATCCGCTTGTCGACATAGATGACGCTGTCGATGAGCGGGATTTTGTAGTTGAGGCCCGGCTCGGTGACGACGCGCACCGGCTGCCCCAGCCGCACGACCAGGGCCTGGCGGGTCTGGTAGACTGTGAAGAACGTGCCGTAAGCAATGATGAGCGCGACGATGATGAGCGCGGCAATCAACCCACCAAATAGATTGAGCCTCATCGTGCGCCTCCCGATTGCGGCGGGCTCTGCGGCCTGCGTCCGAGTTGGTCAAGCGGCAGGTATGGAATGACGCCGCCGTTCGCCCCCGAATCAACGATGATCTTGTCAGTGCCGCCGAACAGCCGCTCCATGGTCTCGAGGTACATGCGCTGGCGCGTTACTTCCGGGGCTTTCTTGTATTCCTCGTAGACCTTGAGGAAGCGTGACGCCGATCCCCTCGCTTCCGCGACCGTCTGCTCGCGATAGGCTTCCGCATCCTGGATGATCTTCGAGGCGCGCCCGCGCGCCTCCGGCACGACCTTATTGGCATAGGTCTGCGCCTCGTTCTGCGCGCGCTCAAGATCGGAGCGCGCTGCCTGCACGTCGCGGAAAGAATCGATCACCTGGGAGGGAGGATCCACCTTCTGCAGCTGGACCTGGGTAATTGTGATGCCCGACCCATACTTGTCGAGCGTCTGTTGCATCAAATCGTGCACCGCCGTCTCGATATTCTGCCGCGCTCCGGTGAGGATGGGCTGGATATTTGAACGGCCAACGATCTCGCGCATCGCACTCTCGGCTACCGCTTTCACCGTGCCTTCGGGCTGCTGGATGTTGAACAGGTAGTCGCCGGCGCCGCCCGTCTTCACCACCCAGAACACCGAGAAATCGACATCAACAATGTTCTCATCGCCGGTGAGCATCAGGCTCTCCTCCGGCACGTCGCGGATGCTGGTGCCGCGGCGCAGGTCCTCGACGAGCCGCATGCCGATATCGATGCGATTGACCCGCGTCACTTTTGGGGTGAGCACCGATTCAATCGGATAGGGCAGATGATAATTGAGCCCCGGCTTCACATCGCGCACGTATTTGCCGAAGCGCAGCACAACCCCAAGCTCATCAGGATCGACGCGAAAAAAGCCGGAAAATCCCCAGATCGCAATGGCGGCGAGCAGGATGAGACCGAGCCCCTTGCCGCCGAGATTGCCGCCCGGAAGCACATTGCGCAGCTTGTCCTGACTGCGGCGCAAGAACTCTTCCAGATCCGGCGGTGTCGGGCCCGAAGGCTGCGGCCCGGAACCCCACGGCCCCTTGCCGCCTCCCCCGCCGGAACCTCCCCAGGGTCCGCCACCCTGATTGCTCCACGGCATTTATGTCTCCTCACACATTTTTGCGCGCCCGTGCTTGGAGTTATACGGGAGCCATGCTGGGCTTACAACGCAGCATTCCTTTTCGCGTAGACGATGGTGGTAAAGCTCGCGTCATCGGTCGGGCCGGCGGCATGGTTTAAACGGGTTATTTCCTTCCATACGGCCGGATCGATGTCAGGAAATCGAGTATCTCCTTCTGCATTCATGTGTACCTGCGTCACCAGCAGGCGATCGGCCATGGGCAGGGTCTGTGCGAACACATCTGCGCCGCCGATGATGCAGATTTCATCGACGCCGCGGCGCAGCGCATCACCGCGAGCGACTGCAAGTGCTCGCTCCAGCATGTCGGTGACAACCACTCCCGGCGCGGCAAAGCTCGCATCACGGCTGAGCACGATGTTGGTGCGTCCGGGCAGCCGCTTGCCGATGGAAGCGAATGTTCTGCGCCCCATGATCAAGGGCTTGCCCATGGTGATGCCGCGGAAGTGCCGCAACTCCGACGGCACGCGCCAGGGCAGCCGGCCATCACGACCGATGACGCCGTTCTCGGCCATGGCGACAATATGAACGAACGCGACCTGCCGCCGCAGCGCCGAGGCCGGGTCGCTGCTCCTCACACTGCGACTCGTGCCTTGATGTGCGGGTGCGGATCGTAGTCTTCGAGGATGAAGTCTTCGTAGCGGAAAGCGAACAAATCTCGCACGGCGGGATTGAGCAGCATTCTTGGTAAGGGACGCGGCTCGCGCGTGAGCTGAAGCCGCGCCTGCTCGATGTGATCCCGGTAGAGGTGAGCGTCTCCGAACGTGTGCACGAACTCGCCTGGCTCGAGATCGCTCACCTGCGCCACCATCATGGTGAGCAATGCGTAGGAGGCGATATTGAAGGGAACGCCCAGAAACACGTCGGCCGAGCGCTGGTAGAGCTGGCACGAGAGCCGGCCATCGCCGACATAGAACTGGAAAAGACAATGGCAGGGCGGCAAAGCCATGTTGCCGATCTCGGCCGGATTCCACGCGCTCACGATGAGCCGACGTGAATTGGGATCGCGGCGAATGGCGGCCAACACAGCCGCGATCTGGTCGATGGTGCCGCCGTCCGGGGTCGGCCATGATCGCCACTGCCGCCCGTAAACTGGCCCGAGCTCGCCGCGCTCATCGGCCCAGTCGTCCCAGATTGTGACCCCATGCTCCTTCAGATACCTGATGTTGGTGTCACCGGCGAGAAACCAGAGCAGCTCATGCACGATGGACTTCAGGTGCAGTTTCTTGGTGGTGAGCAGTGGAAATCCTTGCCCCAGATCGAACCGCATCTGATGGCCGAATATGGAAAGTGTGCCCGTTCCGGTGCGATCGGGCCTGGCGATACCGTCGGCCAAAATGCGTCGCAACAGATCGTGGTATTGGCGCATGGGCACATGCCTGCAGGAGAAAGCGACTCGGCTGGAGTCTAGCGCTGCGCGCGTCGTGGTGAAATGCGTGGCAAGCACACTCCACCGTTCGTCCCCGCGAAAGGCAGGGACCCAGGTGCTTTGCGTTCCCGCTTGCGCGGACAATGAGCGGAAAACGTCAGAATACCGGGTGATTATTCCACAAAAACCTCGTCCCGGCGTCGCCGGACCTTGGGCAGCGCCGCGATGGCCAGCAATGCGATGGCAGTGATCAGAAGAACCGCGGAGATCGGGCGCGTGAAGAATACCGTAGCGTCGCCGCGCGCGATCAACATGGCGCGGCGCAGATTCTCCTCCATGAGCGGGCCGAGCACGAAGCCAAGCAGCATGGGAGCAGGCTCGAAGTCGTGCTTGATGAGCCAGAAGCCCACTACCCCAAAAATCGCCGAGATCGTCACGTCCGTCGGCGAGTTGTTGATCGAATAAATACCAATACAGCAGAATACGATGATCGAGGGGTAGAGCAGCCGATACGGCACGCGCAGCAAGCTCACCCAAACGCCCACGAGCGGCAAGTTGATGACCACCAGCATCAGATTGCCGATCCACATGGACGCAATCATGCCCCAGAACAGCTCCGGTTGTTTGGTCATTACTTGCGGACCCGGCACGATGCCGTGAATGGTCATCGCTCCGACCATCAGCGCCATGACGGCGTTCGGCGGGATGCCAAGGGTCAGAAGCGGGATGAACGAGGTCTGCGCCGCGGCATTGTTGGCGCTCTCCGGCGCCGCCACGCCTTCGATGGCGCCACGCCCGAAGCGGGACGGGTCTTTGGCGATTTTCTTTTCGAACGTGTAGGCCGCAAAGGAAGCAATCACCGCACCGCCGCCCGGCAGAATGCCAAGGAGGGAACCGAGAAAGGTGCCGCGCGCGATGGCACCCGACGAGTCGATCAGGTCCTTGCGCGTAGGCATCAGCCCGGTGATCTTCGCCTGGACGATGTCCCGGCTCTCAGCGGGGATTTCGAGATTGCGAATGATCTCGGCGAACCCGAACACGCCCATGGCGACATTGGCGAAACCTATGCCGTCGGCCAGCTCAGGAATGTCGAAGCTCATGCGGGCGGCACCCGTCTCGAGATCCGAGCCGACCATCGAGAGCAGGAGGCCCATCACCACCATGGCCACGGCCTTGAGCACGGACCCTTTCGCCAGCACGACTGCAAAGATGAGTCCCAGAACCATGAGGGAGAAATACTCGGCCGGACCAAACAGGAGGGCGAGGCTGGTCAGTGGCGCGCCGAGAGCCGCAACCAACACGGTCGCGACACAGCCGGCAAAAAAGGAACCCATGGCCGCAATGGCGAGTGCAGGCCCGGCCCTGCCCTGGCGCGCCATCTGATGGCCGTCGAGGCAGGTAATGACCGACGTAGCCTCCCCCGGGATATTCACCAGAACCGAGGTAGTCGAGCCGCCATATTGCGCGCCGTAATAGATGCCGGCGAGCATGATCAGCGCACCGACGGGCGGCAGGCCGAACGTGATCGGCAATAGCATCGCGATGGTGGCTACCGTGCCGATCCCGGGAAGCACGCCCACCAAGGTCCCGACCAGCGCGCCCAACAGGCAGAACAGCACGTTGAACGGGTTGGAGGCGACGTGAAATCCCATCCACAGATTCGACAGGAGTTCTGTCATGACTCGCCAGGTTGAGGTGACTCGCCAGGTTCAGTAGAGCCGGGGCCAGAGCTGGAACGGCAGACCAAGCATGTAGACAAAGAGAAGGACACAAAAGAGCGTCATCGTCGCCCCTGCAATCAGGCTTTCGATCCAGCGCATCTCGGTCGTGCCAAGAATGGAGACCACGAAAGCCACAAACGTTGCGGGAACGAGCCCGAGGGGGCGTACCAGGGCCGCGAAGGCGAGAATTCCAATGACAACAAGCATGGGCCCGCGGAACTTGTATTTTTCGATGCGCGGCCCGTGTTCGATCACGCCCATCAGCGAGACAGCGGCGCCCAAGGCAGCAAGGACGCCGGCAAAGAGGCGGGGTGCAGTCCCAGGGCCAAACGCGAAGCCGCGCTGGCCGGGAAGGTCCCGCGACGCCCAGATGGCGAGGATGGCGAGCGCGATGAGGGCGAGGCCACCCCAAAAATCCTGCGGGCCGCGAATGGAGAATCTGAATCCCCGCTGCCCAGGTTGGTCCTGCAAATGAGCGACCTGCTCGACTGCGGGGCTGCTCTGACTCTCTTGTCCGGCAGTCAAGCTTTGCAGCCCCGCCACTGCCTCGTGCGCCTGCGGTGCGTCGGGGAATTCCTCAACGGTCTCGTCCTGAACCTGAGATACCATTATTCCCCGCGCGGGCGCCAAGGCGATGTCTTCAGAGACGTTTGTGGTCGAGAGTGGCTCAGAGGCGCTTTGTTCGGGCCGGGAGGGCAGGATTTGACGTTTAGCCAAGGCCGCAAAAATGGCCGCATGGTTTGAAACAATTTCGGTGTGTAAATTATCGAATGGAGGCGGAATGTCGTTAGGGTCGACGTTCTCCGCGCGCGTTGGAATTAACGTGCCGCGGCGTGACGCGCGAGTCGCTTCCGAGCGAACCCAGGGCGATTTGATCGAATCTGTCGTCCAGATAACGACGGCAGCGCGCGCCTGATCCAGTTCGGTCAGGATAACATCGGAGAAACTTTCTCCAGGTGTCAGACCAGCATCCCACCAGACGGTGTAGCCCTTTGATTGAAGCTCGGCCGCCAATCCTTCCGTGAGATCGCGCGACGCCTTCGAATAGCTGATAAAAACGTCCGCCAAGAAAATCACCGGCTCATATTCGGTAAAAACACAAAAGTGGGATTGCCAAATAAGCCGCGCGGCAATGATTGAAGGATTACGCCGAAGCCGAAATTCGAGAATTTCTCAATGGGTTGCCCCGGGCTGCGCTCGTGGCCAGCTGTCGCACAAGCGGGGTTTGTCGGAGCGCGGGCGACGACATCGAGGGCAAGGCAGGAAATAAAGGTTAGGATGTTGGGTGAGCGCAATCCGCATCGAGTGGAATCGTGGTTTCGAGCGATGCCAGTGCAACCGTTAACACGCCACCGACTTTCAGGCGACACAGGCTCCGACATGTTCCCTCCCGCACGCCCTTCTTCCGAGACTTGCGCCCGGTTCACGCATTTTTCGTAGCACATCCTTGCGCGCTGCGGAAAGCAAGCGGCATTCTGCGTCAGACCAAGGCGGCAAGCCCTATCAGGGCGGCGGCGCCAAACGTCCAGGCGGGATTGAGCCGCGTGAAACAGGACAGTAACGCCGCCGCTAGCACGAGCACACCGAGAGCAACGCCGTTCGCCGCAGCCGAGGCGATCACGAAGCCGCTTGCTCCGATAAGCCCGATTGAGATCGGCAGCAGACCCGCCTGGATTGCAATCCGCCAAGGCGCCTCCTTGAATCGATCCCAGACGCCTCCGATGCAGAAGGCCAATATGCATGTGGGCCCGCACATCGCGGCCGTGCTCACCAGCGCACCAAGAACGCCGGCGACCTGATAGCCGATCAGCGTGACAATGATCATGTTCGGCCCCGGCGTAACCTGCGCGAGAGCAAACAGGTCAGTGAACTGCCGGTCCGTCATCCAGTGATGGACCTCGACGGCCAAGCGCTGCATTTCCGGAACTGCGGAATTTCCGCCGCCGATGGCGAACAGCGACATCAGCGCAAAATTACCGGCAAGGGTGCGCAGCGTCAGGTCACTCATCGGCGCAACCAGGCAATGAAGATGCTCAGGGGCACCAATAGGCCCAAGGCCAGATAGAGCGGCCAGCGCAGAATGCCGATGAGGACGAATGTCGCAAGCGCAAGAAGCGGCGCAATCCAAAGCCGGTCCTCGAAAAGGGGGCGTGCCATCTTCGCGCAGGTGCCAAGCACCAGACCTGCTGCGGCGGCCGCAATCGCGCGCAACATGCGCTGGATCTCGGGAGCGTGCCCGTAACGGGCATAAAGCAAGGCCATTAAGGAAACTATGATCAGCGGCGGGACGAGCAGGCCTGTCAGCGCCAGGAGCGACCCCGTGGCGCCGGCGATGCGCCGGCCGAATACGACGGCAAGGTTTATGACGTTGGGCCCGGGCAGAAACTGGCAGAGTGCATAGGCCTCATTGAATTCCGCCGGCGTGAGCCATTTGCGCTCCTCGACGAGCATGCGCCGGGACCACACCAGCACACCGCCAAAGCCGGACAGCGCAATGAGGGCGAAAGTGGTGAAAAGCGCCGAGCGCGAGGGGTGCGGGGTGGTCGGCTGGGGCATGCTTCTGGCAAAACGTGCTCTTTGAGGATTAACTCCCGCAGCTTATATTCTGTGGGCCGGCGCAAGCCGGCTATGGCAATAAACGGCCGTCGAAATAAACCCATCGGACCCGGGGGCAGTACCCGGCGCCTCCACCATATGGGGGCGAAACAGGATCGACGAGGGCGTAAAGGGCGCGCTTTTGCCCGGGATGGTTCCGCCGTATCGGGCCACTTTCATAGTTGCCAACGACAACTATGCTCCGGTTGCCCTGGCCGCGTAATGCGGTTCGGAAGACCGATCTAAAGCCCTGAGGTCTTAGCAGCCTCAGGCGGGGTTCGGAGGCACCTGGCAACAGAAGCCTCCACTTCAGACGTCAGAGGTCAGATGACAGAGGACAAGAAGCAACCGCGGGTCTATCTTCTGACATCTGACCTCTGACATCTGTCCTCCCGCTGCCATGGCTGTCGATCATATCCGCTACGATTTGCTGACCCAGGACGCGTTGCGCGGCGTCGTGCGCACCGTGTTACAGGACGTGGCGCAGAACGGGCTGCCCGGAGAGCATCATTTCTACATTTCGTTCGATACTCGAGCAGAGGGGGTACAGCTTTCCGAGCGCATGCTCGAGCAATATCCGAAGGAGATGACCATCGTCCTGCAACATCAGTTTTGGGACCTGGCGCTTACAGAATCGGGCTTTGCGGTCGGCCTCTCGTTCGGTGGCGTCCCAGAACGGCTTGCCATTCCATTTGCGGCAATCAAGGGGTTCTTCGATCCATCCGTGCAGTTCGGATTGCAGTTTGAAGAGATCGCAGACCCGGAGGCCCAGGAAATTCGGGAGGCAGGCAACGAGGCGAAAACAGGGCCTGTGGAAACGAAGTCTCCGGCCGTCGTTACACCAGTGCCGCCGAGCGGCGCCGGCGTAAGTGCCGAAAACAATGCGGGCGGTGCGCCCGGCGGCGCCGAAGTGGTGCGGCTCGATCGATTCCGAAAGAAGTAGCGAGCGGGGCTGCGCCCGTGGCCGCCGCATCTCCCCTGCTGCCTAAGAAAATGTTGCCGTACCAGTAAGGTGCGACCCATTTCTTGCGCCCGGCAATAACAATTCTGTGAGCCTGCGGCCCCTGCAGGATGGAGGGGATGGCCCGCCACGCTGCGGGCGCAATTAGCCCCGAAGTAGGCAGGCTAAGGACCCGTCCCGCAACGGGAGAGGAAAATGAAATCCCCGGTCATCAAACGCTCGATCGTCATTGCCGGTCACAAGACCAGCGTCAGTCTGGAAGATGCGTTCTGGAAGGCCCTGAAGGAAATCGCAGCATCTCGCGGCATGACTTTGTCCGAGATCGTTGCAGCTATCGATTCGGCTCGGCAGCACGGCAATCTGTCGTCAGCGATTCGCCTATTCGTGCTCGCGCATTTCCGCAATCAGGGCTCGACTGAAAACGTCCGTCACCAGGAAACACGCGAAGCGATCGCCGAGCAGTCGCTCGCCTGACCGCTGTTCTTTCAGAGCGGGATGGCTATTCGTCGAATAGCCCTCCCGCTCTATTGTTGCTGCAGCATGATTCCGAGAACCGGAAGCTCCAGCCTCCCTCAAAGCGTTGTTTCGCTCAATGAATGCCAAAAAAGAACTCGCTCAAAGAGCGCGGCTGCGCGGGCGTTGTGCGAGCGGTCGGGGAAACTTCGTCAGCGGGCTTCGGCTTCTGCGCGGCGGAGCGCGGCCGCGGTTTCGGGAGTGGACGGGCCGGCTGAGCTCCCGAGACGGCTGCTTTCGGTCCTGCCGATGGCTCATGCCTCACGGCTGCTGCCGGTAAGGCCCCTGGGCTTGCTGCGTCCGGAACGACGCGTCCTTCCAGCATGTCCAATGTTCGCGACTGCTGCTCAACGGACCTGAGGGCGAGCCAGCTCGCCAACTGAGCGGCATCGACGGTGCGCTTTGCCGCATCGATGGGACCTTTCACAAGGACGACGATTTCCGGCCTGGTATTTGCGAAGGCGAGCGCTTGCGGACCGGTGAGCACGAGCCGCGCATCGAGCTTCGTGTCACTGAGATCCAGAGTGGCCGTCACGGCAAGCTCGGTGGCGTCCGCGCCTGGCGCCGAGTTTTTCAGATGCGCCTGACCGGCCTCGATCACAATGCTGCCCTGCGCTAATGGAACGGCGAGCGCGCCGCTAGCGAGTGCCGCGTCCATGCGATCCCTGAGGCGAACAGGATCGATGGGCAGGCCCTGCTCCACCGCGCGAATGATTGCCGCGAAAGACCCAGGATTGAGCC
Organism: Pseudomonadota bacterium; assembly: GCA_046733355.1. Classification (GTDB taxonomy): domain Bacteria; phylum Pseudomonadota; class Alphaproteobacteria; order Rhizobiales; family Xanthobacteraceae; genus VAZQ01. Next base: position 39,833 of record JBKPOZ010000020.1, on the reverse strand, counting down.
GCGCCAGACTGCCGTCCTCGAGGGTGAAGGTGCCCTTGCCTTGCAGCGAGCCGACCAAAGCCTCTGCGCTCATGCCGCTTCCTTCAACGGAAATTTCCGATGTCAGCCGGCCCGAGATGTTTCCGTCGCCCGGAAGCAGATCCGCGGCATCAGCCGCTGTCACCTTGAGTGCCATGCGCCCGACCAGCCCCTCACTCGTCCGTAGGACAACCAGCTCGCCATTCATTCTGCCGGCTCCGATCGTGCCCTCCGTCCCCTGCACTGCAATCTGCCTTTGCCCAAGATGCACCACGCCGTGGAAATCTCGCGCGGCAAGCTTGGGCGTGAGCACGAGCCGAGCCGCCTTGAGCCCAATGCGGCCATGATACCCGCCGAACAATGGCTCAAAGGGATCGGAAGACCAGCTCCCACCCTCTCGTGCATTTGGCGCGCGCGCAGACAATCCGATTGCGGTCGCCACGGCAGCGGGCAGGTCGATAGAACTCGCCTCAAGCTCACCTTCGATGCGTATCGGATTGCGCAGACTGAGCGTGAGTTGGCCGCCGAGCGTTACTCCGGCGACCGTTCCATTGATCGCCTGAAAGCGCAGAACGTCGTCGGCAAATCCCAGCTGGGCCGAGAGCGTGGTCGGCAAGACGTCCGGAGGAGCGCCGGCCGCGCTTTTTCGTGGCGATCGGAAATTGATGTTCTTTATCGTGAGGCTGAGATCCGCGCCCGGGCTCCTGGCGAGCCGCACCTTGCCTTGCGCGACTGCGCTCGAGCTTCCCGATGTGACTTGCGCATCGATGTCGAGCACCTGATCCAGTGGCCCCTTCGCCGAGAGGACTAGCCGCCCGGGCCGGCTTTCGGCCGCAACAAACCGGTCAATAAGCATCAGCTGCATCAGGGTCTGACCGTCCTCAGCCTCGATGCGTCCAATCAGATTCAGCTTTGCAGCCTCAAGCGCTGCAAGCTTGTCAACTCTGAATGCATCCGCAGACGTGCTCGCGTCACCGATCAGCGCAAGCCGCAATGAACGGCCGCCCAGCGCATCGAGCTTGAATTTGGCGCTGGCCAGAGCAGCTCCTGCAGCTCCGGGGTCCAGCGTCACCGTCGCACGCAGCGCGAGCGGAACAATCCGAGACGCCACGCGGCGGAGCTGCTCTGCCTGATCCGGCGCAAACTTCTGCAAAAACGAAAGCACGCCATCAAGGCTTTGCGCATCCAGGTCGAGCGCCATTGTCCCGCGTGGCGGACTGAGCTTGGTATCAATGCGCCCCTTGACGGCCAGTCTGGCGCCGCCAAAATCGCGCACCGAAAGCTGCTCGACGTCGATGCCATGCGGATCAATGCGCGCCCGCACGTCAGTCTGCTTCACCTCGATACCCGCTAATGTGGCGCGTCCCACTGCAAGGGAGAGTTCCCCTTCCCGCGGGAAATCGATTGCAGCATCGCCGAGAACTGCCGCAGCAAGCAGCTGCAAGCGGTCCAGGTCGACCTCGGGCGTCGTCAGGGCTGCTTCGAGCCGCGGCGGCCGATCAGGCCTGCCTGTGGCATAGAGGAGGCGGCCCGCCACTGACATGCGCTCCAGCTCCAGATTCATTTGGTCGATCGTGAGCCGATCGTCGGAAAACGAAACTTTGCCGGCAAATCGCAGCGGTCCGGACGTGGCGATCTGTGGATTGTCCTGCGCCAGCGCCCAGGCAAGGAACGCGCGGGCGTCGTTCGATTCCAGACTAGCGGCTCCCGCAAAAGCGATCGGCTCAGGTCGCAGTCCAAGGCGGCCATTCAGCCTGACTTGCGTCACTCCCGGCGCGCGAAACTCGAGTGAACGAAGCTCTATCTGCTCGGCATCGAACTCCATCTCTGCCGCAACGCGTTGCACGGCGGCGCCGCCAACCAGGAGCGATTCGATGCCGATGCTCAGATTGATCGGAAGCGGCAGGCGCGGTCGCGCGTTGAGGAAAGCGGAAAGCGTTTTGGCCGCAGCAATCGGTTTTCCCGCGCGAGTTGCGAGCACGCGGTCAACATCGATCTGCGTCGACGTCAGTGTGCCGGAGATGCGCGGATGCGCTCCGAACCCGACCTGGGCAGTGCCTTTGAGCTTCGCAGCGCGCTCCTCCGGTCCATACTGAAATTCCAGCTGATCGAGCATCGCGCCCAAGCTGTCGCCCTTCACACGAGCGTTCAGCCGCCACGGCTCAACGATCGCTGACGGCTCGCCCGCTGGTGTGCGCCCCACCAAGCGGGCCAGCTGAAGAGTGCCTTCCACGCGCGGGATGCCGGCATCGAGCGAAACAGAGACTTCCGCTTCCGCCGTCAGCGGACGATCGATGGGGTCGACCGCGAGACGGAGCTTTACTCCGGCGTTGTCCGGCGCGCGGGTCACAGAGATTCGGTAGGGATAGTGCTGCCCGGCGGCAACGAACGACCCATCTCCCTTCAGCGGCCCAACAAGAGAGCGCAGCTCGCCGCGGAACTCGAGATTCTCAACGAGCAGCCGCGAGCCGCTAGCCTTGTGAATGACCACGGCACGACCGTCCTGAATGGTCAGCCGTTCGACGGATACGGCTTCGGGATCAAAGTTCGGCCGCGGCGCCGCCCATTCAAGCCGACCACCATCGTCGAGGGTCAGCGTTGCTTGCGCGTGTTCCAGCCGAGCATTGCTGATGCGCATTTCGCCGCGCACGAGCGCGCCGAGAGCGAGCTCAAGATGCAGAGCGCCTGCACGCAGCTGCTGATTCGCATCGCCCAGCTCGACGCCATGCAGCACGAGCATGGGGGTTGGCAACACGCGCGCATCAATGGGACCGGTAATGCGAACTTCGCGCCCGATGAGATGACTCGCGCGCGACTCGAACTGCGCGCGGTATACACTCCAGTCAATCAGCAGCGGACCGACCAGCGCAGTGACCAGCGCCAGGATCAGGGCGATTGCAAATCCAAGCAGCGTCGTCTGCACGACGTCTCCACGGGGCTGCCGAGCTCTTGCGCGCGTTCGAAGCCGCAAGGCCCAATTGACCACGATTGCCGCGCGCATGCATCAGGCGGCAGCCACCCCACCCTGCTTTCGCGGTTCCGCTGACGCAGGGCCTATGTATGCAGGATTGGCGGCAATTCTATGTCTGGGACAATGAGTTAGGGAGCGTTTCGGTCACTGCGGGCCGCTCCCGGCCATCAACCATACCCCGTCATTAACCGAGAGCGACAATTTTGCCGGGGTTGAGGATGTTATCGGGGTCCAACGCACGCTTGATTCCGGCCATGGCTTGGAGCGCCGGAGCGCCCAGCTCCCGCGCCAGATATTTCATCTTGCCTTCGCCCACCCCATGCTCGCCCGTGCAGGTGCCGTCCATGGCAAGTGCGCGCTCGACCAGACGCTCGCACAGCGCCTTTGCCGCCTTCACCTCCTCGGCATCCGCCATGTCCACCAGGAGGGAAAGATGGAAATTGCCATCGCCGACATGGCCCAGAATGGGCGCAATGAGCCCATGCTCGGCAATGTCGCGCTGGGTTTCTGTGACACATTGAGACAGGCGCGAGATCGGCACGCACACGTCAGTGGCCAAGGCCTGAACCCCGGGCCGCAGGGAGCGCGCCGCCCAATAGGCGTCATGCCGCGCTTGCCATAAGCGCGTGCGGTCCTCTGCCTTTAACGCCCATTCAAATGCGCTGCCGCCGAGATCGTGCGCGATTTCGCCGAACCGGGCCGACTGCTCTGCCACGCCGCTCTCCGATCCATGGAATTCCAGGAACAACATGGGTCTCTCGGGCAGCGCCAGCTTGGAATAGAGATTGGTTGCTTTCACCTGCAATTCATCGAGCAGCTCGATGCGCGCAACAGGAATGCCGGACTGAATTGTGGCAATCGCGGCGTCGCAGGCAGCCGCAACGGAAGGGAATTGACATACGCCGGCTGCAATAGCCTCGGGTATGCCGGACAACTTGAGTGTGAGCTCGGTGATAACTGCAAGGGTGCCTTCCGAACCCACGATCAGCCGCGTGAGATCGTAGCCCGCAGCCGACTTCTTGGCGCGCCTTGCCGTAGTGATCAGCTCCCCGTTTGCCATCACCGCTTTAAGCGCAAGCACATTGTCCTTCATGGTGCCATAACGCACCGCATTCGTGCCGGAGCAGCGCGTCGCAGCCATGCCTCCGAGCGAGGCGTCGGCTCCCGGATCGATAGGAAAAAACAGTCCTTGATCGCGCAAATGTTCATTGAGCTGCTTGCGGGTGATGCCCGGCTGCACGACGCAATCGAGATCACTGGAGTTGACGGCGATAACCGAGCTCATGTCGCGAAAATCGATGCAAACGCCGCCGAGCGGCGCGTTCACGTGGCCTTCGAGCGAGGTACCGGCGCCGAATGCAATGACCGGCACACGGTGCCTGGCGCAAATGCGCACAATCTCCTGCACATCTTCGCTGGATTGCGGAAACACTACCGCGTCGGGGGGTTCATTGGGGATCCAGGTCGTCGTGTTCGCGTGCTGCTCGCGCACTGCCTGCGACGTCACCAGCAGGTTGCCGAATTTCGCGGCAAGCGCAGCTATTGCGGCGGCAATCGATGCGGAACTGCGACTGCGTTCGCTTTTACTATCGAGCATTGCCATTCTGGGACTGTTTTATCTGACAACGCCCGAAATACAGCATGGTTTGCGCTGAGGTCGCGTGATCCGGTTCTTCAGGTAGCATACGGCTGAGTTTCCCACGTAACCCGGACGCACATAGGTCCAGGCACGGCAGCCGCCATCGGACTCGCAGGCGTGCTCGCAACTCTTGCCCTCGGGATCGCTCGCGGTGTCAAACTGGCGGTAATCTCCCCCGTTGCGGTCGAAGCCGAACTCGATCAATCCGCTGCGTGGCTCAATTACTCCCGTCCCGCGCACGCCGGACACGCAGCATGCGGCCGCGACTCGGGGCGGAACCCTTGATTTGAGCCAGCATACGGCATTCGCCTGTTCGGTGATGGGATAGGAAAAGGCCCAGGCGCGGCAGCGCGGATCCCGTTCGCAGCGCGCCGCACATTGCGCCGGATCGGCCGAGCGCACCATCGCGGTCGCATAATCACCGCCCGGACGGTCGAACCCCACCTGTGCGCGTGCTGGCGCCGCAAAAATAGCGAGCAAGATCAAGGAGCCGGCAAACAGGGGACCTCGCCGCATGGCGCGTTCGCTGGTTCTTTTCGGGGCTAAGGCAATGGTAAATGACCACATGATCCCAGGCGAGCACGGATCGCGCCGAGCTTCCCTCCATTCCTCCAAGTCCCGGAAAGATCATGGCCCAGGCACGCAATGAATTCGATTTCCTGATCTTCGGGCTGGTGCTCCTCGTCGCCGCGGTGGTGACAGTGCCGCTGGCGCGCCGCATCGGGCTGCCCGCCATTGTTGCCTATTTGATCGGCGGCATGATCATCGGACCCTCGGGCTTGGCAATCTTCGGGACCCCCGAGAGCATCATCCCGGTTTCCGAGCTGGGCGTGGTGATGCTGCTGTTTCTGATCGGGCTCGAGCTCGAGCCCTCGCAACTGCTCGCCATGCGCCGCGCCATATTCGGTCTTGGCGCTGCGCAGTTGACGGTCACGGCCGGCTGCATTGCGCTTCTCGCCCATTTACCTGGTTTGCTGCCATGGCGAGGTGCGATAATCGCCGGACTGGCGCTCGCAATCTCGGCCACCGCAATCGCGCTTCAGATCCTGGAGGAGCGCGGGGAGTTGCAGCGCGGATACGGACAGCGCGCGTTCGCCATTCTGCTGTTTCAGGATATGGCGGTCGTGCCGCTGCTTGCGCTGCTGCCGCTCCTTGCGCAGGGCAGTCGCAGCATTCCCGATTTCGCGTCGGGCGTACAGTCGGCGCTGCTCATTGCGGGGGCGGTGGCGCTGATCGTCATCGCCGGGCGTTACTTCCTTAATCCGCTCTTCCGGTTGTTGGCGCAAAGCGGCGCGCGCGAAGTGATGACTGCCGCCGCGCTCCTGATCGTGCTCGGTGCCGCTTTGCTCATGCAGAAATCCGGAATGTCGATGGCGCTTGGTGCATTCCTCGCCGGAGTGATGCTTGCCGAATCCAATTACCGGCACGAGCTGGCAGCCGACATCGAGCCATTCCGCGGGCTACTGCTCGCACTCTTCTTCATGGGTATCGGCATGATGCTCGATCTCGATCTCCTGCGTGCCCACCTCGTTCTGATCGTGGCCGCCGTGCTGATCGTCACGGCGCTCAAGGCCGCAATCGTGTGGCTGCTGTTCCGCGCGATTTGCGCACGTGGCGACGCGCTGCGCGCCGGCTCGATCCTGACCTCGGCGGGCGAGTTTGCATTCGTGCTCGTTCCACTCGGCGCCTCCCTGGGCGCGCTCGACACCCGGCAAGCCTCTATTCTGACTGCCATCGCTGCCGGAACGATGATGCTGGGGCCCGCGGTCGCGAGCCTCACAGACGCGCTGCTGCGACGCTTCGCGCGCGGAGACGAGCGCGAGCCTGACGATTTTGCCGAAGTGCGAGGCTCCGTGCTCGTAATCGGGTTTGGACGATTCGGTCAGATCGTTTCACAATGTCTGCTCGCCGAAGGTGTCGACGTCACCGCAATCGATGCCGATCCAGAAATGATCCGCCAGGCCGGCCGGTTTGGATTCAAGGTCTACTATGGGGATGGCACGCGGCTCGATGTACTGCGCGCGGCGCGCGCCTCTGAGGCGCGTCTCATTTGTGTCTGCGTGAACGATCGCGGTTCGGCAACACGCATCGTCGATCTGGTGAAAGTGGAGTTTCCAGGTGTGTTGCTCTACGTGCGCTCCTACGACCGCCGCCATACGTTGCAATTGCTCGACAAGGGCGTCGATTACGAGCTGCGTGAAACCTATGAGTCGGCGCTGCTGTTCGGGCGCAAGACTCTGGAGGCACTCGGGCTGCAACAGGACCGGGTGTCCGCTGTCGAGGAGTTCGTTCGCCGGCGAGATCTCGAACGGCTGACCCTGCAACAGGCCGAAGGCATTGCAGCAGGCCGCGACCTCCCCTTCCGCACAATGGTACAGGAGCCCCTGAGCAAGCCACAGCGTGCGGGTGTCGTGCTCAACCCGGAGGCGCAGGAAACCGCGCAGAGCGCAGCGACGCTGCCCGACAGGGAGACCACAGGTTAGAGCGGAATGAGTTTTGGTCCGCTCATTCCCGCGCAAGCGGGAATCCAGAAGCTTAACTTCCTGGGTCCCGCTTTCGCGGGGACGAGCGGAAGGGTTTCCGACCTGAGCTCATCCCGCTTTCAATCTTAATAGGCGTATTCCTCGAACAGCGGCTCCACGCTGCCGTTCCATGCGCCATGATATTTGTGGAGAAGCTCTTGCGCGGGGGTGATCCCGCGCGAGATGTACTCTTGAATTGGCGCCAGATAGCGGCCTTCATCGTGGCCTGCGTGATCGAGCTGCTTGCGCCGGACCAGACCTCGCGCTGCGAGCTCGAGCGTGACTTTCGCGAGCTGCAGCACGTCCTGCCCTGCGATTGATGCAGCAAACCCGAGCTTGGGCACGTCGTCGCGCAGTTTCTGACGTTGGTCAGCGCCCCAGTGCTTCACCATGTTCCACGCTGCCTCGAGCATGTCATCATCGTAGAGGATTCCCACCCAGTAGGCCGGCAGCGCGGTGAGGCGCCGCCATGGCCCAGTGTCGGCGCCCCGCATTTCCAGAAAGCGTTTGAGCCGCACCTCCGGAAAGATCGTCGACACATGATTGGCCCAGTCGGAGATGGTGGCGAGCTCTCCCGGAAGTCCAGGCAATCTCCCGCGCATGAGGTCGCGAAAAGATTGGCCAGCTACATCGATGTACTCATCGCCGCGTTTGACGAAATACATGGGCACATCGAGCGCGTAATCGACGTAGCGCTCAAACCCCATGCCCGGCTCGAACGCCCACGGCAGCATGCCGGACCGATGGGGATCGGTATCGCGCCAGATTTCAGATCGATAGGAGAGAAATCCGTTGGGCTTTCCTTCCGTGAACGGAGAATTGGCAAAAATGGCCGTTGCGATCGGCTGCAGCGCAAGCCCGACGCGCAGCTTCTTGACCATGTCGGCTTCGCTGCAGAAATCGAGATTCGTTTGCACCGTGCAGGTCCGGTACATCATGTCGAGCCCGTGCCTGCCCACCTTCGGCATGTACGCAGTCATGATGCGGTAGCGGCCCTTGGGCATCACCGGCATCTCGGCCCGGCTCCAGCTCGGGGTCATGCCGATGCCTAGAAAGCCGATATTGAGCGGACGCGCGATCTCCTTTACCTGTGCAAGGTGCGCCATCAGCTCCGAGCAGGTTTGATGCACGGTCGCGAGCGGCGCTCCGGAAAGCTCGAACTGTCCACCCGGCTCGAGCGAAATCGCGCCGCCGCCCGTCACGTCGAACAAGCCGATGATGTTGCCGTGCTCGACGATGGGCTCCCAACCGAGGAGGTGCTGCATGCCCTCGAGAAGCGTGCGGATGCTGCGCTGCCCCTCATAGGGAACCGGTCGGCGACCCTCGACCGTAAACACGAATTTCTCGTGCTCCGTGCCGATGCGGAACTGCGATTTTGGCTTCATCCCCGCCTCGAACCACGCGATGAGCTGCTCGCGCGTCGCGATGGGCGTCATATTCACTTCATCGCGAGCCATGCGGCTACACACGACAGAGGACGGACAACGGAGGACAGATGAGAAGCATCAATCTTTCTTCTCGCATCCGTGCTGCGTGCTCTGGTTAAAGGCTGCGCGCAATCAGAAGCTTCATGATCTCGTTGGTGCCGGCATAGATGCGGCTCACGCGGGCATCCCGGTACATGCGCGAGATGGGATATTCCTCCATATAGCCATAGCCGCCGAACAGCTGCAGGCACCGGTCGATGATCCGCCCCTGCAGATCCGTGATCCAGTATTTGGCCATCGAAGCAGTCACCGTATCGAGCGTGCCATTGAGGTAGCGCTCGACGCAGTGATCGTGAAACACGCGCGCAATGGTGGCCTCGGATTTGCACTCGGCGAGAACGAACTGCGTGTTCTGAAATTCGATCACTTTCCTCCCGAAGGCATCGCGTTGCTTCACATAATCGACGGTGAGGGCCAGCGCACGTTCGAGCATGGCCTGCGCATGCACCGCCACGATCAGCCGTTCGCGCGGAAGATCATTCATCAGCTGAGCGAAGCCCTGCCCCTCCTCGTTTCCGAGCAGGTTTTCCGGCGGCAGCTGCATCTCTTCGAAGAACAATTCCGAGGTATCCGCGGAATCAAGGCCGAGCTTCTTGAGCTTGCGCCCGCGGCGGAACCCAGCCACGCCGTCCGTTTCCACGATCATCAGCGAGATGCCTTTGGCGCCTGCGCCGGGATCCGTTTTGGCCACGACAATGATCAAATTGGCGTGCTGGCCGTTGGTGATGAACGTCTTTTGACCGTTTATCACATACCCGTTGCCTGACTTCCGGGCCGTGGTCCGCACTGCCTGCAGGTCCGAGCCCGTGCCCGGCTCGCTCATTGCAATCGCGCCGACAAACTCGCCTGTAGCCATTCGCGGCAACCATCGCCGCTTTTGCTCGTCGGTTCCGTAGTGCAGGATGTAAGGCGCGACGATACCCGAATGCAGCGGCGCTCCGAACGAATCGAAGCCAGCGAGGCTAAGCTCGCGTCCGATCACCGCCTCATGGGCAAAAGTGCCCCCTGCCCCGCCATATTCTTCCGGCATGGCCGGACAAAGCAGCCCCGCCGCTCCGGCCTTGGTCCAGACCTCGCGGTCGTACATGCCGCGTTTGTTCCAGCGCTCGAGGTGCGGGACGAATTCGGCCCCAATAAATCGCCGGGCCTGCTCCTCCAGCAACGCCACGTCCTCGGTCATCCAGCCCGGACGCGGGACATCGAGAACGCTCATTGAGGGACCATGGCAGAGGCAGGGTAAACCAGTCTAGCGGGCAGGTCCGATGGCCGCGAGGGGCGCGCACATTCACAGTGTAGCCCCGGGGTCACACCCGAGAATTCACCTCTCACGGCCTTCACGGCACTTTGCCGGCCTTAACCGTCTATTTACTTGGACGCGAAAAACTATCCCACGAGGGCACAGGGCCGCGTCTCCGTTCATTCTGTATTAACAGCTCGCCACCGCCTTCCGGCTCCTGTTTCTCCCTAAATGCCTGGGATGCGGCGAATGAAATCTGGCTCGCAGTGGGAAATGAAAGACCTTCGCCCGAAGGCGCGCGAAACGGCCCGCGCTGCGGCGCGACGGGCGGGAATGTCCGTGGGCGAGTGGCTCGACACCATTATCCTCAATTCAGTCGATGAGGATCACGAGGTCTCAGAACGCGAGCGCCCTGCTGCGGACGAAGATGATGTGCAGGGCCATCGAAACTTCAGTGAGCTCAACGAGCGGATTGACGGCCTGGCGCGACAGCTGAGCCAGGTCGCTCGATTGACGGCGGAGCGCGCCAAACCCAGTGAGCGGCCCAGTGAAGATGGATTGCGTCACCTGGCCAGCCTCGTCGGCAAGCTCGATCGGAAGCTCGAGCAGGTGATCACGGACAGCCGTTCCGCCCAGCATGCAGTGGAGCGACGCGTGGAGGCAGTCGGTCGCGCAGTGGCCGATCTCAAGCGCGAGCAGCCACAGCAGGCGGCAAGCCGTGGGGCGCTCGACCAGGCCTTGGCCGAAATCGGCGAGCGCCAGCGCGCGCTGGACGGCCATTCCTCGCCGGCACTTACCGGTTCGGAGCCTTTGCCCCGCGCGCGCACGCAGGAGTTTTCCGCGCTCGAGCAGCAGCTTCGCGAGATCAACCGGCGGATCGAAAACATTGCCCGCCCCTGCGGGGTAGATAAGGCGATCGACGGGTTGCGGGACGATCTCGCCGAGATCGGTGCGATGCTGCAGGACGTGATGCCGCGCAAGTCGGTCGAAGCGCTCGAGCAGGCAACGCGCAAATTAGCCGATCGTCTCGATGGGGGGCGTGAGGCCGGAGTCGACGCGTCTGCGCTCGCCAGCGTGGAAAAGAGCCTTGCCGAGCTGCGTGAAGCGGTGCGCGGCCTGGGCAAGATCGACACTCTCTCCAACCTCGATCACGCGCTGCAGGAGCTCTCGCGCAAAGTCGACGGTATTGCGCAAAAGAGCGAGCAGCCGGCGGCGTTACGAGGAATCGAGAGCGCGCTCGCCGCGATGCGCAGCTCGGTTTCCCATGTTGCGTCCAATGACGCACTGGCCAAGCTATCCCACGAAGTGCGCGCGCTTGCCGCAAAGCTGGACCGTACGGCAAGCGCAGTGAACGGGGAAACCCTCGCGACGCTGGAAATGCGCATTGCTGCGCTTTCGGATGCCTTGCATGCCCGCAACCAAGCGGGTCAGGGCGTACCCGCCGAGCTCAAAGCCTTGCTCGAGGCATTAGCTGTGAAGATCGAACGCGTGCAGCTCACTGCGCAAGGCGACGATACGGGCGCCCTCTCGCGCGAGCTCGGCGAGCTCAAACAGTCTGAAAAGAAAACGCGCGAATCGCTGGAGGTCGTGCACGGCACGCTCGGCCATGTGGTCGATCGTCTCGCGATGATCGAGACCGATATGCGCAGCAATGCCCGCGCAAGGTCACGCGGGGCGAAAACAAAAACCGCGGGCACGCAAAGCGAGATACATGAGTCCGCATCGCAAGCTTCTCATGCGGCGACGGAGCTGCCAGTTCACGCGTCGGAGAACGAGGCGCAGGCGGCGACTGGCGCTCGCGCGGTGGAGACATTCCCGGCGCCAGATCATCCGCTCGAGCCCGGCACGGGGCGCATGCCCGAATCCCCCGCCGAGCGCATTGCAGCCTCCGAGGCCGCTCTGGAGGAGGTCAGAACGGCACCCGTTCCCGAGCCGGTCGGCAAGTCGGATTTCATCGCAGCCGCACGCAGGGCCGCGCAGACAGCCGCGCGGCAGACAGCAAGCAAACACACCAGCACGCGGGCAAACGACATCGCGTCCGCTGCCGGCAAGCTCGCAAAGCGCGTCGGCAAATTGCGCGCCTTGATTGCGGGCACGTCCGCAATCCTGCTCGTGCTTGGCTCGCTCGAGCTGGCGCGCACCCTGCTCAGCTCTTCCCCTGACGGCGAAGGCGGCGCGCCGGCCGCACGAACCACGCTGGCGCAGACGGAAGCGGCAACTCCAGCCAGCGAACCCGAACGTGTTCCAGTCATTCCGAACGTGAACAGAGATGTTGCCTCTTCGGAACGGGACCCGGCCGCCTCCGAGCCGCCGACGCTCCCGACCGGGGTCGCTTCGCGACCAGCGTCGCTGATCGACCTGCCGCTCGAAATTGCACGGCAGGCAAGCACTGGTATGCACCCGACCCGTACCGAGCCTCCGGCGGAAGTGACCGGTTCAATCCCGCCAGCAGTGAGCGCGCCCGCGGCCGGCACCGCAGCGGCACCTTTAAATGTGCCGACCGCACCTTCCCACGCAGCGGACAGCCTGCCGGCAGGATTGGGGGCCAACCTGCGCTCGGCTGCTTTGAAGGGCGAGGCGGCAGCGGAATACGAGGTCGCAGTCCGCCTGGCGGAGGGCAAGGGGGTGCCGCAGAATCTGAGCAGCGCTTTCGAGTGGTTCGAGCGTGCCGCCAAAAAGGGAATGGCGCCGGCGCAGTTTCGTCTCGCCGGGCTCTACGAAAAAGGGCTTGGGGTAAAAAAGAACCTGGAAACGGCGCGTCGTTATTATAGTGCGGCCGGCGAAGCGGGGCATGCGAAGGCCCTGCATAATCTCGCGGTGCTCTATGCGGAGGGCATCGACGGCAGGCCGGACTATCAGAGCGCAGCCAAGTGGTTCCGGAAGGCCGCCGCATATGGGGTTACCGATAGTCAATACAACTTGGCCGTGCTTTACGCGCGCGGCATAGGGGTCGAGCAGAATCTGGCGGAAGCCTACAGGTGGTTTGCGCTCGCCGCTCGTGACGGGGACGCGGAATCAGCGCGCAAGCGCGATGAGCTGGCGACCCATCTCGATCAGCGCTCGTTACAGGCCGCGCTGCAGGCGACACAGACATTCGTGCCGCAGCAGCAACCGGAAGCCGCCGTGCTTGTGAAGACACCAGCGGGCGGATGGGACCCGGTCAACACCTCGTCCACCCTGCCGCCGCCAAAACACGAAACGCACGTCGTCGGACCCAAACTCGACCTTGCGACTCCCATACCCCCGCAATAAAGAGACTGGAGGGACTCCGCAGGCAATATCGCTAAGATGCGCTTGCCTCGATTCTGAGTCTCTGTTCACGCGGGCCAACGCCCTCTTGCCGCGCAAGTAAACCTTCTGTCGCGATCTGTCGGATGGCTATTTGCGCGGATAGGGCGCGGATCGACCCGCAAGCTGCGAACACATTGAGACCAGAGCGACGGCAACATCGGAAGCCTGACGAGGACCGGCGGCATTGCAGATCTACCTGCCCATTGCGGACCAGCCCGTAAACATCCTGGTAATCCTGGCAATGGGCGTGGCGGTCGGATTTATCTCCGGGATGTTCGGCATCGGGGGCGGATTTCTCATGACCCCGCTGCTCATCTTTCTGGGCATCTCTCCCGCAGTCTCCGTTGCCAGCGTCACCGGGCATATCGCTGCCTCCTCGATGTCGGGCGCCATCAGCTACTGGCGACGCCGTGCCATCGACCTCGCCCTGGCATTGATGCTGCTTGCCGGCGGTATCATCGGGACTGCCTCGGGCGTCTGGCTCTTCACGTTCCTGCGCAGAGTGGGCCAGCTCGACCTCACGATCGGGATTTCCTACGTGCTCCTGCTCAGCATCGTGGGGGCGTTGATGGTGGCCGAGAGCGTGCGCGCAATACTGCGCGCGCAAAAAGGCAAACCAGTCGAGCTGCGCCGGCCGGGAAGCCACCTTTGGATCCATGGCCTGCCGATAAAGCTGCGCTTCAAGCGCTCGCGCATCTATGTGTCGGTCATTCCCGTGTGGGCGATCGGTTTCATCATCGGGTTTTTCGGCGCGATCATGGGAATCGGCGGAGGCTTCCTGCTCGTGCCGATGCTCATTTATCTGCTGCGCGTGCCGACCGCCACGGTGATCGGAACGTCAATGGTGCTCACGCTCGTGACGATGGCATCTGCGACGGTGATGCATGCAGCGACGAACCATCTCGTCGATGCGGTGCTCGCCCTCATCCTGATGACCGGCGGGGTTGCCGGCGCGCAGTTTGGCGCGCGCGCCGGCCAGAAGATGCGGGGCGAGCGACTGCGTTTTCTGCTCGGCGTGCTCGTCCTCGCCGTGGGAATCCGCTTCGCGCTGAACCTCGTGCTCCCGCCCGAGAATCTCTACTCGATCCGGCTGCTCGAGGGGGAAGGATGAGACGACCGGCCTGCGCTGCGCTCCCTTTCGCAGTTGCCGTGTTGGCAGCTTCAGCCATTCCCGCGCGCGCCGAGCGGCTCGTCACCTCGCTCTCCGACTATCAGGTGATGATCACATCCAATTTTCTCGGCCAGAACCTGGTGCTGTTCGGCGGCATTGAATCGGACGGCGCCGCGCAGCCGCAGCGTAGCGGCTACGACATTGTCGCCACGGTGACCGGCCCGCCGCAATCCTTGCTCACCTTCCGCAAGCGAAGGGCACTGGGAATCTGGGTAAATGCCGAACCCCACGAATTCCCGAATACCCCGGCGTATCTCGCGTTTTTGTCCAACCGCCCCCTGACCGCGATCGTCAATCACGAGACGCTGCTGCGCCTGCAGCTCGGGCTGGAAAACTATCCGCTGCCGGAGGGCGCGAGCGCCGGCACATCGGAAAACAGCGCCGAGCCGTTCCGTGTCGCACTGATCAGATTGCGCCGCGAGCAGGGTCTCTATCGTGAAGAGTCGAATGCGGTCACATTTTTGACGCCGCGGCTGTTTCGCGCATTCATCCCGCTGCCTGCCGATGTGCCCGTTGGAAGCTACGTGGCAGACGTGAGATTGTTCGCGGACGGCGCGCAGATCGCGCGAGCGCCGGCACCCTTCGAAGTGGCCAAATACGGGGTCGAGCAGGTGGTCACCGCCGCAGCGCGCGAGCACGGTGTGCTCTATGGGCTTGCCGTAGTGGCCATGGCGCTGCTGACCGGGTGGTTTGCTTCGGTCGTGTTCCGACGCGACTAAACGGGACGTGGCGCTCTCGCTGGCGCTGCATCTCATAACTATCTCGGCAGCATGCAGGCCGTAGATGTCCTGGCGCCAACCCGCACGGGTGTGTTCTGCACGCCGGGCGATTTCCATATCGATCCCATAGAACCGGTCGAGCGAGCCGTTATCACGCATGCCCATTCGGACCACGCGCGGCCCGGTCACCGCCACGTGCTCGCGACGGGGGAAACCATCGACCTCATGCGATTGCGGTATGGCGATGATTTCGCGGGTTCCGCGCAACCGGTTGCGTACGGAGAAAGCCTGCGCGTCAGAGAAACGACAGTAACATTGCATCCAGCCGGGCACGTGCTGGGGTCGGCGCAGATCCTGATCGAAGCGAATGGGCTGCTTATCGTTGCATCCGGCGACTACAAGAATGTCCCTGATCCAACCTGTGCGAGTTTCGAGCCGCTCGCATGCGACCTCTTCATCACCGAGGCGACGTTCGGACTTCCCATCTTCCGTCACGGTACGCCTGAAGCGGAAATCGAAAAGCTGCTGCACTCCGTGGACCTGTTTCCCGAGCGCGCGCATGTCATTGGCGCGTACAGATTGGGAAAGGCACAGCGGCTGATCGCGCTGCTGCGTGAGGCTGGCTACGACAGGCCGATTTATCTGCATGGCGCGATGGAAAAGGTCACGCGGTATTATCAGGATTGCGGCATGCGTCTCGGCCAAGTGCAGCCCGTGAGTGCCGTGCCCAAGGCAGAGCTGGCCGGCTCGGTCACGCTGTGTCCTCCCGAGAGTCTGCACGAAATCTGGTCGCGACGCTTCCCTGATCCGGTGACTTCCATTGCGTCCGGGTGGATGCGGGTGCGCGCGCGTGCCCGCCAGCACCGCGTG
Source organism: Pseudomonadota bacterium (assembly GCA_046733355.1). GTDB lineage: Bacteria > Pseudomonadota > Alphaproteobacteria > Rhizobiales > Xanthobacteraceae > VAZQ01. The sequence goes on along the minus strand of JBKPOZ010000020.1, from coordinate 23,908 downwards.
CACTTGCCGCTCGTGATTTCGGACCACGCCGACTGGGAAGGACTCACCGGCACGATTCGGGCAACCGGCGCTTCTGAAGTGTGGGTAACGCATGGACAGGAGGACGCACTGGTGCACTGGAGCGTGCAGCACGGACTACGAGCGCGAGCGCTCGACATTGTGGGCTATGGCGAGGAAGACGATTCGGATGCTGCTGCTGCGAGCCGCTGATTCCGTGCCAAGCATGGAAACATTTGCAGAGCTGCTCGATCGGCTCTCGTTCGAGCCGAGCCGAAACGACAAGCTGCGGCTCATCACGGAGTATTTTCGCACGACGCCTGATCCTGAGCGCGGCTGGGCGCTCGCGGCACTGACCGGCGTGCTCTCTTTCCGGTACGCAAAACCGAGCCTGCTCGGAGCGCTGATTGCCGAGCGCACGGATCCCGTGTTGTTCCAATGGTCACTTGATTACGTGGGCGATCTTTCCGAGACGATTGCTCTGATGTGGCCGACGGCGGAAATTTCAGAGGCACAGCGGCCAGCTCTGAGCGAGGTAATTGCGGCGCTCGCCTCGCTCAGCAAAGCCGATTTGCCCGCGCAGCTCGCAACCTGGCTCGATGTTCTTGACGAGACCGGTCGCTGGACCCTGCTGAAACTTGTCACCGGCGAGTTGCGAGTCGGCGTCTCGGCGCGTCTTGCGAAGACCGCCGCGGCTGCGCTCGGTGACAAGGATGCGCAGGAGATCGAGCTGGTCTGGCCGGGCCTGCGGCCGCCCTACGTCGCACTGTTCGCCTGGCTCGAAGGGCGGGCGGCGAAACCGCTCAGCGAGGATCCTGCTGTCTTCCGTCCACCGATGCTGGCGCATGCCATCGAGGAAAGCGACCTTGGCGCGCTCAATCCGGCCGATTTCGTCGCCGAATGGAAATGGGATGGCATTCGCGTCGAGGCAGTGGCGGGACGGGCGCGCGGCGACCAGATGATCGCGCGTCTGTATTCCCGGACGGGCGAGGACATTTCGCGAAGCTTTCCCGACCTGCTGGACGCGTTACGTCGGCCTGCGGCACTTGATGGAGAGCTCCTCATCATGCGTGAAGGGCGCGTGCAGAGCTTCAACGTGCTGCAGCAAAGGCTCAATCGAAAAACCACAAGCGCAAAGCTGTTAACCGATTTTCCAGCGCATCTGCGCGCCTACGATCTGCTGCTTGACGGCGAGCGCGATTTGCGCGAGCTGCCTTTTGTCGAGCGGCGCGCGCGGCTGGAGAAATTTGTTGCCGATCTCAATGACCCGCGCCTGGATCTCTCGCCCACCATCCCGTTTACGACCTGGGGCGAGCTCGCTGCGGCCCGGGCCAACCCTGCGCATGCCGGAGCTGGCGCCGATGCGGACGCAGTGGAAGGCATCATGCTCAAGCGGCGCGATGCGCCCTATGTCCCGGGCCGTCCGCGCGGACTATGGTGGAAATGGAAACGGGATCCCTTCACCGTAGATGCCGTGCTCATGTATGCGCAACGCGGTCGTGGCAAGCGTTCCTCGTACTACTCCGACTACACGTTCGGGCTCTGGAGCAATGACGCACAGACTGAGGAGCTAGTCCCAGTTGGCAAGGCTTATTTCGGCTTTTCCGACGAGGAGCTTCTGGCCATTGACCGGTTCGTGAGGCGAAACACGACCGAACGATTCGGTCCGGTGCGCGAAGTCGTGCACGAGCCGGATCGCGGCCTGGTGCTGGAAGTGGCGTTCGAAGGCTTGCAGCGATCGAAGCGGCACCGGTCAGGGCTTGCCATGCGCTTTCCCCGGATCAGCCGGCTGCGGTGGGACAAGCCGCCGCGCGAGGCGGATCGCCTCGAAACGCTGCAGCGCATCTTGGCGCGGCTTGAAGCATCACGGGGCTCCGCATAGCGCCACTCGGGAGCAAGGCTTCCCGTCCCTCCAAAAGTGATGATGCGGACGGCGCCCTGTCTGATTGCTTATTGCTAAGACCAAGCAAGGTGCGACGCGGGGTCGCACATTGCAATGACGCTCGGCTCTCGCCCGACACCCGCCTCAAGCGCGAGACTTGTCGCAGCGACCACGGGTCGTAGCGCGAGGAAGGGCATCACGGGCCGGAGCAGGCAAGGAGCGCCGAATGAGTCTTGATATTGCAGCGCTGTTTGCCGAGCGGGAGCGGGACCGCTACGCGCTGCATGCGCGTTACCTGAACGAGCAAATGGTGCGCGTGCTGCGCACCGTAGGCTTTGATCGGCAGTACCAGCGCGCGAGCGGCCAATATCTTTATGACGCGCAGGGGGAGCGTTATCTCGACCTGCTCAGCGGCTGGGGCGTCTTTGCGCTCGGGCGCAATCACCCAACCGTGCGCGAGGCGCTCAAGGATGTGCTCGATGCCGAGTTTCCCAATCTCGTGCAGCTCGACCTTTCGACGCTCGCGGGCGTGCTCGCCGAGCGCCTGCTGCGCCAGATGCCCTATCTGGATAAGGTTTTCTTTGCGAATTCCGGGACCGAAACAGTCGAGGCGGCGCTGAAATTTGCCCGCGCCGCAACCGGCCGCCCTGGAATCGTGTATTGCTCGCACGCGTTTCACGGGTTGACCTACGGCGCGCTGTCGGTGAACGGGGACGCTGTCTTCCGTTCCGGATTCGGGCCCGTTCTGCCGCAATGCATCGAAGTGCCTTTCAATGATCTTGATGCCTTGCAACGGGCACTTGCCTCCCGGCGCATGGCCGCCTTCATTGTTGAGCCGGTCCAGGGCAAAGGCGTAGTGCTGCCGCACGATGACTATCTGGCCAGCGCGCTCGAGCTCTGTCGCCGGCATGGCACCTTGTTCATCGCCGACGAAATTCAGACCGGGCTTGGCCGCACGGGCCGTTTCCTTGCCGTCGAGCACTGGGGCGTCGAGCCCGACATGGTGCTCTTGGCCAAGTCGCTGTCCGGCGGGCATGTCCCGGTCGGGGCGCTGGCCACGCGCAAGTGGATTCACGACAGGGTTTTTGACCGGATGGACCGCGCCGTCGTGCACGGCTCCACGTTCGCAAAGAACGATCTCGCCATGGCGGCGGGGCTAGCCACACTTGATGTGCTGGCCGCGCAAGCCCTCGTCCAGAACGCAGCCAATAAGGGCGAGCGGTTATTGCAGGCCTTCAGGCGGATGGCCGCGCGCTACGAGCTTGTCAAAGACGTGCGCGGCAAGGGACTGATGATCGGCATCGAATTTGGCGCGCCGCAGTCCTTCAGGCTCAAAGCCTCGTGGAGACTTCTCGAGGCGGCGAACACCGGCCTGTTTTGCCAGTTGATCGTCATTCCCCTGCTCACCGAGCACAAGCTCCTTACCCAGGTGGCGGGACACGGCAGCCACACGATCAAGCTGCTGCCTCCGCTGATCATCTCCGACGCGGACTGCGACTGGATCGAGAACGCGTTCAATGCGGTGATCGGCGGGGCCCATCGAGTGCCCGGCGCGGTCTGGACATTGGGAAAAACCTTGGCCGAAAATGCCCTCGCCGCCCGGGCAAGCTGAGGCACTCGGCCCCGCCGCGGCTCCTCCGGAGAGCAAGCGGGGAAACAACAATGCGGCAGATGATCATGGTTGGCTTTCTGCAGGCGCAGAACTGCACCAACCATGTGTGCTCCTGGCGGCATCCCTTGTCGCGCACGGACAGCTGGTCGCCGGATTATTACCGGCACCTGGGCAAAGTGCTCGAGAATGGCAAGTTCCATCTCGGCTTCTTCGACGACCGGCTGTCGATGCCGGACATCTATGGCCACAATCACGCGCACACGGTCCAGCATGGCATTCGGTGCGTGAAAATGGATGCGGTGACGGTGCTCACCGTGCTCGGCATGGCAACAGAGCGGCTCGGTCTTGGCGCGACCTACTCGACGAGCTACTACGAGCCGTTCCACGTCGCGCGCGTGTTTGCGACGCTCGATCTGATGACCAACGGCCGGGCTGCCTGGAACGTGGTCACCTCGCTGAACGACGGCGAAGCGCAGAACATGGGGCGCGAGGAGGTAATCGAGCACGACCTGCGTTACGACCGCGCCGACGAGTTCATGGAAGTCGTTTTTGGCCATTGGGACGCCTGGCAGGAAGGCGCGATCGTCCAGGACAAGGCAAAGGGGGTGTTCGCGCTGCCGGAAAAGGTTCGTCGCCTCGATTACCGTGGCCGTTTCTACCGCTCGCGCGGGCCATTCACCGTGCCCCGCTCGGCACAGGGCAGTCCCGTGATCATCCAGGCCGGCCAGAGCGGGCGCGGCAAGGCCTTCGGAGCGCAATGGGGCGAGCTGATATTCGTGGTTTACCCGAACCCGACCGTCGGCAAACGGGAATATGCGGAGTTCAAGGCCGACGTGGCGCGCTATGGGCGCAATCCGGAGCAGGTCTTCATCACGCAACTGATCACGCCGATTGCGGCCGCAACCAAATCCGAGGCCGAGGACAAACGGGCGGTCATCGACAAGCTCCCGCTGCAAATCGATTCGCTGTCGCTTTTGTCGGAGGCGCTCAATTTCGATTTCGCCAGCAAAGGAATGGATGAGGCGTTCACCGACGAGGAGATGAAAGCGATTTCCGGGCTGCAGGCCATTCGCGACCGCGTCGTGCGCGCGACCGGAAACAAAAATCCCACGGTGCGTGAGTTCATCGAGGTGAGCGGCCGGGGCCGCGTACATGACCCGATTGTGGGCGGTCCCAAGGAGGTTGCCGACCAGTTGGAGCAGTGGTTCGCGGAGCAGTCCTGCGACGGTTTCGTCATCGCCGGAACCCACGTTCCCGGCGCTTACGAAGACTTTATCTCTTTCGTCGTGCCGGAGCTGCAGCGCCGCGGCCTCATGCGCAAGGACTATGAGGGCACTACGTTGCGTGAGAATCTGCATTTGCCGATTCCCGCGGCGGGCGTGTGGCGAGAGCAGCGCGCGAAGATGAGATGACAAAATCCGCGGTGCAAGGCGCTTCCGACAAGCTCGCGCTGCTGCGCAATCACGCGCTCTTCGGCACCCTGCCCGCATCCGTACTGGAAAAGCTGGGCTCCTATATGAAACGCCGCAAAGTCGCGCGCGGAAGCGCGATCTTTGCAAAAGGTGACCCGGGCAGCGGGCTCATGGGCGTGCTGTCGGGCAAGGTGAAGATCAGCGTGCCGTCTGCGGACGGACGCGAGATCGTGCTCAACATCATCGATCAAGGCGAAGTGTTCGGCGAGATCGCACTCCTGGACGGGCATCCGCGCACGGCCGATGCCACTGCGATGACCGATTGCGAGCTCATGATCATCGAGCGCCGGGAATTCATTCCCTTCGTGCGTGGCGAGCCTGACCTGATGATGCACCTCATCGAGATTCTATGCGCGCGCCTGCGCGCGACGAGCGAACAAGTCCAGGATGTGAGCTTTCTGGACCTGCCTACGCGCCTCGCGAAGGCTTTGCTGCGGCTCGGCTCCTCCGCCGAAACAAATGTGGCCGCCGCCGGGCGTCGGCTTGCCATCACCCAGCGCGAGATCAGCCAGATGATCGGCCGCTCGCGCGAAAGCACGAACAAGCAACTGCGCGCCTGGGAGAAGCAGGGCTGGATAAAATTGCAGCGAAGCAGCATCACCGTGTTGCAGCCGGAGAGGCTTGCGGCGGTGGCCGCGGAAGGCTCCGAACTGGACGTATGAGAGCGCCGCTGGCTTGCGTCCTAGCGGTAGAGCTCGATCTCAGGCCGGGGGTCCGGCACGAAGCCCTCGCGATTGGGCATCGCGATTTTAGCGAGGCTGCTGCCGTTCACTTCGGCATTCTTGGGCAGAATGTTGGCTTCTCCCAGAATGTAAGCGACAACACTGTAGACCTGCTCGTCATTCAGCGATCCAGGTGTCATGAAGGGCATGGCGCGCTTGATATAGTCGAAGAGCGTCGTGGCATAGGGCCAGTAGCTCTCCACCGTCTTGACGGGCGCTTCGCTCGCGAGCGTGCCACGGCCGCCAATCAACTTGTCCCCGCCGATGCCTGCGGTCGGTATGCCCTGGAGCTTGTCTCCATGACACGCCGCGCAGTAATCCGCGTAGACCTTTTGCCCCGCGGCGGCGCTGCCGCGGCCCGGGGGGAGCCCGCGGCCGTCGGGGTTGATTGAAAGAAACTGCGCCAGCTCCTGCGCCGACGGGATCGCTCCGATGTCGAGCCGCAACGGATACCCGTTCTGCGCGCGCGCGGCGGCGCTCAGCATCACGACTGCCGCAAAGCAGACTATCGGCCTAGGCATGTACATTGCTGACGCTCCCGTCACCCGCAACCGCCCAGCTCTGGATGGCATTGAGATGGTAGACGGAGCCGAACGGCCCCGCGAGACCGCGGATGTCAACCAGCTGTTTAAGGGTCGGCTGGATGTAGCCCGTCTCGTCGGTGGCTCGGCTCTGCAGGATCACGGGCTGACCGTTCCAAAACCATGGAAAGCGGAAACGTGTGGTGCAGATCGGCAAGATCGGATCCTGCAATGCGGCGAGCTGCCAGTTCTTGCCGGCATCCGAAGAAACCTCGACGCGAGCGATCCTGCCCCGCCCGCTCCAGGCGAGCCCCGTAATTTCGTAAAAGCCGGGGCTCGGCAGCTTCATCTCGCCTGAGGGGAAGGTGATCACCGATTTCGCCTCCATGGTGAAGCTGAACTGGCGCGCTTTTCCGCTCGCGAGCAGATCGGTGTATTTGGAAGTTTCCTCGCGTGTCATGAACGGCTTGTCGCTCAGCTCGAGCCGACGCAGCCATTTGATGTGCGTGTTGCCCTCCCAGCCGGGAAGGATAAGGCGAAGGGGGTAACCCTGCTCCGGCCGCAACGCCTCTCCGTTTTGCGCGTACGCGATCAGGCCGTCGCTCAAGAGCTTTTCGAGCGGAATGCTGCGCGTCATCACTGCTGCGTCAGCGCCTTCCGCCAGGGCCCACGCCGCGCCTTCCTTGATGCCGACCTCCCGGGCGACCGTTGAGAACTGTACGCCGGTCCATTCGGACGTGCTGAGCAATCCGTGCGTGCCCTGAACCGTCTTCAGCGTGGGCTTGCGCCATTCGGTGAGCCCATTGCCGGAGCATTCGATGAAATGCAGCCGTGAGGCGGAGGGAAAGCGTTTCAGGTCCGCCATGCTGAATTTTTTCGGCCGCTCCGTCAGGCCATGCACCACCAGGAAGTGCCTCGCGGGATCGATGGTGGGAATGCCCCCGTGATGCCGCTCGAAATGCAGCCCCGAAGGGGTGATGATGCCTTCGCTCTTGTCGAGGGGCGACATGGTCCAGGAGGACAGGGTCGTCGGCGTGGGGTAGCGCCAGCGCGCTTCACTTTCGAACTGAGAGCGCGAACCGTAGCCGCCATCCCCGGCGATGGGCGTTCCCTGCACCTTCGTTGGATCCTCGGGAACGTCGCGCCAGACGGCACCCGGAGGCGCCTTTTGCGGGGCCGCGCGGGCGGGGCTTAGATAGGCGGCGATGCCGCCCACAAATGCGGAGCCCGCCGCGAGCAACACGCTCCGTCTCCCCGCGCTGGGAAACATTCCCTCCTTGCACGCACAATCTTCAAGCTCGCGCCGTCTGCCTGCGAGCATCCGGCGTTCCGCCTCGATGCGTGCCTCGATCTCGCTCCTGACCTTCTCGTTGTAATCGGCCGAGCCGCCTCCATCTCCCACGGCATTCCCTCCCTGATTATTATTCTGCAACTTGCTCGATTGCGCGCCGGACAGCAGCGCGGCTGACCAGCAGCTCAGCGATTTCCTCCCTCTCACGCGGCCGGGCGCGCGGGCTTCTGCTTGCTTTTGTCGCGTTGCTCCGCCGCCTCCATCGGCGGGTTGCTCCAGGCTACCTTCCTGGCGAACTGCTCGAGCTCCTTGGCCGACATGTACACCGTGTGCTCGGGCGCCGGATAAGCACGCGTGCGCACATCGGTCATGTAGCGGGTATAGACGTCCTCGATGATGGGAATGAGGTCGGTGTAGATCTTCGAATGACGGGGGGTGTGCTCCTCATAAAGATGGAACAGGTCGGAGCTGATGATGTGCACCCCATGCGCTTTATTTCCCGCGCCCAGACTGATCACCGGCACCGGCAGGGTCTCGGTGAGATACTGACAGACTTCCTCGGTAGTGACCTCGCACATGATGGAGAAGCAGCCCGCGTCGACCATCTCGCGCGCATCCTGCACGAGCTCGAGCGCGCGCGCCGCGGTCTTGCCCTGCGCAGTGAAGCCGCCAAGCTGGGGCATGCGCATTGGGGTTATGCCGATGTGCCCCTGCACCGGAATGCCCGCCTTGATGATGGCTTCGATGCAGCGCACATGGTGCCGGTTGCCCTCGCATTTCATCACTTCGGCATTCGCCTGGGCGACGAACTTGCCGGCGTTCTCGACCGCCTGTTCGGGCGAGACGTGAAAGCTCCAGTACGGCATGTCGACCATACGCAGGCCGTAACGCGAGCCGCGGTCCACCGCCTGGGCCATGAGCATCACTTCCTCGAAGGTCACCGAGACGGTGCTGCGATGCCCAAACAGGATCATGCCGCCCGTGTCGGAGACGCAGAGAATGTCGATGCCCAACCGGTCGGCGACCACGGCACTGCGATAATCGTAGACCGCCATCTGCACGATCGCCTCGCCGCCGCCCATCTTTTTCATCAGCGACGTGATGGTGACCTTTCTTCGCGGCGCGCCGGATGCTTGCACGGGCTTTGCTGAAGACATGTAAACTCCTGGACTGCGGAATGGAGCGTGACACCGCTCGCGCTCGATCAGCCTAAGGTCGGCCGTTCGCACAAGTCAAAGAGAGGCCGACAATGACGTCATCAATCACGTCAATGAGGAGCGCTGCGGGGGGCGGGAGAGAGATCATCATGCCATCCGCCGCGCGGGCGGCTCTTGGCAGGGTCGTAGATCGGCAGGCTGGTCCTGCGAATATCGCGGAACTGGTTGTTTGCATCGGCAAGATTTTCCGCGCGAAGGGCCGCGTAACCCAACCCAATCACGCCCCCCGTCGTGACGCTTCGGCAGGCCGATGTAACCAAGACTGTTCCCGGCCGGGGCGGGAATTGTGCGTCTGCAGGAGCCTGCCAGAGGATCGGATCGTGATCGCAATGTGCCTGAAAACAGATCAGACGCAGCGGCCTTTCGTCTGCGCCCGATGTCTCCTCCTCACTCGCAAATCGAGCGAGCCCGAGAGCTTGTGGCGATACCGGAAACCGAAACTCGTTCGTGAACAGCGCAAATCCCGCTTCTATTCTCAGAATGTCGGCAGCGGCGAACCCCGCAGGTCGGGCATACCCAGTCAGTGCATGCCAAACCACCTCGCGCGCATCGCGGGGGAGGATGATTTCGAAGCCGCGCTCCCCGGTGTAACCAAGCCGGCCGACCCGGCATGCCACTCCGGAAACGTCTATCTCCGCGTGACCGAAATATGGGAGCGCGCGCAGCTGCGCCGCCGGAGCGAGCGAGGCTAGTGCGCGAAGGCTTCCCGGACCTTGCACTGCAAGAATGGCCGTCTCGCCGCTCAGATCGCACACTGATCTGGTCGCCCCTGCCGCGCCCTGCAGGAATGCATGCGCGTTGCCCGGCGGCAGAAAAATCTCGAAGGCTTCTTGGTCGAGGCGCCAGACCGTGAGGTCGCCAAGGACGCGGCCCCGGGGATCGAGCGCGAGCGCATAGCGAATACGGCCGGGCGGCAAATCGGCGATCTGCCGCGGCGTGAGCAGAGCAATGAGCTCAGGTGCCCGTGAACCGCGGATGCGGATGCGATGCATGAAGCTGAAATCAAACAGGGCAGCCGCCGATCGGCAGCTCCTGACTTCGCCGAAAACGTCACCGTAGTCCGGACGCAATGCACGAAGGTCGAAACCGAGATCGAAAGTGACCACTGCGGCATCACCCCCGTGCACTCATCTCAGCTCCGGCAAATTGTCGTGAACGTAGGGGCGGGTTTGAAACCCGCCCCTACAAGCCTCACCATCGGCGAGAATTGCAAGAAAAGCAGCCAGTGCGGCCCATTTTGATAGCCGGAGCACTGGGATTCGTGTAAATTGATAGCCACTGAAAATCCCGCTCGCCCGACAGGGGAAGTGAAATGTTCCTGCGGCAGCTCGAATACCTCGTCACCCTCGCGCAGGAGGAGCATTTCAGTCGGGCGGCGCGACATTGCAAAGTTTCGCAGCCCAGTCTCTCGAACGCGATCAAGCAGCTGGAAGCCGAGTTTGGCACGCCGATCGTGCTGCGCCACCAGCGGTTTCAAGGTTTCACCGCCGAGGGCAGGCGCGTCGTCGAGTGGTCAAAGCGCATTCTTGCGGACCGCGACGCGATGCTGCAGGAGCTGTCGGTCCTCAAAAAAACGCTCTCCGGACGGCTGCGATTGGGGGCCATGCCGACGAGCACGCCCGTGCTTCCACAGATCAATCGCCACTTCCTCGAGCTGCACCCCGGCGTGCAGGTGGAAGTAAGCTTTCTCGGACTCGAGGAAATGCGCGTGAAGCTCATCAATTTTGAGCTCGACGTGGGCATTACCTACATCGATCAGAAACATCCCGCTCCCCTGACCAGCTTCCCGATGTACAACGAGCATCTCAGCCTGCTGGTACCGGATGATGCGCGTTTTCCCGGCCCCGCGGTGACCTGGGCGAAAGCTGCCGATCTTCCGCTCTGTCTGCTGCCGCCCCACATGCACGAACGACAGATCATCGATGCGGCCTTTGCCTCTGTAGGCAAGATGCCCAGGCCGGCAATTGAGTCGGACTCGATCGTCAATCTTGCATTTCACACCATGCTGAGCGGCACGGTGACCATCGTGCCCAGCCATTTCGAGATGGTTATCGGCGCTTTTCCGGGGACCCGCCTTGCGAATTTGATCAAGCCTGAGGTGGTGCGTCAGGTCGGGCTTATCTGGGCTGAAGGCAATCCGATGCTGCCGATGGCACGCGCAATGCTCGATGCGGTCACCGCAATGCCAGTGCACGAGCTGTTTCGTGCAGCCGCCAAGCCGACAATGGTCGCCACGCCCGAGCGCGTGATGAGCGCTGCCCGACGCCATGGCACGCCGTGACCTCCCGAGCTGCACGCGCGCAAGGCGGCATCGATACGCGAGGAGTCGCGAGCATGTGTTGCGGTTCGGCGCTGGTTCGCGACGGCATGATAGACCGCGCAAATTGAGTCATTCATTGACGTGGTTTGACACCCACAACATGCGTCCATAGGCTTTGCAGAAGACCTCGAGAGGCGGAATGCGAGTGCGCCAAAGCGGGGCTCCTTAAACCAGCGGGAGGATGAAATGCCTGCTCAGAGAGCATGCGTGCAGTTGCGCGAAAAATTCTTCGGGATGCTGGCAGGCATCAGCTGCATGCTTGCTGGCGCACAACCGGGACTGTCCGAGGAGATCAAGGATTACGGCAAGCCGGGCACGCCGATCGATCTCGTGGTGGGCTATCAGCCCTACTACACCGAATCGTGGTCTGGCGTGATCATGCGCAGCAAAAAATTCTACGAAAAATATCTGCCACAGGGCTCGAAGGTCGATTTCCAGATCGGCCTGCAGGGCGCCATCATCGTGAACGGCATGTTGGCCGGAAAAGTGGATCTCGGATATGTCGGCGACATGCCCGGCATTGTCTCGACGAGCCATGCCGAGGTGCGCGATATTCGCATCGTTTCCGTGCTCGGCCTTGGCTATGACCAGTGCAATGCGTTCCTGGTCCGCACGGATGCGCCCCAGTTCCAGTCCGCGGATGAGGCGATCAAGTGGTTGAACGGGAAGACCGTGGCGGTGCCGAAGGGTAGTTGCACCGACCGCTTTGCCCAGTCTGTGTTCAAAAAAAGCAAGATCGCCCCTTCCGAGTACCTCAACCAGAGCATCGAGGTCATCACCAGCGGATTCCGCGCCAAAAAACTGGACGCCGCGGTTATGTGGGAGCCTACGACATCCCGGCTCGTGCTGGAAAAGCTGGCGCGCAAGATTGCGACAGGCGCATCCGTCAACGAGAACGACGGTGGCTTTATGGTGATGCCGAAAGCGCTGATCGAACAGCGCCCCGATATCGTGAATGCCTGGCTTGAAGCCGAGCTGGACGCGCAGCTCTACTTCGCGGACACGAATAATGCGATGTCGGTGAGCGCCATGGCGCTCGAGCAAACGACCGGGTTCACGCAAAAAGCATTGTGGTATTCGGCATACGGGACCTATCCCGCCTCGGAAGGCGGAACGACGACGCGCATAATGTTGCCTTACGGCTTCACGCAGGAAGCCAGGGATCTCATTGCCAAGGCGGCAAAATTCCTGGTCGAGATCAAGAGCATCAAGGCCGATATCCGCCCCGAGGCGGTAATGCCTTCATTCACGGAAGAGATTCTCAAGAAGCGCAACCTGAAGGCGCCCGTGGGTGAGGTGAAGGCACTGCCCGATTCCGCCTATACCGGCTCATGAACCGCGCAAGCCGCGGCTTTCATCCTGTGCTCGCGAGGAGAAGAACCGCTCGCTTCGCCAGCTAGGCCAGATCTCGGCACGGAGATGACGGCGTGAAAGACTTGGAACCGAGCCTGGCGGGCGCTCGCGCAACCGTCGGTCTCGCTGACGTGTCGACAGTGCCGGGAGATGCAGCCGAGGCGAGCCGCTTCGAGCTCGCCACCTATCGCATCTCGCAATGGCTGCGCAGCCCGCGGCCCTACCTGATGCTGCTCGGCTTCGCGCTTTTCTTCGCCTTCTGGTACCTGACGGTGGAAGGCTGGAAGCTTCCGCGGTTTTCGCAATTGCCCGGGCCGACCGCAGTCATCTCGGAATGGCTAAGCCCGGATCCCACATACGGCCTCTCTCTGTATTCACCAGAATATTATCAGCACATCTGGGTCAGCTTGCGCCGGGTTTCCATCGCCTTTCTCCTGGCGACCGCAATCGGAGTACCGCTCGGTCTATTTCTCGGCTGGTCACAGCGGTTCAAGGAATACGTCTTTCCTGTCTTCGAGCTGCTACGCCCGATCCCACCGCTTTCCTGGGTGCCGCTCGCGATCGTCATGTTTGAGGGATCGGAGACCCCGGTTATTTACCTCACGTTTTTGGCTTCCTTTTATGCGACGACGCTCAATGCCATGCTCGGCGTAGAATCGATCGACGAATCTTTCGTTCGCGCTGCCTACTGTCTGGGCGCCAGGCGGCGTCAGGTGTTCTGGCACGTCGTCGTTCCTGGCGCGATGCCGTTCATCTTCACCGGCCTGCAGATCTCGGTCGGTGTCGCCTGGTTCTCTCTGGTTGCGGCCGAGATGGTGTCGGGACAATACGGTCTCGGTTATCTCATCAATACCTCCTACACCATGGTGCAATATCCCACGATGGTGATCGGCATGATCACGCTCGGGATCGTGGGCTATGCGACCAGCGCGGGCGTACGCATCCTCGGCAATTACATGATGCAATGGAGGGCACGCGAAATTGCGATGGGAGCGGAAAAGTGAATTCCGCTGCGATATCGACCAACGAGCGCTCGACCGCGCCTGCGGTGGAGGAACCTCCTTGCGTGGCACCAACCGCGAGCAAAGGCGAGATTCGCATCACCGATGTCGTGAAGACCTATGGCTCGCACGAAGCTGGCATTCTCGCCGTCGATAATTGTACGTTCGACGTTCCGGCAGGAAAGATTACCGTTGTGGTCGGTCCCTCCGGTTGCGGCAAGACCACACTGCTCAACGCCATCGCCGGCTTTCACAGTATAACTTCCGGAACGATTCAACTCGACGGCGAGGTGCTGTGCGGACCCGGCAAGCTGAAGGCCGAGCCCGGTCCGGACCGTATCGTCGTGTTTCAGAACGGCGCCCTGTTTCCCTGGAAGACCATCATCGAGAACGTGGCATTCGGCCCGATGGTGCAGGGACGCCTGCCGCAGAAAGAAGCGTACGAGAAGGCGCGGGCAATGCTCGCCGATTCGGGACTGCACAACCTCGAAAGCAATTATCCCGGGGAGATTTCCTCAGGAATGCGGCGCCGAGTGGAGATCGCGCGCGCCCTGATGAACGATCCAAAGGTGCTGCTTCTGGACGAACCCTATCGCGCGCTCGATTCACTGACCAAATCGGTGATGCACGAGGCCCTGCTCGAGACTTTCGATAAAAACCAGGTCACCATTTTCTTCATTACACACGACCTTGAGGAAGCGATTTTTCTCGGCCATCGCGTCGTGATCATGACCACCCGCCCATGTCGTCCCAAGAAGATATTGACGGTCGATATCCCCCATCCGCGCGATTACAGCGTCCTCACGGCAAAGCGTTTTCGCGAGTACCTCGACGAGACCATAGCGGCAGTCCACGAGGAGGCGTTAAAGGCTTTCGCCGCCGGCGAGAGGGAGCGCTGAATGATGCAGAGGAGCGCTCGAGCAGCGCCCATCTACAGCACCATCGCCAGCACCAGGTTCTGGCGGGGCGTGATTGCTACAGTGGTTTTCATCCTCTTTTGGGAAACGGTGGCGCGCACCGGAATCTTGCGAGTTCCGCCACCCTCGGCGGTCGCGAGGACGTTCACCGAGCTGATGTTCGATCCGAGCTACTGGTTCAGCTGGTACTTGAGCGGGCGCCGGGTGTTCGCCGGATTTATCGCCGCGATGCTGGTGGGGATTCCACTCGGGCTGGGCATGGCGGTGAGCCGGACGTTCTACGGCACGACATTCCCAGTGTTCGAAGTACTGCGCCCGATCCCGCCCCTTGCGTGGGTTCCGGCATCGATCATCTTCTGGCCGACACAGGAATTGTCGATCGACTTCGTCACGTTTCTGGGCGCTTTTTACGTCATCGTCATAAACGTGATCGGAGGCGCGCAGACAATCGACGTGCGCTACTACCAGGCGGCGCGTTCCATGGGCTCGTCGCGCTGGGACATTTTCCGGCGAATCATTCTTCCCGGCACGGTGCCGTCGGTCATTGTTGGCGCGACGGTGGGCGTCGGCATTGTGTGGGAGGTGGTCGTCGCCGCAGAGATGATATCCGGCGGCGGCAGCGCGGCTTCCATGGGCGGGGCCAAGGGCGGCGGGCTCGGGTTCTTCATCTGGAATTCATATATGGGCGGCTCGTATACGCAGATCGTCATCGGCATGATCAGCATCGGTATCGCCGGGTTCGTATCGAGCGCGCTGTTGCGGAAGCTGGGCGAGCTGGTGACGCCCTGGCTGCGGGAGCAGTGACATGACCGTCGCTTCCATGCCGGAGATTCCGGGTATCGATCTCGTCCGGGGCGCCGCGCTGCCGCCCGCCGCAGAGATCGTGGTGAACAGCGTCAGCAAGTCCTACGGAGTGGGAAAATTCGCCAAGATCATCGTGCGCGACTGCTCTTTCGTGCTCGAACGCGGGAAGCTCACGGTGATGATCGGGCCCTCCGGATGCGGCAAGAGCACGCTCATCCGCCTGATCGCAGGGTTCGAGCGGCCAACCACGGGAACAATAACGATCGACGGCAAGCCCGTCGTCGGGCCGGGAGTGGATCGCCTGGTGCTGTTTCAGGAGACGGCGCTGTTTCCCTGGATGACGACGTTCGGCAACATCATGTTCGGGCCGCGCGCGCGCGCCGCAGCCGGCGCGGCAGCGGTCGGCAGGGCGGAATTTCTGCTCGACAAGGTTGGGCTGGCCGCGTTCCGCCGCAAATATCCCACCCAGCTATCGGGCGGCATGCAGCGCCGCGCCGAGCTCGCGCGCGCGATGATCAACGAGCCGAAGGTCATGATCCTCGACGAGCCGTTTCGCGGCCTCGATGCCATGACCAAGACGCTCATGCAGGAATACTACGGCAAGCTTTACAACGAAACGCGCCGCACCACTTTCTTCGTCACCACCGATATCGACGAGGCGATATTGCTTGCCGATCGAATTCTGGTGATGACCAACACGCCTGCCCGGGTGCGCTCCGTTCTCGACGTGACCCTGCCGCGCCCGCGGCGCCCCGAGGACGTGGTCGAGAACGACCACGCCAATCTCATCAAGATGGAAGCGCTGTCGCTCCTCCATGATGAGGCAATGAAATCATTTGCGCGCGGCAGCAAGGCGGCCGCGGATTTCATCGAGGCCTACTCGAAGCGGATTCAGAAATCGTCCTGATGTGATGCAAGACCTGCCTGGTTCACTTTCCCGGCCGGTGCAAAGACCGACCGCAACAATCGAAGCGCGGTCCAAGATTTCGACTTGCGCCTTCGAGGCGGCGCCGCACGAGCCTATTCTGTACGCCGCGCTGCGGGCAGGCGTGGCAGTTCCGTACGAGTGCGCGACTGGCACCTGCGGCACCTGCAAGGCAAGGCGCACGGCGGGGGTCCTCGTGCGCGACTGGCCCCAGGCCGCGGGGAACAAGTATCTGCGTGCAGATCGCGACGAGGTTCTGCTGTGTCAGACCCGCGCGCTTGCGCAATGCAGCTTCGAGATACCCGGCAGCGTCAATCTCAATTCGAGTGTGCGCATTCGACCGCAGTTCGGCCGGGGCGTGGTCGCGCACATTGCTCGGCTCACCGAGGACGTGGTCAGGCTCAGCCTGAACCTTGATCCGGCACTGGAGTTCGACGCCGGCCAATTCGCGGTGCTGCGCATTCCGCAGGTTGCCGGCTTCCGCGGCTACTCGATGATCAATCACCCGGGCTCCTCGCCGCATGCAGAATTCGTGGTCAAACGAAAGCCCGGCGGCGCATTCACGGAATGGCTGTTTTCCCGCGCACAGCCCGGCGATTCGCTGGAATGGTTTGGGCCGCTCGGCAAGGCGATCTTCGTTCCGCAGGAGCAGCGCACGATTGTGTGCATCGCGGGCGGATCGGGGATTGCCTCGATGATTTCGATACTCCAAGCTGGCCATTCCTCCCGGCACTTCGCGCATTTCGAGGCCGATGTGTTCTTTGGCGTGCGCAGCAACGCCGATATGTTCTACCTCGACGAGCTGCACGCATTTGCCGCGGCTTTTCCCGACATGTTGCGCATCAAGGTCGTAACCTCGCATGACGTGCCCCGAGATGAGCTGCGCAAGCGCTATCCGCGGCTTGGCTTCGAATCGGGTTTCCCGCACGAAATTGCAGCACGCGATCTTGCCGAAAAGTTCGCCGGACGCGTTGCCTATGTGGCGGGCCCGCCGGTCCTCGTCGATGTGTCCATTCGCATGCTGATTACGCAGGGACGGCTGCCGGTGCGCGATATCCGCTACGACAAGTTCAGTTGAGCCCAAGCGAGGTGAAACAATGACCGCGGCGGTCAGGGAAATCGACAACGTCGAAATATTACGTGCGACCGACATTCTGCAGGGCGTCTCGAGCGAAATACTGCAGAGGCTCGCCAGACTGGCCAGGCCGCAAACCGTGGAGGAAGGCGAAACGCTCTATGCCGTCGGCGATCCCGCGCGCAGCGCCTATGTGGTCGCCGAGGGGCGGCTGCGATTCATCCTCGGCGCCGATGGACGGCCGGCAGCGCAAGGCACGATCATCGCCGCCGGGGACATCCTGGGATGGGCCGCTCTCCTCGGCGACCAGCCGCGCCGCATTGCCACAGTGATCGCGCTCGAAGACTGCCGGTTGCTTGACATCGACGGCGAGGCGCTGCTGAACATTCTCGATGGGGAGCCGCGGTCCGGCTATCTCGTGATGCGGCGGCTTGCCAGGATGATCACGCAGAGCTTTCTGGAGCAGAGCGCCATGCTGGAGGGGGTCACCTGATCAAGCGCGTGCGTGCAGCGCAGAACCGAATAGTCGTGCACCGCAAGTCGGCTGATTTACCCGGCTTGCGTTGACAAGCCCCGCCATGGCGGCCTGCGATCAATCCTCGTAATCGTAGGCCAGCTCGCGTTCGAAATCGATCCAGAGATCGTTTCCTTGCAGCCTCACCGGGTAATAAAGCAGAGGCTTCTCCGCATCGCCCATCGGCGCCCCCGTTTTCAGATCCCATTGCCAGATGTGCTTGGTGCAGGTGAGTGTGCCCTCCGCGCAAATGCCCGAGCTTTCCAGGGGTTCGGCCATATGCGGACAGAGGGGCGGAAATGCCACGTAATCGCCGTCTGTCCTGGTGACCAGAACGCGCACGCCGTGCACATCAACACCGGTCAGAGAGCCGCTCGAAACTGCATCCGCAGAGCAAAGCCTCTGCCAGGCCAATGCGCAACTCCAGGTGTAATAAAGAAGGGACGGCGTTCAGATCGGGTAGTGCGATCCCTTATCCAGCCGCCGCGTGTCGAGGGATACATTGCGTTCCGAGAACTTTGGACCATCCTCGGAGAGCCGGAACCGGTCGTAATATTTCCCGATCAGGAACAGCTGCGATTCCCCCGAATCAATATGCGAATTGATGCCGTCGAGCATGGTGCGATAGCAGGCAAACGAGGTCACTGCCCTCGCCTCATTCAAGGAGGCATCCAGATCCACCGTGTAATTCGTGGCGTGTCGCGTGAGGCGGCCGTGATCGGTATTGTGCTTGGGCAGCATCTCGATGATGCCTTTCATGCCAGCGAGATCCTGCTCGAACCAGGTCATGCGCCGGCGAATTTCCGGGCTGTAGGTCGTGATCCGGTATTTGAAGTCGGATGTGCAGAGGCCGAGCCAATCCATGAACTTTTCGTCATCGAGAAGCAGACAGGCGCGGTAGATCACGTCCTGGATCGCGCGCTCGATGGATTTCAATTCGGGCTTTGTCATGATGTTCATGAGCGACCTCCCGCTGTCTGACGCCGGTTCCGGAGAGTTTATTCTGCGGCGATCTGGGTACCGAAGAACGGGTCGGAGGGAGAGCGGTCCATGCGGCGCGCCCACTCGGCGTAGAAGTGCCGCATTCCGATCTCGTCGTGGATGGTATTGTCCTCGCGCCTGCCGTGCAGAATGTGCTTCGGCGTCGAGCCCGGCCGCATGCTCACACCCTGACCGGTAATGCCGAGCAGATCCTCGTGCAGGTTGCGCCCGAACGGTCCCCAGATCACGTTGTGATCGCGCACGCGCTGGTCCTGCTCTTCCTGAGTATCGCGCTTGAGGCCAAGCCCGCGGAACTCAATCATCACCCGGTCCGGCGCGAGCGGCGTCATCGTATCAACGCGCAGCGAGGAGCCGCGGATGTTGAACGTCGCGCCCGGGAACAGATCGACCATCTTCCAGCCGTTGCGCGGCATTCCGGGAAAGGACAGCACGCGGTCGGTCGCTCCCTGATAGGCGTCGTATTTGACCTCCATGGAACCGACGGTGGCATGACCATTGGCAAAGGTCGTGTACTTGCGCTCGAAATATCCCTTCTGCCGCATGCTCGTGGCGCGGTTAAAGTAATGCATGTAGTCGTGATAGAACTCGCTGTTGGTGTCATGCCACAGCTTGTAGTTACTCGGAATGATCGCTTTGTGATAATGAAAGATGGTGAGCGGCTCGGTATCGAGCTCCTCTTTCATGATATCGAAGGCGCCTCCGATGTATTCGGATAGCGGGGCACAATTCGAGTTGAGCGAAACCCAGACAAAGCCGCCATAGGCGACTTCGCACGGCAGCTCCTTCAGTGACACGTCCTCTTTTTTCAGCCGCTCCTGATAGCCCGCTTTGGCGCGCGGAATATCGACGCAGCGCCCGAAGCAGTCGAATTGCCAGGCATGGAACATGCAGGTCATATGATTGGCATTGCCCGACGGCTCGGCGACCGTAAGGCTGCCCGACGGCTGCCGCAGAATGAGATTGCCGCGATGCGGACAGACGTTGAGGAACGCGCGGATCTTGTTATCCGTGCCGCGTACGATGACGATGGGCTCGCGCGCCAGCGTCAGCGTGCGAAAATCAAGCGCCTCTGCCAGCTCAGACTCGTGCACCGTTACGAGCCACACCTTTTTCCAGATCTTCTCGAGCTCTTCCTCGAAAATCCCTTGATCGCTGTAAATCCGGCTGTCGACAAATGGAATTGCCTGATCGCTGTCGTAAGCGACCTTGCCCACCTGCACGTTCATGAAAGCCTCCGTATGAGCGCAGCCTCGCAAGCAAAACGGGCATCGCCGATGCACGGTCGAGAAAATCCCGCGGCTCACTGCCTGCCTGTCGATAGTATACCCCGCTTCTCTTTGACGGCAAAAATATCCTGCTCGCATATCGCGATAGAGCGGAACTATCGGCGTTCGGGCGGGTGTCAGGTAATGTGACCGTTACGGTGAGCGCCGAAGCAGGTGCACTCGTCCGCAAGCGCGAGCAGCTTGTCGGGATGGGGCGATGTCCGAGGTTTGCCGTGTCAAGATTAATCAGTCAGGAGGTTCGCGTTGGCTGCGGTTTAACAGCGCTTCGTGCGACATCGGTATCGGTCGGAACGCTTGAGGGCACTGGTCCGTTTGTTGCACGTTCCTGCCGAGGCGCGTCGTTGAGAGGAACCTCAATTCTGCAACGCACGCCCGCCGGCGCGAATGTCAGGTCAACCGAGCCGCCGAGCTCACGCGGGATCAGATCGCGAATGACGCTGATGCCGTATTTGGATTGCGGCACAGCGCCAGCAGGCGGACCGCCCATCTCCTGCCAGTCGATGTCCAGGTGATCCGCACCGCTGCCGCTCCGACGGCTCCAAGTCACCTCCACGCGCCCGTGCGGACTCGACAGGGCGCCATACTTGGCAGCGTTCGTCACTAGCTCGTGCAGCGCCATTGCCAATACCTGCGCGGTTTCCACGCTGAGTGTAACGCGAGGGCCGTCAACAATCGCGTTTGCTTCGGTTGCGCAGGGCGAAAGCTGATTTCGGACCAGCTCGGCAACTTCGGCGCCGCGCCAACGATTCTGGCTGAGCAGTGTGTGCGCGCCGGAGATGGACTGGATGCGCTCATCCAAGGCGCGAATGTAGGTATCCAGTGAACCGCCGTGTTGGCCCATGTCCTTGGCCATGACGGCGACACGCGCCATCAGCTTTTTGACGCGCTGATCAAGCTCGGCGATGAGCAGACTCTGCTGGTCCTCGGATTGCTTGCGCGCAGTCACGTCAAGCGTAAGGCCTTTCAGGCGTACGAGTTCTCCAATGCTGTCGAATTCCGCCTTTGCAGTCTCCTCGAGCCAGACTTGCCGGCCGTCCGCCTGCGTGAAGCGGAAAGTGAAGGTATAGTCGGGATCTTCGGGGCTGAGCCTGCGCACCAACGCCCTGAACCGTTCACGGTCATCAGGATGCACCCCCGCCAGGAAATCGCTCGCCGCAAAGGTTTTCTCCGGATTGAATCCAAGGACCTGCGCTGCGTTGACGCTGCGCCGTGACTCGCCGATGGTGAGATCCCAGACGAATGTTGTGACCGCTCCCGCCGTGAGAGCCTCCTGCACCCGGGCTTCGCTCTCGGCAAGCGCAAGTGCCTGCTGCCGCCGCTCCGCAAACAACGCGGCGAGAACGTAGGCACAGAGTGCGACCCCCAGAATGCCGGCGCGCGCAGTCAGGACGCGCTCTGGCATCGGCAGACCTCGACCGCCGAAGTGACCAATTTCGATGATCGTCGTGCCCACGATTGCGAGCGTTACGACAAAAGCCGCAGCCGCCGCGAAAACGGGCGGACAGCGCGCCGCGATCCACAAAAGGATTGGAAACAGCAGCGCAATCGGCACGACCCTCGCCCATGGCTCCTGCGGCAGCGCAATCACAATGATGCTCATCACTATGAGCGATGCGAGCGCAATGAGGCCTTCCATGGCTTCGCTGCGCGCAGGAAGCTCGCGCCCGAGCGACGCAAGACCGATGATCAGTGGCGCAATGGTGACAATGCCGAGCGCGTCGGACGCGAACCAGTTCTGCCAGGTGGCGAAGAGCGAGCCCTTCGCGTCGTGAAAGAGCGCAAAGCCAAGCGCTCCGCCAATACCGGAGACAGCGGTTGCGACGATTGCCGCTGCGAGAAGGCCGAGCACGTTGCGCAGCCGATCGAGCCTGAACGGCCAGCCGAAGAACCGCTCGATGATCCCGGCGGCAAGCAAGGCTTCGCCCGCATTGCAGAAACCGAAGACGATGGAGCTCAAAACGTTTCGATCGCCGAGGAGATTTGCGATCACCGTTGCCAGCATTGTGCCCGCCACCACCCCCGCACGCGCATGTGGACCCAAGGCAATCAGCGCGCCCGCGGCAATGCCGGCCGCCGGCCAAAACACGGCAACGCCGTCCGGCGTGAGCAGCGCAAGGCTCATGTTTGCGGAAAGGATGTAAACGCAGCCTACGACAACCGCGACCACGATCGACGCCTGCCACGACCACCCCGGTTCGGCTTCGCTGTGACTTTTGGCCTGTGGTCGCGCGTTCCGCTGCATGCTCTTTTATAGCACAGCACGTGCTCTACGCCCTTTGGGCGCGAGGGGCGCGTCGATCGTTGCTGCTATTCGCGCTTTGCCTCGATGGCGCGCGGGCGCGTGAGCGCCTCCGGCCGCAGCACATCCTCAAGCACGGCCTTGCTCAGCAATCCTTTCGCCAGCACCAGATCGTACACGCTTTTGCCCGTGACCAACGCTTCCTGCGCCACCTGCGTCGCGTTGGCGTAGCCGATCAGCGGATTGAGCGCGGTCACGAGGCCGATCGAATTCTCCACCATGCGACGCAGGCGCTCGCGGTTGGCGCTGATGCCCTTCACGCAACGTTCGGTCAGCGTCTCGATGCCGCGGCGCAGGTGCTTGCAGCTCTCGAACAGACTATGGGCGATGATGGGCTCGAAGGCGTTGAGCTGCAGCTGGCCAGCTTCCGCCGCAAAGCTCACCGCAACGTCGTTGCCGATCACCTCGAAAGCGATCTGATTCATCACTTCGGGGATCACCGGATTGACCTTGCCGGGCATGATGCTCGAACCCGCCTGGCGCGGCGGCAGATTGATCTCGGCAAGTCCTGCGCGCGGCCCGCTCGAAAGGAGCCGCAGGTCGTTGCAGATTTTCGAGAGCTTTACCGCGACCCGCTTGAGGACGCCGGAGACCTGAACAAAGGCCCCCGAATCCTGTGTGGCCTCGATGAGATTCGCCGCGGTGACCAGCTCGATGCCGGTGATCTCGCGCAGGCGCCGGCAGACGAGCGCCGCGTAGTCGGGATGCGCGGTAATACCGGTGCCGATCGCCGTCGCGCCGAGGTTGATTTCGTGGATGAGCGAGGAGGCTTCCTTGAGCCGCTCCTCGTCTTCGCCGATCATGACCGCATAGGTCGAGAATTCCTGCCCGAGCGTCATCGGGACCGCATCCTGAAGCTGAGTGCGTCCCATCTTGAGCACGTCGGCAAATTCCTCGGCTTTCGCCTCGAACGCCGCGCGCAGGGTGACCATAGCTTCCACGAGGCGCGTGATGGCAAAGTGCAGCGCCACCTTGATGGCCGTCGGATAAACATCGTTGGTGCTCTGGCTGATGTTGACGTGCTCGTTCGGGTGCAGGTGCTGGTATTCGCCACGTTTGTGACCGAGCAATTCGAGGGCGCGGTTGGCGATCACCTCGTTGGCGTTCATGTTGGTCGAGGTGCCGGCGCCGCCCTGGATGACGTCGACGACGAACTGATCGTGCAGGCCCCCGTCGCGGATCTCCTTGCAGGCGCTGATGATCGCCTGCGCCTTCTTGCCGTCGAGCAGCCCCAATTCGCTGTTGGTCATCGCCGCCGCCTGCTTGATGCAGGCAAGCGCGATGATCAGGTCCGGATAGATCGAAATTCGGGTGTCACTGATGGGAAAGTTTTCCACTGCTCGCAGGGTGTGAACGCCGTAATAGGCGTCCGCCGGCACGGCCATGTCGCCGAGCAGATCATGCTCGAACCGCGTTGCAAGGGCATCCATGCGCTTACTCTCTTTTCTGTGAGTCAGCTTTGCCAATGATCTCCCGGCGAGCTCAGCTAGGTTCCCTCTCCCTAAGGGAGAGGGTTAGGGTGAGGGTTAACGTCTACGAGAGTGACCCCCTTACCCCTGCCCTCTCCCCGCTGGGAACCGTTGCGTATTTGGGGTGCGGAGAGATTGTAGAGTGTACATGCGAAAGGCCAGTCATGTTGGAGGCTGTGTCGTCCTTTTTTCTTGGTCTACTGGGCTCATTGGGCGCGTTCTGGACGCA